>JAOPWD010000507.1 GCA_025965875.1 Pseudonocardiales bacterium
CATCGCCGCGCAGAAGCAGGTCGATGCCGGGCAGACCGATCTCGACGCCGCCCAGAAGACGGTGGACGCCGCAATCACAGAGAACACGACGTTGCGAGACGCGCAGGTCACCGCCTGTGCGACGAGCGCAAGCTCGACGGGCACTCCCGCGCCGAGCTCCGCTGAGTGCACCACCGCGTCGGCGAACTACGCGGCGTTCGCGGACACCCTCGCGACGGACACGGCAGCTGTCGACGCGAAGCTCGCCGCGCAGGACGGCTATCTGCACACGCTCGACTCAGCGATCACGGCGCTGGACAACGCGATCGCCCAGCTCGGCTCGTCGTCAGGCGGCACCGGAGACACCGGAGGCACCGGCACCGGCGGCACCGGCACCGGCGGCACAGGCACCGGCGGGACTGGCTCCGGCGGCACAGGCACCGGCGGTACGGGCTCAGGTGGCGCGGGCTCAGGTGGCGCGGGCTCCGGTGGCGCGGGCGGTTCGGGAACGGGCGCACCGACTACCGGGACCGGTGGCGGAGCAGCGGGCGGCAGCGCATCGAGCGGTGGCGCCTCGGGGGGCACGAGCGCGACCGCCCAGCCGGCCAGTGCCGCCCAGTTGGCCGCTGACCAGGCGTCCATCGATTCACTGACCGCCCAACTCGCTGCGGCGAAGCAGAATCGCGCCGCGGCTACATTGACCAGCCCGTCCACGGGCACCGTCGCGGCAGTCGGGCTCAGGCCGGGCTCATCGTCGAGCGGTGCGTCGATCACGATCGTCGGCAACGGCGTCGAGGGGGTGCAGACCTCGGTCGCACTGGGCCAGATCGACAGCGTGAAGGTCGGCCAACCTGTCACGGTGGCCGCGGACGGCCAGAGCGCATCGCTGCACGGAACCGTCGAGTCGATCGGGCTGTTGAGCACCACGTCAGGGTCGAAAACGACCTTCCCGGTGACGGTCCGGCTAGCCGCCAACAGCCCGGCGATCTACGACGGGTCCGGCGCCGACGTCATCATCACCACCGGGTCGGCGACGAACGCGACGGCCGTACCGACGTCCGCGATTCACACCGGAGCCGGCGGCACCTACACCGTGACCGTCGTGAACGGCTCCAAGCAGAGCACGGCCCGGGTGTCGATCGGGCTTTCCGGGGCCGACCTCACCCAGATCACGTCCGGTCTGAAGGCGGGGCAGAGCGTGCTGCTGGCCGACCCGTCCCAGCCGTTGCCCGGCAGCGCGAACAGCGGCACCACCACCACCGGCCGCTTCGGCGGCGGCGCCGGAGGCGCCGGCGGCGGGTTCGCGGGCCGCGGCGGCGCTGGTGCCCCGGCCGGAGGTGGTTGAGCATGAGCCGACTGGGTCGCAAGGCCACGTCGCACAGCGAGTTCGACAGCGGACCGCAGTGGTGCGCCAGCTACGCCCAGCACGGTCGGGGGTATGCATCCCCAACACCGCCGCCCGCGAATCCGCACCCGTCGAGTCACCATCACCAGTGCGGTGTGTGCGGGCACGGTGAGCGTCCTGCTCGTCCTCGCGAGGCAGAACGCGGCGGGAGCCGGCGGCTCGAACGAGGGCGGGGCGGGGGCCGTCGCGCCCGCCTCGCCCACGCAGTCGGCGACAACGACGTCGCCTATCGCTCCCACCTCGTCTCCCGCCGCCCCTCGGACGTCGCCGGCTGACGCGGATGATCTCGCCGATTTCGAGTCGACCCGGATTGTCGGGTCGCTGCCGACCGGATCGGTTGCGATCGCGGCGACGAACCCCGACACCGGACAGAGCTACACCTTCGGCGCGACGGGCGGCATGGTGACGGCGAGCATCGTCAAGCTCGATCTCCTCGAGGTCCTGCTGCTGCAACACCAGCGCGCCGGCACGCCCCTGGACGCCAACGAGGATGCCGAGGCGGTGGCGATGATCGAAAACAGCGACAACTCGGCCGCCGAGTCGATCTTCTTGGGCATCTGCGGGCGCGATGAGCTCGACGCGGCCGATCCGGGGACCACCGTCGCGGTGAAGAACGGCTGGCTCGATGTCGACGACGACGCGGGGCGCTGGGCCGTGAACAGCGACGCTCTCATCACGGTCAACGGCGATCTGATCGCGATCTCCGTCCTGACGCAGCACAACGATGACGAGCAGTCCGGCATCACCCTGGTCGAGTCCTTGGCCAAGATCGCCGCAAACGCTGTGGGGTAGGCACATTGCCGCGACGTACTCTTCGCGGCAGTCCGACGCGAGGAGTACTGGGAGGCGAGCATGAGACGAAGAGTCCGGGTCCGTCGGTCCCTTCGCGGCTTGTCCCTGCGGACCCGCCTGCTCGTCGCCACGGTCGGGCTGGCGGCGATCGGCATCGCCGCGACCGGTATCACGGCCTCCGTGCTACTGCGTGGCTATCTCGTGCAGCGCCTCGATCAGCAGCTCATGATCGGGCTGCGGGCCAAGGGACGCGCGCCCATCGGCACGACCCCACCGCCAGTGTCGGTCGCGCCGTCCGGACAGCTCCCGACCCCGTACATCTTCACCGAGATCGACACACACGGCGCCATCCTGCGGCAGTTCGGCGGCCCGATCCAGGCCGGCGATCCCCGTCCGGACGTCTCTGGCCTCGACACCGCCGCCGTCAACGCGCACGCCGGCTCGGCGTTCACTGTGGACGCCGCATCCGGAGGATCAACATTTCGCATCCTCGCGGTCGAGCGATCGGACCACAGCGGGGCGGACACGATCGCCATTTCTTTGAGCAGCGTGGACTCCACCGTCCACCGACTCGAGCTGGTCATCGGTGGCGTCAGCGCACTCGTCCTCGCCCTGCTTGCCGCCCTTGGCACTCTCGCCGTCCGGTTGGGCCTGCGACCGTTGACCGACGTCGAACACACCGCGCACCGCATCGCGCAGGGAGACCTGTCCCAACGGGTAACCGGCGGGCGGCCTGGGACCGAGATCGGGCGACTGGCCGAGTCGCTGAACGGCATGCTCAGTCAGATCGAGGCTGCCTTCACCGCGCGGGCGGCGAGTGAGGCGACCTTGCGCCGCTTCGTGGCCGATGCCAGCCATGAGCTGCGTACTCCGCTGACCACGATCCGCGGGTATTCCGAGCTGTTCCGACAAGGAGCGGTCACCGACGAAGCGTCGCAACTGCAGGCGACCAGCCGGATCGAGGCCGAGGCCACCCGGATGGGTCGCCTGGTCAACGATCTGCTCCTGCTGGCCGAACTGGATCAACCCAGCGAGTCCGACGTCGTGTCAGACGGACCTGCCGATCTTGCGGCGCTCACCTCCGACGCCGTGGCGGATGCCCTGGCCGCCGAGCCTGCCCGAAGCATCGACTACGCCGGACCGCAGTCCGACGTGCCGGTTCCGGTCGACAGCGATCGGCTGCGTCAGGTGCTGGCCAATCTGTTGACCAACGCCATCGTGCACACGCCGCCCGGCACTCCGGTCGACGTCACGTTGACGACCACCCCGACGACGGCACGACTCGAGGTGAGCGACCGAGGTCCCGGCATCGCAGCCGACGATGTCGCGCGGATCTTCGAACGGTTCTACCGCACCGACACCAGCCGATCACGCGCTCGGGGCGGCACCGGTCTCGGCCTGTCCATCGTCCAAGCCGTGGTCGCCGCGAGTGGCGGCGTTGTCACGTGCCGCAGCGTCGTGGGCGAAGGGACGACGTTCACCGTCGAGTTGCCCATCAGCAAGGACGCCATCTCGCGCTGAGGAGCCGCACTCTGGCGTTGATCAACTCGCGTCTGCCCGCGACCTTTGGCGCGATTCGCACCAAAGGCGAGTTGATCAACGAGGGAGACCTCTGCAGGATCGCGGGACCAAAGTCTCGGTGACAGTAGCGAATGACCGTCCGAGCAGGCCCCAGCGGGCGCCGCTGTGCACGCCTCGCGACCTTCGAGAGGTTTGTCCCCACCTCGCGCGAGATCTCATAGCCGCGGTTGGTTGCTCAGGAAGGTGCTTCGGCGTTCAATGCTTGCGAGGGCGGAGAGTGCCCCCTTACGGTTGATTCACGGGCACCACTGACTGGACTTTGTTGCAACGACTTCCTCCAGACTGCCGGCTGGTGGGCGTCAGCGGAATTCCGCATGGAACAGCCTGCGGCTACCGGTATTCGGGGGACATATGGGCGAGCACCTTGACATCGTTCTGGCCGACGATCATGTGGTCTTCACGGACGCGTTGACGGCGATCTTGAAGCAGTTGGGTCATGAGGTGGTCGCGGCGGTGACATCACGCGCCGCGCTGGCAAACAACGTCCAGACCTTGCAGCCCGACATCTGCATTATCGAGAATCATCTGCACGACGGTGACGGAGTCGACCTGATCGAGCAACTGACCGGCGCAAGTCCGCACACCCGAATCGTCGTGCTCACGGCGGACAGGGATCCCGGCACTTTGCGCCGGGCTCTGGACGCCGGTGCCGCCGGATACGTGCACAAGACTCGCGGGTTTGCCGCCTTGCTCGACGTCCTGAGTCGGGTAAGTGGCGGGGAGGTTGTCATCGAGGGTTCATTTGCGCGACCGAACGCTGCGGCGGAACAGCCCCCGCCACAACTGCTTCGCATGGCCAACTATCTGACGCATCGCGAACTCGAATGCCTGGCGTTGCTGGCCGCAGGGCTGGACACTGCCACGATGGCAGCTCGCCTCGGGCTCTCGACAACGACTATCCGCAGTCATGTCCAGGCGGTGCTGACCAAACTCGGGGTCCACTCGCGCCTCGAGGCCGCGTCGCTGGCAATGCGCTACCACCTCGTAGACGCGACCGAGCCGTGCGAGCCGTCGGACGATAGCTGGATAGCGGCCACCCGATCTCCGCCAAATGGATGAGTTTGGTCCCCGCTCCGGCAGGAAGACATAACCGATTTTCTGGGTCAGGATCTGTGCATGGCTCCGACGCGAGTTCTGCTGGTCGACGACCAAGTCATGCTCACCGACACCCTCACGCTGCGATTCTCGGACTTGCCGGACTTCGTCGTCCTTGACAGCTTTTGCACCAATGACCACGATCTGCAAGGCAAGGTGGCGAGGCTGTGCCCCGATGTGACCGTCGTCGACGTAGAGCAGGCCGGCCTCGCTGCGGGTGAGCTGGTGACCGGGCTCAATCGCGGGTGCCCCGCAGGTCACATCGTGGTTCTGACGGGCAGCACTGACACGAACCTTGCGGTCACGGTCGCGCGCGCCGGTGCCGCCGCGTGGGTGGAGAAAACCAGCTCTCTGCGGCACCTCATCAAGGTGGTGCGCGGCGTCGGCCATGGTCTTTCGTGGTGGCCGCCGCCGCACCTCGGTGCGGTTCTTCGGTCGCTGCGTTCGGATGTCCGCGCCGGCCCCGACACCGCCGTTCCCCGTTCACAAGCCCCGACGGTCGACACGTTGTCACCACGGGAACGTGAGGTTCTGCTCGGAATCATGGCCAATAAGGGACAGGACCTCATCGGCCGCGAGTTGTCGATCTCGGTGAACACGGTGCGCACCCATACGAGCAGCATCTTTGCCAAGTTGGGCGTCCACAGCCGTCTCGCGGCGGCCAGGGTGGCGGCCGCCGCCGCGGAGTCGCCGATCGGGCTTGCAACTGGGGCGAACGGGGCCGGCGACGTAGTGGAACTGTTGCGTCGAGAGGATCCGCCTCGGCCCGGAGGGCTTTAGCTGCCGATCGCCGTCGGGCCATATCACCGGACTAGTCCACGGAAACGTCAAAGTAACAGCGGGCTCATTCGTTTGGACGAAGCGCCAGCGCCCTTCGCTCTCTACGTTCGCATTGTGGGGCGGCTGTCCGTCAGCCGCGAGAACACGTGGTAGAGGCACGGCATACGCGTTACCTAACCGGACCGGGGGGCTCCAAGTGACCAGAATTGTCGATGAGTCGCGCTCAATTGCAGGCCGCGCGCAACTCCCACGAGTCATGCCGACAGACCTCGTTGCAGAAGAGGTGACGGTTCTTGCGCCCGACACGGCCGCTTGGTTCACCGTCATTGTGCCGACGCGCAACGAGGAAAGTGGAGTCGCGGCTCTGTTGGGGCAACTGGCAAATTCACTCGGCGACGTGCCTGCCGAGGTTCTGTTCGTCGACGACAGTAGTGACAAGACACCGGACGCCATCCGCATCGCCGGGCGAGAGTGCGGTCTGGCCGTGCGATTGCTGCACCGCCCATTGGGGACACGTCACGGCGGCTTGGGCGGCGCCGTAGTCGCCGGCCTCAAGCTGGCACGCGGGTCCTGGGCGGTCGTCATGGACGGCGATCTGCAGCACCCGCCGGAGCTGGTACCTCGTCTGGTCGCGATCGGTCAGGCCCGCCAGCTGGATCTCGTCGCGGGAACCAGGTACCAGGGCGCCGGCAGTGCGGGCGGGCTTACCCACAGCTATCGACGCGCGGTGTCCGGAATTGCCAACCGACTGACGAAGACGATGTTCCCGCGCCGTCTGGCCCGGTTGTCGGATCCGATGTCCGGCTTCTTCGCCGTGCGTCTGGCCGCCCTCAACCTCGACCGGCTGCACCCGCTGGGATTCAAGATCCTCCTCGAGACTGCGGTTCGCGAACCCCGGCTGCAGATCGCAGAGGTCCCGTTCGTGTTCGGGACACGGATCTCCGGAGAGAGTAAGGCGTCGCTACGCGAGGGCTGGCGTTTCGTCAGACACCTGCTTCGGCTGCGGCTCATTCTGCTTCGCAGCCAGGTTCGGACGTCGTCGGCACGATCGGCGCCGACCGCGCGCCTGCTCCGCATGCTCAGATTCGGTTCAGTCGGAGCTACCGGCATTGCGATCAACACCGGCGCACTCTGGCTGCTGTCGGCTCAACACCACTACCTGGTCGCAGCGGTCCTGGCGACGGAAGTCTCCACGACGTGGAACTTCGTCCTGACGGAGCTTTTCGTGTTCCGCGGGCCGAAACCCGGCACCGTGGCCGGCCGCGGCGTCCGCTTCTACTTGCTCAACCACCTGTCACTGCTACCGCGGTTGCCGCTACTCGCGTTGCTGGTCGGGGCGTTCGGAACCAATCTGCTGCTGGCCAACCTGGTGACCCTCGCCCTGCTGTTCGTCGTCCGCTTCGTAATCGCTGACTCGGCCATCTATGCAATGCCAGAGGAAGGACCGGAGATCCAGAAGCAGCCGATGCGAATCTCGGTCGACCTCACCGGCGTCCAGCATGCCCCCGCGGTCGCCGACCCGGCGAGCTTGAGCAAGCCTGTCTCGCCCGAAGCGGCGACACAAGCGCAGGTCAGCAAGCAAGTGTCTGCGACGAGTCGCTACCTTCCTTACCGCTACTGCATCGATGGTGTGGTGACCGTCGGGTCCCAGGTACGGCTGAAGGAGCTGGAATACTTCCGTGCCCAGTGGCTCGGAAACAACGTCGACCTGAGCATTCGGGTCAGTCAGGTCGGCGGTATCGCTCCGAGGAGCAGGGCGCTGCTCACCCAGTACGCCTCCCCCCCTGGCATCAGCTACCAGGAACACCTCGGTCGGCTCGGAGCCAACTTCCGGGTCAACATCGCGGACACGATCGAGGTGACGTGCTCGCCGAGTTTGGCTCGCTCGCCTCATGTTCTCTATACGAACGTGATCGAGGCGCTGCTCCGTTTCATTTCGGTGTCGCGCGGAGTGATCCTGCTGCACTCCGCATGCCTGGAGTTGAACGGCAAAGGATTGTTGCTGTCGGCTCGTACCGATACGGGCAAGACCGGCAGCGTGCTCAAGTTGCTGCGCGAGCATGGCGCGCGGTTCATGTCCGACGACATGACGATCATCGATCCGCTCGGAAACGCAACGTGTTTCCCCAAGCCATTGACGATCAGCCACCACACCCTGCGGGCGGTCCAGACGGGCGACCTGACTCCGGCCGAGTGGCGGCGGCTGAAGTTGCAGAGCCGGTTGCACTCCAAGGAAGGTCGCGATTTCGGTCTGGTCTTGGCTGGGATGAATATTCCGATCATGGGGGTGAACTGTCTGACCCAGCGCGTAGTCCCGCCCCCGAAATACAACGTCGACCGGCTCATCGAATGCGACGTCATCCGAAACACCCGGGTCGAGAACCTGTTCGTGATTGAGCGTGGCGAGCCCGCGCTCGCGGAGATCCCGTTCGCCGAAGCGATCGAGACACTGGTCGAGAACACCGACGACGCCTACGGATTCCCGCCCTTCCGTCAGATGGCGCCCTCGATCGTCATCGGTGGCGATGACTACGCCGAATTGCGGCGCAAAGAGCGTGAAATCCTGGCCTCGGCGATAAGCAAGGTCCGCCTGCGTCGCCTTGCCTCCAACACCTTCTCGTGGGCTGACGACATCGCTTCGCTACTCGCTGCGGAACAAGTCGGGACACCGGTGACGGGGGATGCCAGAGTCGCTGCGGCAACGACATGACCGCCGAGGCCCAGACCTCGCCCCTGGCCTCGGAATTGACTCGGGTGGCTGGTGGCTCGAAGCCCGACGCGCGTCCGCTCGATGGCCACCGGACCCGACTGGCGGCATGGCAACCAACCCTGATCTCCGCGCTCCCAGTGGTCGCTGTACTCGGCCTTGCGGCGATTCTGCGCTTTTGGCAACTGGACAAAGTCGGGTTCAACAGCGACGAAGCGGTGTACAGCGGAACTGCCGCGTCCCTGGCCGGGAACGACGTCATGCGGAGCATGTTCCCCATCTTCCGGGCGCATCCGCTCTTCATGCAGATCCTGCTGTCCTTCGGCATGCACGACGGCATCAGTGACTGGGTGGCGCGAGCGATCAATGCGACCATCGGGGTTGCCACGGTCGGAGCCACCTATCTGCTGGGGCGGCGCCTGTACGGGCACAAGGTCGGCCTTGTTGCATGCCTCCTACTGGCGGTGATGCCGTACCACGTGATCGTGAGCCGACAGGTCCTGCTCGACGGACTGATGACCCTCTGCACGACCCTGGTGCTGTATTGCGCGGTGCGGTACGTCGAGTCTGGCGCGCTGCCCTGGATGGTCGCGACGTCGGCATTGATGGGTGCCGCAGTGTTGTCCAAGGAGACCAGCATCGTCATGGTCGGCGCGCTCTACGCATTCTTCGCGTTGACACCGACGGTCCGTTTGAGGTTGCGGCACGTAGGTATCGGATTGCTGGTGATGGCCGGCGTGATCATCGCGTTTCCGCTGGCGTTGTCACTATCAGGCCGGGTGAGTGCAGGACAGCATTATCTGTTGTGGCAGCTGTTCCGGCGCTCCAATCACGAGACGCTGTTCTATTTCCATGTCGTTCCCGGCGCTCTGGGCTGGGCCACGGTCGTGGCGGCTGCGGTGGCGCTGGTGTGGTTGCGGCTGGAGAACACCTGGCGGGAGCGGCTGCTGATCCTCTGGATCGTGGTCCCCACGGTGTTCTTCTCCCTGTGGCCCGTGAAGGGGTTCCAGTACCTGCTACCCATTGCGCCGGTAGTGGCACTACTGGCCGGGCGCGCGCTCGCTCGCGTCTCCACGGTTGCCGCGCTGCGTCGCCGTCGAGCGGGCGAACTCGCGATGCCCGCTCTCGTGGTGGCGGTGATGCTGAGCCTGTTGTTGCCGACCTGGCAGCGGATCAGCCCTTCGACGAGCGGACGATACCTCGCCGGAACCGGCGGGCTCCCCGGTGGCCGAGAGGCTGGCCGGTGGGTGCATGACAACGTTCCCGCTGATGCACAACTCCTCGCAATCGGACCCTCGATGGCGAACGTGCTTCAGTTCTACGGGCAGCGGCGGGTATTCGCCCTGTCAGTGAGTCCAGATCCGGCGAACCGCAATCCCGCGTACTTGCCCGTGCCAAACCCGGATTTCTCCGTCCGGCAGGGGAAGTTCCGCTACCTGGTGTGGGATTCCTACAGCGCGAACCGGTCGCCTTCGTTCGGCGAGAAGGTGACCAGGTTGGTCGACAAGTACCACGGCGTGGCGGTCTTCACGTCCAGCGTCATCGTCAGGTCCAAGGCAGGACAACCAGTCGCGGCGCCAGTTGTCGTGATCTACCGGGTGAGGACGAGCCGATGAAGGCGAGCCTGGCGGCTTTGGCCGTGGTGTTGATCGGGACGTGTTCACTCTCAACTTCGCCGGCGGCCGCGGCACCAGCCAGACACGCTCCGGCGGACCCGGCGACCCCGATCCAGCACTTCGTCTACATGATGCAAGGCGACCGGTCCTTCGACAACTATTTCGGTTCCTATCCAGGCACTGACCCTGCTCCGGCTGACACCTGCCAGAAGCTCGTCGTCACCGGTCCGTCCAAAGGCTGCGTGAAGCGATTCTCGCTGCATGGCAAGGCCGCGCAGGCACCCGGCGCGGGAACGGTCGAGATCAACAACCAGTATGACGGGGGAAGGATGGACGGATTCGTCGCCGCCTACCAGGCTGAGGGTCGCGACGGCGCTACGACGATGGGTTATTACGACCGGCGCGACCTGGCTACGTACTGGGGTCTGGCCGATCGCTACGTGCTCTTCGATCGCTTCTTCTCCTCGACCCGGGACGGTGAGCGGTCAAACCGCTCGTACTGGGTCGCGGGTAGCGCTCCTCCGCTTGAGTCCCCGCAGGCCCTGGCCGCTGGTTACGCGAAACAAATGACCATCTTCGACCGCCTCCAGGCCTCCGGAGTCAGCTGGAAGT
This sequence comes from Pseudonocardiales bacterium, assembly GCA_025965875.1. GTDB lineage: Bacteria > Actinomycetota > Actinomycetes > Mycobacteriales > Jatrophihabitantaceae > QHCC01. The sequence continues at coordinate 10,568 of JAOPWD010000507.1, forward strand.
TCTACGTGCAGGGCTATGACCCCAAGCAAAACTTCCACACGGTGTCGAAGCGCAATCCCAGCAGCCAGCCGCTCCGAGTGCCACTGCTGAACTTTCCTCGCTTTGTGGACGATCCGGCATTGAGCTCGCACATCGTCGACCTGTCTCAGTACTACCGCGATCTCGACCAAGGCACGCTGCCCGCGGTGGCTTACGTCACGAGTTCCGGACCGAGCGAAAGGTCCGACCACTCAATCGCCGGCGGCCAGAAACTGGTCACCGACCTCGTCGGGAATCTGATGCTCAGCAAGTACTGGAACTCGGCGGCATTCCTGCTGTCCTACGACGGTTCCGGAGGGTGGTACGACCACGTCACCCCGCCCCAGGTCGACCGGAACGGCTACGGCCTGCGAGTTCCGGCATTGCTGGTGAGCGCGTATGCCCGCAAGGGTTATGTGGACCACACCACGATGGACTACACCAGCGCGCTCGCCTTCATCGAACAGAACTGGGGCCTGGCTCCCCTGGCCGCTCGAGACAAGGCAGCGACGTCACTCGTGGGTGCATTCGACTTCTCTGCCGCACCACGTCCAGCACAGGTGCAGTTCGGGCACAGCGTGCCAGGCAAGGCGCCGACGACGTCCGTCGCGATCGTGTATTGGTGCTACGGCGTGGCGCTGTTGGGAGTCATCGGCTCGGTGGTCTTCGCCTTCCTGTGGTCGGGGCGTGGCCGTCGGGATGCACATGGTCAACCCGGCATGGTCGAGCATGCCGCCATGGTGGGAGCCGACTCATGAGAATTGCTTCAACAGCCCGGTTGCTGTCCGCCGTGACGGTTCTGATCGCAGTCACCGCCCCGTCGACCCCTGGTGCCGAGCTGGCTGCCAGGTTTGAGTTGCCCCGGGACCCTACGCCGACTGTCACCGTTACGCCGTCGGTCACCGCGACGCCCACCGACACCGCGACGCCCATCGACACCCCGACGCCGACCGACACGCCCACGCCGACCGACACCCCGACGCCGACCGACACGCCCACGCCGACCGACTCGCCCACGCCGACGCCGACGCCGACGCCGACGCGGACCGTGATACCGACCCCGACTCCGATCACCGTGCCCCCCCCGAGAAACCCGGGTGTGCGGCCAGGAACGCAGGCCACGGGGCCGTCGCGCGGCCCGCGACAATCGCCGAGAATCGTTCGGCCACATCCGCACAAGACTTTGCGCTTTCATCCGCACAAGGTTCCGGGACAGAGCCGCCCGCACCCGCACCGCAAACCCTGGCCGATCGCCCTCGTCGTCAAGACGGTGCCGGCCCTGGCAGGCGTGTCGTTCACCTTCGACGGTCACGTGTTGGTGACGGGGTCGAACGGTCAAGCCACCTACACCGCGGAACACGATTTCGCCAAGCACAAACTGTCCGTCGTCGACGTCTCGGTGTCGTTACC
>JAOPWD010000527.1 GCA_025965875.1 Pseudonocardiales bacterium
GCGTGGCCGGCGACGATCGTGCGCGCCGAGCGGATCGTCGTGAGTCCGCGCATCGGGCGAAGCCGTGGTTTGAGTCGAGCGTGATCAGCTTCCACGGCGTTGTTGGCGTACTGCTCCAGGATGTGCCCGCCGCCAGGAACCAGGTCATCGAGCACGCGCGGGTAGACCGGTGCCCGGTCGATGGTGACCTCCGCCGGCGCTGGTCCGCGGGTCAGCGCCCGGGTGAAGAACGCTCGAGCGGCCGCGCCATCGCGGCGTTCGGACAGCACAACGTCGATGACCTGGCCGTATTGATCGATCGCGCGGTAGAGGTAGGTCCAGCGGCCGGCGACCTTGACGTCGGTCTCATCGACGAACCACCTCTCGCCCGTCGCGCGGCGTGCCGGGCGTGCGGCATCGATGAACTCGGGTGTGAAGGTCTGCACCCAGCGATAGACCCTCACGTGATCAACGTCGATGCCGCGTTCGGCGAGCAATTCCTCAACATCGCGATAGGACAGCCCGTAGCGCAGGTACCAGCGCACCGCGACAGCGATCACCTCGCGCGGGAAGCGGTAGCCAGCGGGAGCCGGTGACGACGCAGACCTCGAATTGATCACCGCCTCAGTGTCTCGGACACCGGCTGGAAGCCATCAACGCAATGGCGCCGCCGAGCATCCTGCAGCGCTGTTCGGCGATAAATCAAGCCATCGGCGTGCTCCTCGAACGCGGCCGGACACCCGACGCAGCGCACCAGGCGTTGGCACGACTCGCCAACTTCGGCCGCACTGACCTCTACGACGCGGCCGAGTACTTGCTGCGCGATCTAGCTGATCACCACCCGACCGACGAGGGTGCACCGACCGCCGCGTAGCGCATGAAACGACCGTGGCCCAGCCACTCACGGGACGCGGACAGCTTGGGGCTCGGAGCCAGTCCCGGGGGCGAGCTATCCGAAAGCGTTTCGGTCGTCACCTGTTGAAGATCACCTGGTTGGTGCGGGGGTCAACTACTCGCGACGGCTCGCAGGACGTCAAGCCTGGCGGCTCGTCTGCTTGGCAAGATGGACGCTGCGGCGCCTGCCAGCGCGGCTAGCAGCACGAGGACGATCAGACTGGTTACGGGCAGGTGGAACATTGTGACGCCTTGGTCGTGCAGCGCGCGCACGAGCGCCCAGCCGAAGAACACGCCGATAACGAGGCCGAGCATCGTCCCTTGGAGAGCGATGATCACAGCTTCCCATCTGATTACAGAACGCAGTTGTGACCTGGTCATGCCAACGGCGCGCAGCAGCCCCAGTTCGTGGGTCCGCTCAGCGATGGACAATGCCAGGGTGTTGCCGATGCCCAGCAGCGCGATGATGATCGCCAAGCCCAACAGCGCGTAGACGAGGGCAAGCAGCTGGGCCAACGGCTTGGTCTGCTGCGCCTTGAAGTGGGCGCGGTCGAGCACCTTCACCCCGGGATAGGCCGCAGCCGTCTTGGTCACCGCGGCCAGCGCAGCAGCAGAGGAGACGCCGGCGCGCTGCTTCACGAGCACTTTGCTGTCGAAGTGGTTGCTGAAGTTGGCGTCGTAGGCCGTAGAGCCCAGGAAGTAGTTGCCTGCTTGGGCGTTCTCTGCATAGATCACCGCGACCCGCAGCGATTTGGCCCCGGTCCGCGCGAATCTGACCGGTACGGCGCTTCCGATCGTCCAATGATTGTCGTTGGCCACGGTGGCGTACAAGCCGATGCTGTTCGCGTCGAGTGCCGCGGTCGATCCCTCACGGACGTCGATCTTCATGATCGTGAAGACGCTGCTGGGGTCCGCAGCCTGCACCACGACCGACTTACCGTCGACCTGCGCCAATCCCTGCCGAAGCCCGGTGACGGCACTGACCTCGGGAAGCCTGCTCAGTTTGAGCGCGAGGCCATGCTCGACTCCGCCGAGCAGCCCGCCGCCGGAATCCAGCACGATGTCGCCGGTGAAGGCGCGGTCGACTCCACTGTTGATGGAGGCCTTGGTCGAGGACACGAAGATGGTGATGAAGCAAACCAGCCCCATGCCGATCATCAGAACGGACGCGCTGGCCGCGGTGCGCTTGGGATTGCGCATCGCGTTGTCGCGTGCGAGTTCGCCCGTGATGCCACGCAGCCGCGCCAGTGGGGCGCCGATCCAGCGGCTCAACGGCAGAGCCACCGTGCGTCCCAGGATCGACACCCCGAAGAAGACGAGCAGGGCACCCAGCCCGACGGTGGTCACTGGCGGTGAGAAGGCACCGAACAGTCCGACGAACAGGGCGACGACACCGAGGGCTAGAACCCCCGCACCGGCGTAGATCCTCCGTTTGGACCCGTACCCGGTACTGCCCGCCACCCCGAGCTGCATCGCGGCGATCGGCGCGACCTTGGCCGCGTCTCGGGAGGGCGACACCGCGGACATCAGGGTGACCGAGACACCCACGAGAAGTGAGATCACGACCGTGTTCGTGCTCACCACAAGACCTTGCGCAGGAACATCGATACCTACGGCCAGGAGCAACTTCTTCAGGCCGAGAGCGACGGCCAGTCCTGCACCTATCCCGAGGATCGAGGCGATCAGCCCCACCGCGAACGCCTCGATCAGCACAGAGGCAAGGATCTGCCTCTTGCTGGCGCCGAGCGCACGCAGCAGTCCGTTCTCACGGGTTCGCTGAGCGACCGTGATCGAGAAGGTGTTGAACATCATGAATCCGCCGACGAGCACGGCGACCCCCGCGAAGATGAGCAGGAAGGTGGAGAAAAACGACAGCGACTTGCGTATCGCGCTCTGCGTCTCGGCGGTTACCGCGTTCCCGGTAACCACCTCGGTGCCGGCAGGCAGCGCTGCAGACACTCGGTGGACGAGTTCGCTCTGCGACACCCCTGGCGTGGCGACGAGGTTGATGCTGTCGTACTTGCCCGGCGCTGCGACCAACAGCTGGGCTACGGCTGTGCGGAAGGCGACGACGCTGGCGCCCCCGGGGGAGTCGGCGTTGCCGAAGCGGGCGACTCCCGAGATCCGCACGAGCCGTGGTGGTCCCTGGACGAGGACGGTCGTGGTGTCGCCGACACCTAGGTGCCCATCGTGGGAACTCTTGCGGTCGATGACTACCTCGTTGTCGGTGCGCGGTGCAGAGCCGTCGACGAGCCGGAACTGGTTCAGGGCGCTGTTCTCAGACCAGTTGATGCCCAAAGCCGGTGCGCCGGCTGCTGGGTTACCGATTGCCTTGCCGTCTTTGGCGATCAGGCGGGCATAGCCGAAGATTGCGCCCTCGGCATCGGCGACGCCGTCGATCGAGCGCAGGGTGGGAATCACCGCGGCGTCGACTCGCCCCCGCTGCGCGCCCATTCCCGGTGGACCCTCGAACGCCGCCTGGGCCCGCACCACGGCGTCGGTGCCCCGGTACACGT
>JAOPWD010000223.1 GCA_025965875.1 Pseudonocardiales bacterium
TTGTCGGGGTACAGGAACGGCTGACCGATCGACTTCTTGTAGGCGTAGGCCGCGATCGTCGGCAGCTTGGCCAGCAACCGGACGGTCGACAGCTCGACCTGCTCCTGGTCGAACGGGTCGAGCGAATCCTGATAGAAGGTCGACAGCGCAGAAACCGCGGACGACAGCACCGGCATCGGGTGCGCGTCGCGAGGGAAGCCCTCGAAGAACCGCTTCAGATCCTCGTGCAGCAGGGTGTGCCGACGGATCTTGCCCTCGAACCCGGCGAGTTGCTCGGCGCTGGGCAGCTCCCCGTAGATCAGCAGATAACTGACTTCGAGGAACGTCGAGCCGGTGGCCAACTCCTCGATCGGGTAGCCGCGGTAACGCAGGATGCCGGCGTCGCCGTCGATGTAGGTGATCGCCGAGGTGCACGAGGCCGTGTTGCCGAATCCCGGGTCGTAGGTGACCAGACCGGTGCTCGCCAGGAGCTTGCTGATGTTCGCGCCGTCGGCACCCTCGGTCGCCTCCGCGATAGGCAGCTCCAGCTCAGCGCCCCCGGGCAGACTCAGCCCAACGGTGTGCGCCTGCGCAACATGCGACATCGACGTTTTCCCTTCGTCCGGCGTCGCTCGAACCCTACTGCGGCGTCAGATTCTGCAGCCGTACTTGGCCCCGCGCGACGAGACGCTGCTGCTCGTCGACGATCTCGACAAGCCACAGCTGCTGACTGCGGCCGCGGTGAATCGGTGTCGCGGTCGCGGTCATGCGACCAGCGGCAGCCGCCTTGAGGAAGTCGGTCTGGTTTGCGACGCCGACCACCGTGCCCCGCTCGCCCAGCCAGAGCGAAGCACCCCAGCTGGCCGCGCTCTCGACGGCGCCGCAGTAGGTGCCGCCGTGGACGATGGCGTTGGGCTGCAGATTCGCCTCGGTGACGTCCCAGGTCAGAACGACGCGGTCGCCACTGCCTTCGACGAAGGTGAACCCCATCGCGGCGTCGAAACCGACTGGTGGTCCGATCTGCATGCTTCGGTGCGGGCCGGCGTCAGTTCTCGACAGCGGCCACGGCCGGCGCGGGTGCGCTCGGCTGGGGCAGCAGTCCGTGCATCTTCTGCACGCCGTGGATCTCGACCATCGACGGCTTGGCCACGCCCTTCTCGACCATGCGGCGGGCGGCGTGGGCGACGAGGTCGGCGGTCACGCCGAAGCGGCGGGCGAGGTCGCCGAATGTCGGAGGCCGGGTATCGGCGCTCATGCCCCGAAGGACCTTCAGTATCTGTTGTTCGAGGTCCATTGGCATGTTATCGACAGTAGTCCCGTCAGGTAGTGCCGGTCGCCACCTGGGTCCAGGTGGGGGTGTCGGGGGAGTGCTCAGCCGGTCTCGTACGCGACCGGCTGACCCGTGCGCAGCGGTGCGCCGAGATCGTGCAGATGGCGCAGCGCAGCCGCGTACGAGCCGAACAGGCCCGTTTCGGTGTAGAGGATCTGGTGTTCCTGGCAGTAGGCCCGCACCAGCAGCTGGGCCTTGCGCAGGCTGGGTCTGGGCATGTTCGGGAACAGGTGATGCTCGACCTGGTAGTTCAACCCGCCGAGCAGCACGTCGGTGAACCAGCCGCCGCGCACGTTGCGCGAGGTCAGCACCTGCCGGCGCAGGAAGTCGATGTCGCTCTTGGCGGGGAAGGTCGGCATGCCCTTGTGGTTGGGTGCGAACGAGCAACCCATGTAGAGGCCCCAGACGCCCTGGTGGATAGCGATGAAGGCCACGGCCTTGATCGGAGACAGCACGAGGAAGATGCCACCGAAGTAGGCCACCGTGTGCACGCTGAACAGCGCCAGTTCGGTCCGGCGGTAGCGACGGGCTCGCTCGGTGATCAGGGCACGAATGCTCGCCACGTGGAGGTTGAGACCTTCGAAGGTGAGCAGTGGGAAGAAGAGCCATGCCTGGTGCCGGGCCATGAACCGGCCGAAGGCCCCCGTGCGAGCGGCGACCTGCTCGGTGGTGAAGGCGAGGACGCCGTCACCGATGTCGGGATCGTGGCCCTCGAAGTTGGGCTTCGCGTGGTGCCGGTTGTGCTTGTCGACCCACCAGCCGTAACTGAGACCGACGAGCAGGTCGCCCGCCACGACGCCGATCGCGTCGTTGGCGCGCTTGGACCGGAACACCTGCTGGTGGCCGCCGTCGTGGCCGAGGAAGGCCACCTGCGTGAATAGGACGCCCATGACCGCGGCCACGATCGTCTGGTACCACGAGTTTCCGACCCAGACGAAGGCGGCCCAACCGGCAGCGAAAAGGCCGAGCGTGATGAGGATGCGTGCCGCGTAGTTGCCGCGTCGGCGATCGAGCAAGTTCGCTTCGCGAATCTGACGACAGAGTCCGGCGAAATCGCTGCCCCGGTTCAGCACTGCTGTAATGCTCACTCGATCCCCTCATGCTCGCCGACCTGCGCGAGTGCGACCGCCGGATATCAATAGCATCCCCGTCGGACCATGAATTTAACAAGTCGGCTGGCGTGTTATAGTTAAGCTGGTTGCCAGCAAATTTTCCTCCACGTCATGACGCGCAGGATCTTGCAGCGCGAATTTAGTCTTTCTCGACACCGACGTGAGACAGGCACTTCCGCATCGACCCGAGGTCCACGTCCTGTGGCGCCTCGATTGCCTCACCAAGGAGACACAGCATGACGCAAGGCACCGTGAAGTGGTTCAACAGCGAGAAGGGCTTCGGCTTCATCGCTCCCGATGGCGGCGGCGACGACGTCTTCGTCCACTTCTCCGCGATCGGCGGCGACGGCTACAAGAGCCTCGACGACAACCAGCGGGTGGAGTTCGACACCACGCAGGGCCAGAAGGGCCCGCAGGCCGAGAACGTCCGGCCCGTCTAGGTTCCAAACGCTTACCCGCAGCCCCGGCCGAACTGGCCGGGGCTGCGGTCGTGCGCGTGAGCGCCGACGAGCCGCCGACGAGCTGGACGGCCGCGCTGGTAGCCTTGGTCATGGTTGGGAACCTCAGCCAGCCCGGAGTACGACTTGCCGCAGCCCTGCTGCCGAAGTCCGATGGGTTCTTTCCACTAGACCGGGCACACCAGGCGGATATCTTCGGCGCAAATAGATATTGCTGTAGCTGCAATAACCTCGACATTTCCGGGTCTCCGCACCCCGGCGCACAGCCTAACCCTCTGAATTTCACACTCTCAGGGTCCAGAGTTACCTTTCGCGACGCCCATTGTGGCATTCTGCGCGCATTTCTTGTGACAATCCAGGGACCACTGCGCCCACCACTAACCGCGCATGCACAGCGGAGGCACACATGACAACCGTCGACGGTCCCATTGATTTGACGGTGCCGCAGCCGGCCCTGCTGTTCGATCTGGACGGCACACTGGTCGATTCGGTGTACCAGCACGTCATCGCCTGGCAGGAGGCGCTGTCCGAGTGCGGCATCGCCCTGTCGGTATGGCGGATCCATCGCCGGATCGGGATGAGCGGTGGCCTGTTCCTCCAGGCCCTGCAGCGCGAAACCGGGACGGTGCTGGACGACGCCACCCTCAGCCGACTGACCGACCTGCACGCCGAGTTCTATCTGCGCCGCGCGGCCGGTGTCGTTCCGCTGCCCGGCGCCCGCGAACTGATCGCGACGCTGCACGATCGAGCTGTCCCGTTCGCCATCGCCACGAGCGGCGCACGCCGGACTGCCATGACAGCGATCGGCCTGCTCGGCATCCCCGAAGGCGTGCCCATCGTCACCAGGGACCTGGTGGAGCGGGCAAAGCCCGACCCGCATCTCTTCCTGGCCGCGGCACATCTGCTCCAGATCGAGCCCAGGCACTGCTTCGTCGTCGGCGACAGTATCTGGGATCTGCTGGCGGCGCAGCGGGCCGGTGCGCTCGGCGTGGGACTGCTGTCCGGCGGCTACGGACGCGAGGAGCTAGAGGCCGCGGGGGCATACCGGGTGTACAACGATCCCGCCGACATGTTGAGCCACCTCGAGGAAGTCGGCGTCCGCCCGCGGCGGTGACAGTCTCGTGTTCGACCCGGTCAGGACGGGTGCCGAAACGGCGAAGCCGCCGGCGAGAAGGCGAACCTTCCACACCGGCGGCTTCGTACCTGCAGGGTCAGGCAGCCGCGTCGACCGCGATCGAGGCCGGCTCGAGTGCCAGCTCCAATACCTCGCGGACGTCGCTGACCGGATGCACCGTCAGCGCCTTGAGCACCGCCTCCGGAACGTCGTCCAGATCGGGCTCGTTGCGGCTCGGGATCAGCACCGTCGTGATGCCGGCCCGGTGTGCGGCGAGCAGCTTCTGCTTGACGCCACCGATCGGCAGCACTCGGCCGGTGAGCGACACCTCGCCCGTCATCGCCACATCGGATCGAACGGGTCGACCCGACAGCAGCGAAGCCAGCGCGGTAATCATCGTCACCCCGGCGCTCGGGCCGTCTTTCGGCACCGCTCCGGCCGGGACGTGGATGTGCACGCCCCGCGTAGCCAGATCGGATACCGGCAACTCGAGGGTTGCGCCCTGTGATCGCAGGTAGGACAGCGCAATCCGCGCCGACTCCTTCATCACGTCACCGAGCTGGCCCGTCAGTGTGACATCGGTCGAACCGGTTTCCGCGTCGGCCAGCGAGGCCTCGACGAACAGCACATCGCCGCCCGCTCCGGTCACGGCCAGACCCGTCGCGACTCCTGGCACCGCAGTGCGCTCGGCCGACTCCGGCGTGTGCCGTGCTCGACCCAGGTATTCACGCAGATCGCCGGCAGCCACCGTGACGAGGCCCGTGCCGTCGTCGCTGAGTGCGGCCTTGGCCGCGATCTTGCGCAGCACTCGGGCGATCAGTCGCTCGAGATCACGCACCCCGGCTTCCCGGCTGTACTCGGCGGCCAGTTCCCGCAACGCATCCTCGGTGATGGTCACCTCTTCGTCGGTCAGCCCGGCGTGTGACAGCTGACGTGGCATCAGGTGGTCGCGTGCGATCAACACCTTCTCGTCCTCGGTGTAACCATCCAGCCGAACCAGTTCCATGCGGTCGAGCAAGGGCGCTGGAATCGAGTCCAACACGTTCGCCGTCGCTAGGAACACCACATCCGAGAGGTCCAGTTCCACCTCTAGGTAGTGGTCGCGGAAGGTGTGGTTCTGCGCCGGGTCGAGGACCTCGAGCAGGGCGGCCGTCGGGTCGCCCCGGTAGTCAGAGCCGACCTTGTCGACCTCGTCGAGCAGGACGACCGGGTTCATCGACCCCGACTCCTTGATGGCCCGGACGATGCGGCCCGGCATGGCGCCCACGTAGGTACGCCGGTGCCCGCGGATCTCGGCCTCGTCACGCACGCCACCCAGCGCGACGCGGACGAACTTGCGTCCCATCGCGCGAGCGACCGACTCGCCCAGCGAGGTCTTGCCCACACCGGGAGGACCAACTAGGGCCAGCACAGCGCCACTGCGCCGGCCGCCAACGACTCCTAGGCCGCGGTCGGAGCGCCGACGGCGCACCGCAAGGTACTCGACGATGCGTTCCTTCACGTCATCCAAGCCAGCGTGATCGGCGTCCAGGATCGCGCGCGCCGCGGCAAGGTCATAGGCATCATCGGTGCGCTCGTTCCACGGCATGTCGAGCACGGTGTCCAGCCAGGTGCGGATCCAACCGACCTCAGGGGACTGCTCGGAGGTTCGTTCCAGCTTGTCGACCTCGGCCAGTGCAGCCTCGGCCACCTTCTCAGGCAGGTCCGCGGCCTCTACTCGGGCTCGGTAGTCCTGCTCCTCGCTCGCGGTCTTGCCGCTGAGCTCGGACAGTTCCTTGCGGATCGCGCCCAACTGCTGGCGCAGCAAGAACTCGCGCTGCTGCTTGTCCATACCCTCTTGGACGTCCTTGCGGATCGTCTCGGCGACGTCGAGCTCAGCGAGGTGCTCGCGGCTCCACGAGACAAGCTTCTCCAGCCGGGCCGCCACGTCGACGGTCTCCAGCAGCCACAACTTCTGCTCGTTCGTCAGGTACGGCGCGTAGCCGGCCAGATCGGAGAGCACCGTCGGGTTGGTGATGGCCTGGACGGAGTCGACCACCTGCCACGCGCCCCGCTGCTGCAGGATCGTCGTGGCAAGCGACTTGTACTCGCGCGCGAACTCTGCGATCTGGTCGCCGTCCGCGGCTTCGTCCTGTGCCTCGGCCTGCACCCACAACGCGGCGCCTGGTCCAGTAGCCGCGCTACCGATCTTGGCCCGAGCCGTGCCGCGCACCACAGCGGCATGTTCGCCGCCGCGCATCCGGCCCACCTGCTCGATAACGCCGACCGTGCCGACGCTGGCGTACTTGCCGTCGAGCCGGGGGACCAGCAACACCTGCGCTGGCTCCCCGTCGCCGTGTTCACCGGCTTGGGCAGCTTCAACGGCAGCGCGGATCTCGCCGTCACCCAGCTCCATCGGGACAACCATGCCCGGCAGGACGACGATGTCGTCGAGGGGGAGCATGGGCAAAGTTAACAATTCAGTCATCTCACAGCCTTCTCGAAAGATTGAGTCCACTAGGCTCAACTATGCGGGCTGCGGATTTGTTTCAATTCGGGGAGCCGAACTTCAGGCCCTGACCTCGAGTTCGGGATCGAGCGCGCGGGGCACGTGCTTGCCGCCGCCCCGACGGTTGCGCATCAACTTTTCCAGCCACGACGCGAGCATGCTGAGGATGAAGTTCATCGAGATGTAGAGCACGGCGATGACCGTGTAGGTCGCGACCGAGTTCGAGAAGTTGGCCGTGAGGTTGTTCGCCTGCCGCAGGAGTTCGGCGTAGCCGACGAAGATGCTGCCCAGGGCGGTGTCCTTGAGGACGACCACCAGCTGGCTCACGATGGCGGGCAGCATCGCGGTCAAGGCCTGCGGGAGCAGGATCAGCACCATCATCTGGGTCTTGCGCAGGCCGATGGCCTGGGCGGCTTCGGTCTGGCCGTGCGGCAGCGAGCGAATACCGGCCCGGAAGATCTCGGCGAGCACCGACGCGTTGTAGAGGACGAGCGCGGTCACCACCGCGAACAGCGGACGCGACTCAGAGGGCACGTCGGTGTACTGGAAGTAGAACTCGCCGGCGAAGACCATCAGGATCAGCACCGGAATCGCGCGGAAGAACTCGACTACTACCGCGGCTGGCCAGCGCACCCACCGATGGTCCGACAGCCGGCCGACGGCGAGAATTGCGCCGATGGGCAGCGCGATGATCACGCTGAGCACCGCGGCCTTGATCGTGGCGCCCAACCCGGGGAGCAGAAAGTTCGACCATACGTTGCTGGTCGTGAACGGCTCCCATTTCTTGGCCGTCAGCTCGCCCTTGCTGTTCAGCTTGTCCAAGACCCACAGCACGAGCAGCACGAGCAGTACGCCGAAGATGATCGAGAAGATCAGGTTGCGGGCCTTGGCCTTGGGGCCCGGGTGGTCGTAGAGAACCGTCGCTGCGCTGCTCATCGCTTCACCGTCGCCTTGTTCGCGACCCAGCCCAGCAGCAGTCCGGTCGGCAGGGTAAGCACGACGAACCCGAGCGCGAAGATGCTGAAGACACCGAGCAGCGCGTCCGATTCGTTCTCGACCATCGTGCTCATCAGCAGCGATGCCTCAGCCACCCCGATTGCCGAGGCGACGGTCGTGTTCTTGGTCAGCGCGATCAACACGCTCGCCAGCGGCGCCACCACCGACCGGAGCGCCTGCGGCAGGATCACGATCCAGAGCACCTGGCTGAACCTGAGCCCGATCGCTCGGGCGGCTTCGGCCTGTCCGGCGGGCACCGTGTTGATGCCCGAGCGGATGGACTCGCAGACGAACGTCGAGGTGTAGATCACCAATCCGAGCACGGCCAGCCGGAAGTTGTTGTCCTTGATGAACGTCGGGGAACTCTTGCTGGCGAGGACAAGGCCGAGCTTGTTGGACAGCACAACCGACATCGCGATGAGAATGAGCGTCAGCGGCGTGTTGCGGAAGATGTTGACGTAGGCGGTGCCGAAACCGCGCATCAGCGGAACCGGGCTGACCCGCATCGCGGCGAGGATGGTGCCCCAGATCATCGAACCGGCTGCCGCCAACAGCGTCAGCTGCACGGTGACCCAGAAGGCGCCGAGAATGTCGTAGTCGGGGTTGGACAGGAAGTCGAAGTTCACCGGCGCCTCAATTCATGCCGCGATACTTGGTTCGGGCAGCGCGGTGGGGTGGCGCCGCGGACGGCGCCACCCCACCGACGACGTCACTCGGTGACGGCCGGCTTCGCCGGGATCTTGTAGCCGGACGGACCGACGTTCTTCTGCAACGCGGCCTCCCACGAGCCGTCTCCGATCATCTTCGTGATGGCCGCGTTGATCGCGGTCTTGCCCTTGGTGTCGGTCTTCTTCAGGCCGACGCCGTAGTGCTCGTCGGAGAAGCCCTTTCCGATGACCTTCAGGTCGCCGGGGTGCTGCGCGGCGTAGCCGGCCAGGATCACGTCATCTGTGGTGACGGCATCGACGGCGCCCGAGAGCAGCGCGTCGACGCAGTCGGAATACGTGCCGTACTCCTGCAGCTGGACTGCCTTGGAGTACTTGTCCTTGATCTTCTGGGCCGGTGTCGAGCCTTTGACCGAGCACAGCTTCATGTTGCCGGTGAGGGACTCCGGACCCGTGATCTTCGTATTGCTCGACTTCACCAACAGATCCTGGTGCGCCACGAAGTACGGGCCGGCGAAGGCGACCTTCTCCTTGCGCACGTCGGTGATCGAGTAGGTGGCCACGATGTAGTCGACCTCGCCCTTCTCGATCAGGTTCTCGCGCTCCGCCGACTTGGACTCCTTGAAGGTGATGTCACCCTCTTTGACCCCGAGCTCCTTCGCGATGTATTTGGCGACGTCGACGTCGAACCCCTTGAAGGTGCCGTCCGGCGCCTTGAGGCCGAGGCCCGGCTGGTCGAACTTGATGCCGACGGTGAGCTTGTTCGGCTTGTCGGCGAGCGAGTTCCCCTTGGAGTCCTTCTTGCCGCAAGCGCTGAGGGTCTGCGCCAGCAACACGACGCTGAGCAGTGCGATTGCAGATTTTCGGAGCTTCATCTGTTTGCTTCCCTTCGTGCGTCCGCGGGACAGTCCCGCACTGCTTCAGTGGGTCAGAATCTTGGAAAGGAAGTCCTTGGCTCGGTTCGACTTCGGGCTCTTGAAGAAGGCGTCCGGCGTGGAGTCCTCGACGATCTCGCCGTCGGACATGAAGACGACGCGGCTGGCGGCGTGGCGCGCGAAGCCCATTTCGTGCGTGACGCAGAGCATCGTCATGCCCTCCTTGGCCAGCGAGGTCATCACATCCAGGACCTCCTGCACCATCTCGGGGTCCAGCGCCGAGGTCGGCTCGTCGAAGAGCATCACCTTCGGCTTCATGGCCAGTGCCCGGGCGATGGCCACCCGTTGCTGCTGGCCACCGGAAAGCTGAGCCGGCAGCTTGTCTTTCTGCTCGGCGATGCCGACCCGCTCGAGCAGGCCCACCGCGAGGTCGTTGGCGGCGTTCTTGTTCATCTTGCGGACCTTGACCGGTCCGAGCGCGACGTTGTCCAGGACCGACTTGTGGGCGAAGAGGTTGAAGGACTGGAAGACCATCCCGACATCCGCCCGGAGCATGGCCAGGCCCTTGCCTTCGACCGGAAGGATCTTGCCGTCGACCCTGATTTCACCCGAGTCAATGGGTTCGAGGCGGTTGATGACCCGGCACAGCGTGGACTTCCCGGACCCGGACGGGCCGAGCACCACGACCACCTGACCGGCCGGAACCTCGAACTGGATGTCCTTGAGCACGTGCAACGCACCGAAGTGCTTCTGGACGTTGTTCATGCTGATCATCGGAGTGCCGTTTGGGCCAGACCCGCTGGCCGGTTGGTTCACAGGTCCTCCAGTGGGAACGAAGTTCGATTCCTGGGCAAATCGGTCGGGGATTGGCAAATCTTGGCACACGGCAGGCGCACAGGTCACATACAGACAGGAAGTTGGCCAAATCTTTACAGCGTGGCCGAAGCCCGGAACTCGGTGGACGGTGCCGCCCGTAACGTGTCGAATGTCCTCGTCATGAGCGCCCACCACATGCATCCCGACGAGCTCGACATCAGCCCGGCGCTGGTCGGGCGCCTGCTCCGCGCTCAGTACCCCAAGTGGGCCGACCTGCCGATCAACGAAGTCCCGTCCACGGGAACGGTCAACGCCATCTACCGGCTGGGCGAGCGGCTGTATGTGCGGCTCCCACGCGTGCGGTCGTGGGACCAGGATCTCGCGCGGGAGTGGCATTGGCTGCCGCTGCTCGCGCCACTTCTCGGGCTGCAGGTCCCCGAACCGGTTGCGCTGGGGCGTCCGGCGAGGCAGTACCCGGCCTCGTGGGCGGTCTACCGGTGGATCGACGGCCAGTCGTACGCGGACGAGATCGTCGACGATGAGCACCAGGCGGCCAAGGATCTCGCCCAGTTCGTGGTCGAACTGCGCGGATTGGAAACCGCGGTCGGGGCACCTCGCGCCGGGCGCAAGCCCCTTCGTGAGCTCGACACCGTAACGCGCGCGGCAATCGCGGCAGCACGGGACGTCATCGACGGCGATGCCGCCACTGCCGCCTGGGAGCGCGCATTGGCGGCCCCGGCGTGGAATGGACCGCCGGTGTGGATTCACAGCGACCTGCTGCGCCCCAACCTGCTCGTCCAGAGCGGCCGGCTGCGCGCGGTGATCGACTTCGGCAGCGTCGGAGTGGGTGACCCGGCGGCTGACGTGATCGCCGCGTGGAGCGTTTTCGGGCCTGCCGGACGAAAGACGTATCGCGATGCTCTCGCGGTCGACGACGGCGCGTGGAACCGGGCCCGCGGCTTCGCACTCCACCAAGCGGCCTTGATCATCCCGTACTACGCCGAGACGAACCCAGGGTTCGTCGCGATGGCCAAGCGAACCGTCGAGCAAGTCCTGGCCGACTGATGCCTACCGCTCCTTGGCAGGTTGCGCCTAGGCGAGCAGTTCGCGGACGCGGGGGATGACTTGGGTGCCGTAGAGCTCGACGTTGGTCATCAGTGCCGATTGCGCGAGGCCGGGCATGCCGTACTTCAAGTCGAAGCGGTTCGCGCCGAGAGTCGTCAGGTTTGCCGCGATCTTCTGCGCGACGGTTTCTGGCGACCCGACATAAAGCGCGCCGTGTGGCCCGACCTCAGCCGCGAACGACTCCCTGGTGGGGACGGCGAATCCGCGGATCTTGCTGAAGCGGCGGATGGTCTCCAGGTAGTGCGGCCAGAACTCATCGCGGGCCCGCTCGTCGGTGGCGGCGACATGGCCTGGGGAGTGCACGCCCACCGGTAGCGGCGATCGGTCGAAGCGCTCGAGGGCCTGCTGGAAGAGCTGGGAGAAGGGTGCGAAGCGCGTCGGGGATCCGCCGATGATCGCGAGCATCAGCGAGAACCCGTAGTGCGCGGCGCGGATGACCGACTGCGGGCTGCCGCCGACGCCGATCCAGGTCGGGAAGGGTCCGGATTCGGTGTGCGGCACGACGTCCTGATCGTGCAGCGATGCCCGGGTCTTGCCCTGCCAGGTGACCGGTCCGCCTTTGAGTAGCTCGGCGAACAGGTTCGTCTTCTCTTCGAAGAGGTCCTCGTAGTCGGCGAGGTCGTATCCGAACAGCGGGAACGAGTCGATGCTGGAGCCGCGGCCAAGGATGACTTCGGCCCGACCGCCGGAGACGGCGTTGAGCGTGGAATACCGCTGGAACACCCGGACCGGATCGTCGGAGCTCAATACCGTGACGGCCGAGCCGAGGTGGATGCGGGTCGTGCGCGCGGCGATCGCGGCGAGCACCACGTCGGCAGCCGACAGCGGGAAGTCGTCGGTGTGATGTTCTCCGATCCCGATGAAGTCCTCGCCGACCTGGTCGGCGAGGACACCCTGTTCGACGCCGTCGCGAATCGTTTGGGCGTGTGTCGTCTGGCGGCCGCTGTCATCGCTGGTGCGGTCGCCGAAGGTGTCGATGCCGAACTCGAGTGGGAATGGCGCAGGTTCGCCTGCGGAATCTGCTGGCGTGTTCAAAGGTGCAGTCGTCATGTCGAGTCTCTCTAGTCTTTGGGATGAGGTTGGGCGAAGGATCGGCGGCGCCGCGCTATGCGGCTTCGGAGCGCAGGGCTGACTCGAATTCGGTGCGGCGCAGCGCCACGCCGAAGACCGGACCCCCGGGTTCGAGGAGACGGCCCGCGCGCAGGCTGCCGAGCCGGACGGGGTCATATCCGATGCGCTCGATGAAGTCGGCCACCACGGTTACCGCTGCTGGGTCGTCGCCGGCCACGCCCAGTGCGCGGCGATCCGGCGAGCCCGCTCGTCGGCGGTCGTCGTCAAGTTCGTGGTAGCCCAGGTGATTGAGAGTCTTGACGATCGTCGAATCGGCGAGCCGACGCGCGACGATCTCGCTGCTGCCGTAAGCGGGATCCTCGAACATCTCGCGGACGCCGTCGATAGGCGGCCAGTAGTTCATCGTGTCGACGACGAGCTTGCCGGCCACCAGGGCGGGGTCGAAGGCGGCGAATTTGTGGAGCGGGATCGACAGCACGACGAGGTCGGAGTTCTCGATGGCATCGGCTGCCCAGCGTGGCTCGGCCCCCGGCACGAGCACCTGGGTGATGAGGGCGATGTTCTCAGGATCGTCAGACGCTGCGATCGACACGCGATAGCCGGCGTCGATAGCCAGTCGCGCGATGACCGGACCCACGTGCCCTGCGCCCAGCACGGCGACGCGCGGGAGAGACGATGCTGCTGAGCTGGTCATGAGCGATCATCCCCGGCGCGGTCGTTGGTGAGGGCTGGGTGGAGATGATGCTGCAGCGACTGCAGGACGTCGGCGAGTGCGTTGAACTGTCCAGGCGTCAAGGCGTCAGCGAAGCGCTTCTTGATGGCTCTCATGTGGGGCGTGGTCGCGCTCCGGAACAGCTGCGCTCCGGCTTCGGTGAGCAACACCTCGGCGCCGCGGTTGTCCGTGGCGCAGTCCTCCCGGCGGATGAGACCGCGCCGCTCCATCCGGCCGAGGTGATGGGAAAGGCGGCTTCGCTCCCAATCGATGCTCGAGGCCAGTTCCGAGGACCGCATCCGCCGGCCGTCTGCTTCGCTCAAAGCGAGCAAGACCTGATAGTCGCCCGGCGAAAGATCCAACTCTTGCAGATCCGCACCGAGCGCTCTCCGAAGCTCGGCAGTGGTGTCGAGCAGGGACCGCCAGATCGCGAGCTCCCGAGACGTCATCCTCCGCCGACTTACCGCGGCCGTGGCGTCTCGAGCCACATCCTCAGCTATCGCAGTCACGACCACACCTCGTTTCTTGGACGCACCAACCCGTTGCCGATGATTGATGTATCAACATTGACGCGTCAACCACCCGAGGGCGAGCCGTATTCCGAGGGGAGGGCCCGACGAACACCCCCAGCCAGCGGGCCGAGGGTGTTCACGGGTTGCGAGTGCGCAACGACCTTTGGTCCGGCAGCCGGTGTGATCGCGATTCGTTACACGGTGCCGAGTGTCACCTTGACGGTGCGCGTCTTGCCGTCGCTGGTGTGCACAGTCACGTCCACGGTCTGTCCGGGGCGCAGGGTCGCGAGTACCGCATTGAGCGCCTGCGCGGTCGGCGTGGGCACACCATTCACAGCCACGATGATGTCGCCGGGCTTGAGCCCTGCCTTAGCCGCGGCGCCGCCCGGCTGGACACTGACGATGCCGGCGCCGATCGGCTTGCCACCAGCGCCGGCGACGGTTGCGACAGTGACGTTGAGCCCCGCGCGACGAGAGTTGGTCACGTTGCCGTTGGCTATGAGCTGGCTGGCGACGTCCTTGGCAGTGTTGCTGGGAATCGCGAATCCGATGCCGGGCGCGGTGCCCCCGAGCTCCCGGTCGACGGCAGCCAGCGTGGGGATGCCGATCACTTGGTCGTCCAGATTTACCAATGCGCCACCGCTGTTGCCCGGGTTGATGTCTGCGCTGGTCTGCAGACAATTGGTCAGCGTCGCTCCGGGCGAATCGGCCGAGGCCGGCTCGGTGACCGTGCGCCCCGTCGCCGAGATGATGCCATTCGTGACGCTGCTGGACAGCCCGAGCGGGTTGCCCATCGCCAGGACGATGTCGCCGACCTCCTGCTTGCTCGAGTCACCGAAGGTGGCGGGGTGCAGATTGCTGACTCCAGCTACCTTGACCACCGCCAGGTCGCCGGCCGGATAGCTGCCGACCAAGGTGGCGGGCACGGTAAGGGTGCTGTTCGCGAGGGTGACCTGGAATGACGTCGAGTGGCCGACCACGTGGGCGTTGGTGACGATGTCGCCCTTGTCGTCGAACACGACACCGGAGCCGAGGGAGGTGCCGGTGCTGATGAGGACGACCGAGGGGAGCACGGTTCGGATGGTCGTCACGAATTCGGTCTGGAGATCGTTGCTGCTGGCGGGGGCCGACAATGCGGTCGCCGAGGCGGACGCTGTCGCCTTCCGTCGGGACGAGGACGTGCATCCAGCCACCAGCAGCGTTGCTGCCACGGCCACGGCCAGAGTTCCACGCAGAGTCTGGTTCATGGTCCTGATCCTCAAATTCGGTCGGCCACGGTGTCGTGGACCTCGCGTGGTGAACCGCGCGGCATCGGTGGCTCTCCTGGATCAGTTGGGCAGTCATTGGCGCCGATTTGGTCTGCCGGGTTGAACCACGGGGCGGAAATGAAGCCGTGGGGCCGAAGATCGGGCCGCCGTCGGTGGGCAATCTGGCTCTGGGCTGTTCTGCGAAGGTTGCCCGTCGCCGGCTTGGAGAAAGGGCAGCGAATGGAACCGACACCGACCCCCGCACCGGTACCCATGCCGTTGCCTGAGGTGCTCGACCCGAACCGAC
>JAOPWD010000225.1 GCA_025965875.1 Pseudonocardiales bacterium
GTCGTCGCCGTGGTCGGCCGGCCGAATGTCGGTAAGTCGACGCTGGTGAACCGGATCCTCGGTCGCCGGGAGGCTGTCGTCCAGGACATCCCGGGTGTCACCCGCGATCGCGTCGCCTATGACGCGCTCTGGGGTGGGCGCCGCTTCACCCTCGTCGACACCGGGGGTTGGGAGCCCGACGCCCGGGGTCTGCAGGCGATGGTCTCGGCCCAGGCCGAGCGGGCCGTCGCCACCGCGGACCTGGTGCTGTTCGTCATCGACGGACGAACCGGTGCCACCGAAACTGATCTCACTGTGGCCCGGACGTTGAGACGTGGTGGCCGTCCGGTGATCCTTACCGTGACCAAGATCGACGACGAGCGGGCCGAGCCGGAGACGGCGGAACTGTGGTCGCTCGGGCTCGGCCAGCCTTATCCGGTCAGCGGACTGCACGGGCGAGGCAGCGGGGACCTGCTCGACGCGGTCCTCGAGGCACTGCCGGATGCCCCGGCCGAGAATCTCGAGGAGGGCGGACCGCGCCGGGTAGCGCTCATCGGCCGGCCCAACGTCGGCAAGTCCAGCCTGCTCAACCGGCTCAGCGGCGAGGAGCGTTCCGTCGTGGACGCGGTGGCCGGAACCACGGTCGACCCGGTCGACAGCCTGCTCGAACTCGGCGGGGAGACTTGGCGATTTGTCGACACTGCCGGGCTGCGTCGCCGGGTCAACCACGCCAGCGGCATGGAGTACTACGCCAGCCTGCGCACCGCCGCGGCAATCGAGGCCGCCGAGGTGGCAGTGGTGTTGTTGGACGCCTCGGAGCCCATCGCGGAGCAGGACCAGCGGGTGATCGGCGAGGTGATCGAGTCCGGCCGCGCGCTCGTCCTCGCCTTCAACAAGTGGGACCTCGTCGACGAGGATCGCCGGGAGTTGCTAGAGCGCGAGATCGACCGCGATTTCGCCCGCGTGGCGTGGGCGCCGCGCATCAACGTCTCGGCGCTCACCGGCCGGTCCGTCGAGAAACTGGCCACCCATTTGCGGGTCAGCCTGGAGTCGTGGGATCGGCGTATCTCCACCGGCCGGCTCAACAGTTGGCTCAACGAGGTCGTCGCGGCCACTCCGCCGCCGCCACGCGGCGGCAAGGCACCCCGCGTGCTGTTCGCCACCCAGGCCGACACCAGACCCCCGCGGTTCGTCCTGTTCACCACGGGATTCCTCGAGGGTGGCTACCGGCGATTCATCGAGCGCCGGCTGCGCGAGGACTTCGATTTCACCGGGACACCGATCGAGATCTCCGTCCGGGTGCGGGAAAAGCGGGGCGCCGCGTCGCGATAGGGTTACTGCCGGTCGCACCCGACCGGGACGTGGCGCAGCTTGGTAGCGCACCTGACTGGGGGTCAGGGGGTCGTGGGTTCGAATCCCGCCGTCCCGACAACTCGGAGCCCTGTATTTTTGCAGGGCTCCGTTTGCTCGGCCCGGAGACGACGTCAGCAACGTCAAGCCGGCTCCCACGCCCGGTCTGCGCGCCCGTACCGCACGGTTGCGCCATGGCAGGTTGCTGCCCTCGACTGGACGCCGTCGAACTCGTTGACATCGGGGCTGACACGAAACACACATCGCAGGTGCCATTTCACCTGCGGAGCACTTGTGATCTGCGTCCTAGCAGTCCGTCGCGTACAGACCGCGCGAAATCGTCACGCCCTGTGACCAAAGATCAAGAGTGACAATCTGCCAGATTCGCCTGTGATGGAAGCCTTTGTCGTGAGTGAGCGCACAGTTAAAGGTGCCGGGTCGTAGCCGGGACAACTGCACCTCGGGGGTGCGCAGTTCTCCGGGCCGGTCTATGACAGGCTCCTGGCTGAGCCCTCCTCCGAGGGCTTGGTTGGGAGCCGGCCCGGGCACCCGTTGCGCGCGAGAGCCTCGTGCCCGGCGGTTCTGTGCCTGATCCCCCTCTCGATTTCGGCCAGGTCTTGTATTTGGGTACCGAACGAGGATGGTGAACAGCAGCGTGCCGCGGTAGTCGGTGCTTTGGCGTTCTACGGGGCCCCGGGCGGCGCCGATTCCCCCGATCTTCGCCGCCCGGGGCCGTCCTACGTCCAGCAGCGGTTTCCCATCCCGCAGCCCAGATCCGCGGCTGTTCGGCGGGCGCGCCCGTGACCGGACCGTCGAGGTACTCCGGTAACCTGACGCCGACGGACGGCAGCGAACCTCGCTCCGGCGCGCGGGGGTCAGGGGTCGTGGTATCGAATCCCGCTGTCTCGACACAAGCGTCATCTCGCACCGAGCGGGCGGTCCGACGCGCAGCGCAGGAGGCAACGTGGCGGCAGCTCCCGACGCGGCTGCCGCTGCCTCCACCGCCGGCGCAGCCGATCGGGTGATCACGATCCCGAACGCGCTCAGCGTGCTGCGGCTGTTCGGGGTCCCGCTGTTCCTGTGGCTGTTGCTCGGCCCGCACGCCGACGGCTGGGCGATCCTGGTCCTGTTCCTGTCGGGCTTCACCGACTGGGCCGACGGTGTGCTCGCCCGCCGGCTGAACCAGATGAGCAGCCTCGGCGCGCTGCTGGACCCGCTGGCCGACCGGCTCTACATCCTCGCCACGCTCGCCGGCCTGGTCCTGCGCGACATCATCCCGCTGTGGCTGGCCATCGTGATCGTCGGCCGGGACGTGATCCTGACGGGCGCGCTGGCCGTGATCCGGCACTATGGCTACGCGCCGTTCGCCGTGCACTACCTCGGCAAGGCCGCGACGTTCTGTCTGCTCAACGCGTTCCCGTTCCTGCTCATCAGCCAGTACCACGGCACCGTGGCCGACGTGGCCCGGCCGGTTGCGTGGGCGTTCACGATCTGGGGGACGGGCTTGTACCTGTACGCCGGCGGCGTGTACCTGCTCCAGGCTTGGCAGCTCGTCCGGCAGGTGCGCCGATGACCGCGAAGCGTCCGCCCACGGGCAACCTGGACTCGGCGCAGCTCCTCGTCGACCTCGTCACCAACACGCTTGATCCCGGTTACGCAGCCGCGGCGAAGCATCGCGGACCGACCCCGCCACGCCGCTGGTTCGACCGCCCGGCCGTGGCGATCGGGTGCGCGTTGATCGGGTTCACTCTGGTCGTCGCCTACATCCACACCCATCGCGGCGCGCCGCAGGCGGCCAAGGTGCACGACAGTCTCGTGTCTCGGGTCCACTCCGCTCAGCACCAGGTCGACCAGCTTGCCGCGCAGGCGCAGAAACTCAACGGTGCGCTGACCGCGTTACGCGACCAGGGGCTGTCCGGCGACGCACCGTTGAGCCGCCAGCTCAATCGTGATCAGCTGCTGGCGGGGCAGACGGCCGCGGTCGGACCCGGCCTGCAGGTGGTGCTGAAGGAGCCGCCGGCCGCCACGGCGTCGAGCCAGCCCGGGCGCGGCGGGTCAGGCCCGGGCAGCGCCACCAATATCCTCAGTGACCGTGATGTGCGAAGCGTCGTCAACGAACTCTGGGCCGACGGCGCGGAGGCGATCTCGGTGAACGACGTCCGGCTTACGCCCACGTCCGCGATCAGGTTCGCCGGCGACGCCGTGCTCGTCGACTTCGCCCCGATCATGTCGCCGTTCACGATCCGCGCCATCGGCAACGCGGACGATCTCGCCACGGGGTTCGCCTCGAGCGCCGCCGCCAGTCGCTACCAGACCCTGGCCGGTGCCGACGGGATCGGCTTCCAATTCACCGAACACAAGAAGCTGAGCCTGCCCGCCAGCCCGGCCACGTCACCGCGCTTCGCGCACCAGCCGTCGGCCTCGCCCAGCCCGGCCGGGACGACCCGATGATCGCGGCGTTGGCCCTCATCGTCGGCATCGTGGTCGGGTTGGTGTTCCGGCCCACGGTGCCGACCTGGCTCGAGCCGTACCTGCCGATCGCGGTCGTCGCCGCACTGGATGCGGTCTTCGGCGGAGTGCGGGCCCGCCTCGACGGCATCTTCGACGCCAAGGTCTTCGTCGTGTCGTTCATCTCCAACGTCGTCGTCGCCGCGCTGATCGTCTTCATGGGCGACAAGCTCGGCGTCGGCGCTCAGCTGTCGACGGCTGTCGTCGTGGTGCTCGGTATCCGCATCTTCGGCAACGCGGCCGCGATCCGACGGCACGTCTTCCGGGCCTGACATGGCTGACGACGATGACAGCACGGCGCCTGTCCAACCGGACGATGGCGACAAGACCGCGTCGCCGGCCAAGCTGCCGGCCAAGCTGCCGGCCAAGCTGCCGGCCAAGGAGCGACCGACCGCTCGATACCGGGCCGCGGCGTTGATCGGCGTGCTCACCGCGGCGCTCGGGTTCGCGATCGCGGTGCAGGTGCGGGCGAACTCGCAGTCCGACAGCCTCTCGAACCTGCGCGAGGACGACCTCATCGGCATCCTCGACAACCAGAACGCGCGGGGCGACCGGCTGCGCCAGCAGATCACCGAGTTGGAACAGACGCTGCGCCGCCTGCAGGACAGCGGGGACCGCAACGCCGCCGCACGCCAGCAGGCCGAGCAGGACGCGGCGGCGCTCGGGATCCTGCTCGGGACCCTCCCGGCGACCGGGCCCGGGGTCAAAGTCACGATCACCGACCCGGATCGCAAGCTGACCGCCGAGGACCTGCTCGACGTCGTCGAGGAGTTGCGCGGGGCCGGCGCGGAGGCGATCCAGTTCGGCCCGGTGCGAGTCAGCACCTCGACGTCGTTCACGACGTCCGGGGGCGCCATCGCGATCGACGGGAACGTCCTGACCGGGCCGTACACGGTGTTCGCCATCGGCGACTCGAAGACGCTCGACACCGCACTCAACATCCCAGGGGGCGTCGCGGCGGC
This sequence comes from Pseudonocardiales bacterium, assembly GCA_025965875.1. Taxonomy (GTDB): domain Bacteria; phylum Actinomycetota; class Actinomycetes; order Mycobacteriales; family Jatrophihabitantaceae; genus QHCC01. Next base: position 4,800 of record JAOPWD010000225.1, read on the forward strand.
CACCCGGGCGGCCGGCGGCGACCTCGTGGTCGACGAGCGCGACGTCGTCACGATCACGGTGATCCGCTCACTGTCGACGCCGAAGTATGCCTCGCCCGCCCCACACTGACGACCCGCATCCGATGAGTAGGGTCGCATCCGGTCCATGCGTATGCGCCCGCACGAGCGAGGAAAGAGGCACGCCATGTCAGACATTCCTGACGAGCTGAAGTACACCGCCGATCACGAGTGGGCGCGGGTCGGCGGCACCGACGGCAAGCAGACCGTGCGCGTGGGGATCACCGATTACGCCCAGCAGGCACTCGGCGACGTCGTCTACGTCTCGCTGCCCGAGGTAGGCACGCAGCTCGCCCAGGGCGCCCCCTTCGGCGAGGTCGAGTCGACCAAGAGCGTCTCGGACCTGTACGCGCCGGTCGCCGGAACCGTGGCCGCCCGCAACGATGCGCTCGACCAGCAGCCGGAGTTGATCAATTCCGATCCGTACGGTGCGGGCTGGATCGTCGAGATCGAACTGGCCGAGGGTGCCGACCTGAGCGTGTTGATCGACGCCGCGACCTACGGGACGCTGGCCGTTTGAGCGGCACGCTTACTGAGAACTTCGGATACAGCTCTACCTTGGATTGACCCTCAGGACGCGCCGGGCCTAGGCTCGGCGAACCGACCGGTTCCGCTGATCGCGGTGGCGTTCACCCCGCAATGACCGATCCCAAATCGAAGGGCTACGCGAGTGTTCTGCACCGCTTGTGGCACGGAAAATCAGCCCGGTAGCCACTTCTGCGCCAGTTGCGGTGCCGCGCTTCCGCAGGCGGCGTCCGGCGCGGACGTGACCAGCACGATCACGACGACCGGCTCGATACCCGACGTCGACACGGAGTTTTCGACCGAGGCGCACCAGGGAGCCGTCGACGCGTTGACCCCCGGTTCGGCGCTGTTGGTGGTCAAGCGCGGCCCGAACGCCGGCAGTCGATTTTTGCTCGATCAGGATGTGACTACGGCGGGTCGCCACCCGGACAGCGACATCTTCCTAGACGATGTCACCGTGTCCCGCAGACATGCAGAGTTCCGCCGCGAAGGTAGTGGCTACACCGTGCACGATGTCGGCTCGCTCAACGGCACCTACGTCAACCGTGAGCGCATCGACGCGGTGCCTCTGTCCGGCGGCGACGAAGTCCAGATCGGGAAGTTCCGCTTGGTGTACCTGAACGCCGCGGTGCGGGCCGGGGCCACCACGTGACTGCCGTCGGCGCCGCAGCCGCGCGCGGCAGCGCCACGCTCACGATCGGCGACGTTCTCGCTCACCTCAAGGTCGACTTCCCGGACCTGACGATCAGCAAGATCCGGTTCTTGGAACAGGAAGGTCTGGTCGCGCCCGAGCGGACCCCGTCCGGATACCGCAAGTTCTCCGCGGGCGATGTGTCGCGGCTGAAGTACGTACTGGCTCAGCAGCGCGATCACTATCTGCCGCTGCGGGTGATCAAGGACCAGCTCGACGCGATCGACCGCGGGCTGGTGCCGTCGGGCTCCTCGGCCGGCCCGCGCGTCCCGCACGTCTCCATTGCCGCGATCGAGGACAACGCGCCCACGGCCGAGCACTTCCGACCCGCCCAGGCTGCGTTGCGGCTGTCCCGCGACGAACTGCTCAACGCGGCCGGCTTGCGCAGTGAGCAACTCACCGAACTCGAGCAGTTCGGGCTGATCACCGCCAAGCCCGGCGGCCACTACGACGACGACGCCCTGTCGGTCGGCAAGATCGTCGCGGACCTTGCCCGCTTCGGTCTCGAGGGCCGGCACCTGCGCGCGTTCCGCACCGCCGCCGAGCGTGAGGTCGGACTGTTCTCCCAGGTCGTCGGCCCGATGTCGCGCCAACGTGGCGGTGAGGCGAGAGCCCGCGCCGAGGAGACCGTTCGCGAACTCGCGGCTGCCTCGGTGCGCCTGCATGCCGCGCTCGTGCAGATCGGCCTGCGCGAGGTCATCGGCTCCTGAACAGGCCCCGCCCGGTCGCCGCGGCGACCGCGGCGACCGCGGCGAGCGTGTAGCGTCGACAGTCGCGAGACGGTCGAGCGAGCGGGTAACGGAGGTTTCGTCGTGCATCCGATGCGCGTCGTTGGGGTCCGGGTCGAGTTGCCCGCGAACCAGCCTGTCGTGCTGCTTCGGGAAGAGGACGGCATCCGCTACCTGCCGATCTGGATCGGTGCCGTCGAGGCATCGGCGATCGCCTTCCAGCAGCAGGGTGTGCAGACGGTTCGCCCGCTCACCCACGACCTCCTGCGCGACGTGATCGGGGCACTCGGCGTGCGGCTCGAGGCCGTGCACATCACCGAGATGCGCGACGACATCTACTACGCCGAACTGCGCTTCGCCGGCGGGGTCGCGGTCAGTGCGCGCCCCTCGGACGCGATCGCCCTCGCGCTGCGCTGCGACGTCGCGATCCTCGGCAGCGACGCGGTGCTCGACGCGGCCGGCGTCGAGATCCCGGACGAGCAGGAGGACGAGGTCGAGCGGTTCCGCGCGTTCCTCGACAACATCTCCCCGGACGACTTCGCGTCGGAGGGCTGACGGCGCCCGCTGCGGACGGTCAGCAGACCTCCACCTCTACATGAGGGTTAAGAAATGTCGGCGCGCCGCGTTGACCTGCGAGGGCCACCGCCCTACCGTCGGGAACAACGAATCACCAGCGTGGGATTTCGCTGGTGGTGCTTGTGCCCCGCATGATCAGCGCGCGACTAGCCAGATTCAGGAGGTGGGCAGATGGACGAGCGCCTACCAGAGCAGGGCACGCTCTTCGCCGATCCGGCGGCCGCCCCCGACGAACTCATCGGCTATCGCGGCCCGACCGCGTGTTCGGCCGCCGGGATCACCTACCGTCAGCTTGACTACTGGGCGCGCACCGAACTGGTGGTGCCGACCATCCGGTCGGCCACCGGCTCAGGCAGCCAGCGCCTGTACTCCTTCAAAGACATTCTCGTACTCAAGGTCGTCAAGCGACTGCTCGACACCGGCGTCTCGCTGCAGAACATCCGCGCGGCCGTCGATGCCCTCCGGGCCCGCGGCGTCGACGATCTCGCCCGGATCACGCTGCTGTCGGACGGCACAACGGTCTACGAATGCACCTCCGCCGAGGAGGTCGTCGACCTGCTGCGCGGCGGGCAGGGCGTGTTCGGCATCGCGGTCAGCGGTGCGCTGCGCGAACTGGTCGGCTCGCTGGCGCAGTTGCCGGGTGAGCGCGCCGACGGCGCCGAAATCACCGACAGTGCCACCAGCCACGCCAACGACGAGCTGGCCAAGCGTCGCCAGCAGCGCAGCGCGTCGGCCTGAGCTTGCCGAGCCCCGCCGAGTTCGGGCTGGTAGCGTCGTCGCTGGTCAGTCAGCTCGTGTGGGAGAGCCTGTCGTGACATGGCAGCGCCGAAGGGGCAACTTCCCCGGAACCTCTCAGGCAAACGAACCACGCGAGTCGACCACTCTGAAGGACGCCGTCTGACAGAGGGGGATTCGCGCGCCGACGGCGCGCGACGTCGTTCCCCCGAAAGGGCTTCGCAGATGACCGATCCCACCCTGGCCGATCTCGAGCGCGGCATTCCGTTCGCCGCCAGGCACATCGGCGTCACGCCGAGCACCGACGAACAGCGGATGCTCGATGTTGTCGGGTACGCCACGATGGACGACCTGCTCGACGACGCGATCCCGGCCAGCATCCGCGAGAAGCTCGCGCTCGCTCTGCCTGAGCCCGCGACCGAGGCCGAGGCCGCAGCGGAGTTGCGCGCGCTGGCCGCGCGCAACCAGGTGCAGGCCTCGATGATCGGCTTGGGCTACTACGGCACGATCACCCCGGCCGTCATCCGCCGCAACGTCCTGGAGAGCCCGGCCTGGTACACGGCCTACACGCCCTACCAGCCCGAAATCAGCCAGGGCCGGCTCGAGGCGCTGATCAACTTCCAGACGATGGTCGAGGAGCTCACTGGGCTTGCCGTCGCCGGCGCGTCGATGCTCGACGAGGCGACCGCTGCCGCCGAGGCGATGGCGCTGGCCCATCGTGCCGCCCGCAACGGCGACACCTTTGTCGTCGACCGCGACGTGCTGCCGCAGACCCTCGACGTCGTGCGCACCCGAGCCATCCCGCTCGAGCTGAACGTGATCGTCCAAGACCTGGCCGAGCCGCTGCCCGATGGCACCTTCGGGGTACTCGCCCAGTACCCGGGCGCGTCCGGCGCAGTTCGTGACCTACGCCAACTGGTCGAGACCACGCACGCCGCGGGCGCGTTGGTCGTCGTCGCGGCCGACCTGCTCGCCCTCACGCTGCTCACGTCGCCCGGCGACATCGGCGCCGACATCGCAGTCGGCACCACGCAGCGCTTCGGCGTCCCGCTCGGCTTCGGCGGCCCGCATGCCGGCTACCTGTCCATCCGCACCGGTCTGGAGCGGCAGTTGCCAGGTCGCCTGGTCGGGGTCTCGATCGACGCCGACGGTGCGCCGGCCTATCGCCTGGCCCTGCAGACCCGCGAGCAGCACATCCGGCGAGAGAAGGCGACGAGCAACATCTGCACGGCCCAGGTCCTGCTCGCGGTCATCGCGAGCATGTACGCCGTTTACCACGGCCCGGACGGGCTGCGCGGCATCGCGCAGCGGGTGCACCGCTATGCGGCCATCCTCGCCGCCGGGCTGCGTGAGCACGGTGTGGCCGTGGCCGACGGCGCGTTCTTCGACACGATCACCGCATCGGTGCCCGGGCGGGCTCACGAGATCGTGGCGGCAGCATGCGAGGCGGGGGTCAACCTGCGCCTCGTCGACGCCGACACAATCGGCATCTCTTGCGACGAGGCCACCCGTCGCGAGCACCTTGTCGCGGTGTGGTCGGCCTTCGGCAGCGCTCTCGAGACCGCAGACGTCGAGCGACTCGACGACGCGGCTGAGTTCCCAGAGGAGTTCGCCCGCACGAGCGACTTCCTCACCCACCCGGTGTTCTCGACGCACCACTCCGAGACCTCGATGCTGCGCTACTTGCGGCGCCTGGCTGATCGCGACTACGCCCTCGACCGGGGGATGATCCCGCTCGGCTCCTGCACGATGAAGCTCAACGCCACGACCGAGATGGAGCCGTTGAGCAACCCCGGCTTCGCTGACATCCACCCGTTCGCGCCGAACGGGCAGTTCGACGGTTACCTGCAGTTGTTCGACGACCTGCAGAACTGGCTGGCCGAGATCACCGGCTACGACGCGATCTCGCTGCAGCCCAATGCCGGGTCGCAGGGCGAGTTCGCGGGCCTGCTCGCGATCCGCGATTTCCACCTGGCCAACGACAACGGGCACCGCGAGGTCTGCCTGATTCCGGCCAGTGCCCACGGTACGAACGCGGCCAGCGCGGTGATGGCCGGCATGCGCGTGGTGGTCGTCAAGACCAGCGGCGACCAGGGTGAGATCGACCTTGAAGACCTGCGGGCCAAGATCGCCGCACACGCCGACGAACTGGCCGCCGTGATGGTCACCTACCCGTCCACGCACGGGGTGTTCGAGGACCACATCGGCGAGGTCTGCGCGTTGGTGCACGACGCCGGTGGTCAGGTTTACGTCGACGGGGCAAACCTCAACGCGATGGTGGGACTGGCTCGCCCCGGAAAGTTCGGCGCCGACGTGTCGCACCTGAACCTGCACAAGACGTTCTGCATCCCGCACGGCGGCGGCGGCCCTGGCGTGGGCCCGATCGGCGTCCGCGAGCACCTGGTGCCGTTCCTGCCGAACCACCCGGTGGTCCCCTCCGGTCCGGAGACCGGGCCCGGGCCCATCTCGGGCGCCCCGTGGGGCTCGGCCGGGATCCTGCCCATCTCGTGGGCGTACGTCCGGCTGATGGGCCCTGACGGGCTGCTCCAGGCCACCGAGCACGCCATCCTGGCGGCGAACTACGTCGCCGCCCGGCTGAAGGAGCACTTCCCGGTGCTCTACACCGGCGCCGACGGGCTGGTGGCCCACGAGTGCATCCTGGACATCCGGCCGCTCACCAAGGCGACCGGCGTGACCAACGACGACATCGCCAAGCGGCTGATCGA
>JAOPWD010000003.1 GCA_025965875.1 Pseudonocardiales bacterium
CCACAGCAATCTCCCTCTTCCCAGCAGACATCTCTCAACCACCGAGAGCCTGGGCCGAGCGGACCCACCACGTCACCCACTACGTCCACGCACCGCGTGGTGGTCACTTCGCTCCGATCGAAGTACCTGACCTGCTGGCCGACGACATCCGAGGGTTCGTAAGCAAGCTCCCGTGATGGCACCCGACGAGCGCTCAGGTTCTGCCCCGTCCCCCGACGCTACCCACCTCGACCGGATCGGCCGCGAAGCGGCACGGTTTGCCGGGGTAAGCGCGTGACTCTGCCGTGCATCGATGCATGGCGTCACGATGATTCTCACGGGCCGAACCGGTCCGTTAGCGGTGTTCAGTCAGGTCGGGGCGTCGCGTCAAGGGTCGGGTCGGGCACCGGCCGCTGGTCGTGGTCGATGCATTCGGCGGCGCGTCGTTGCAGGACTGTGCGGTCGCGGGGGTTGACGGCGATACCTGCGGCCTGCAGGAAGTACTGGCGGGCGCGCGGGTGGTCGCCGGCGATGCATGTCATGTCGCCGGCGGCGGCTGGCAGCAGGTGGTAGTGCGCGAGTGCGGGTTCGGTCATAAGTGGTGCGAGCAGGGTGAGTCCTTCGGCTGGCCCGTAGGCGCGGCTGGCGGCCAGGGCCCGGTTGAGCTGGACGACCGGGCTCGGTGCGATCTGAACGAGCGCGTCGTAGAGCGCGGTGATGCGGTGCCAGTCGGTGTCGGCGGCTCGGGGGGCCCGCGCGTGTCCGGCGGCGATCGCCGCCTGGAGGGCGTAGGAGCCGGAGGTTCCGCCGAGTTGGTCGATGCGCTCGATGAGCGCGAGGCCCCTGCGGATCAGCAGCTGGTCCCACTCGCTGCGGTCCTGGTCCATCAGCAACACCGGCTCGCCGGTGCTGTCGGTGCGCGCGGCCAGCCGCGAGGCTTGGATCTCGAGCAGCGCCAGCAGGCCCAGCGTCTCGGTGTCGTCCGGGGTGAGTGCGGCTAGCATCCGCGCCAGCCGCTGGGCCTCGTGGCACAGGTCGTTGCGCACCCAGGTCGGTCCGGCCGTGGCAGCGTAGCCCTCGTTGAAGAGCAGGTAGATCACCTCGCGAACTGCGGCTAGACGTTCGCGGCGCTCGGCTGCCTCGGGTAGCTCGAATCGGATGTTGGCTGCCCGTAGCGTCCGCTTGGCCCGGACGATGCGCTGCGCGAGCGTGGCCTGCGAGGTGAGCAGGGCCCGCGACACCTCCTCGGTGGTCAGGCCACAGACCAGCTTGAGGGTCAGGGCCGATTTGGCGTCGGCTGACAGCACCGGGTGGCACGCCATGAAGATCAGCCCCAGCAGGTCATCGGCCAGGGTGGACTCCTGTTCGAGCTCGGTCGGCTCGGCGGCGACGTCCGGGCGGCCGGCGGCAAGCTGGCGGTACTTGGACTGCTGGGCATCCTGGCGGCGGATCCGGTCGATCGCGAGGTAGCGGGCGGTGCGGTGCAGCCACGCGGCGGGCTCGGTCGGGATGCCGTCGGCCCGCCACTTCTGGATGGCCGCCACGAAGGCGTCCTGAGCGATGTCCTCGGCCGCGCCGAGGTCTCCGACCAGCCGCGCCAGCCGGGCGATTAGCCGCGGCGACTCGACCCGCCAGACCGCGGCGAGCCGAGCGTCGAGAGCACCGGCCCCCTCGGCGGTCGGGCGGGTCGAGTCGCCGGTGTTCACGGCAGGTCGGAGAACTCGACCACGCGGCGGATGTCGACGCGGCCGGTGCCGACGACCAGGCCGAACTTGCGGGCGATCTCGACCGCTTCGGCGAGGGTGTCGACATCGAGGATGGCGAAGCCGGCGATCAGCTCGCGCGCCTCGGCGAACGGGCCGTCGATGACCCGCACGTCGCCCTCGGCGAACTCCAGGCGGGTGCCGTGGGAGCTGGGGAACACCCCTTCCCCGCCGAGCAGGACGCCGCTGCTCGCGGTCTCCTGCATGAACTCACCGATCGCCTGCATCTGCTCAGGTGTGGGTTTCTCGCCGGCCTCGGTGGCCTCGGTCTCGTAGTGCATGACCATGTAACGCATGACGGTGATCCTTCCGGTTGGGTGGTGATCAGGCCACAGGCCGGTCGGCCCGGGCCAGGCAGCGGGTGACGATCGGGATGACGATCACCGCGGCGAGCAGATGGGCAGCGATCAGGGTCAGCTTGGTCGCGGCCGAGGTCGCCGCTGCGGTCAGCGGAGCGATCAGCGACAGCGCGACCAGGACCGCTGCCGTGACCTGGTAGGTCCGCGCCGGCCGGTTCGCGAAGCGATTGACAGCCGTTGCGAGCACAGTGCCGAACACCATGACGAGCACCACGGTAACGGTGCAGGCGCCGACGTTGACCGGCACGACGCTACCGGCGTCACCGCCCGGGTTACCGACCGCGAGATGCACCCCGCTCAGTCGCACGACGCCGGTCAGGGCCTCGGTCGCGGCTGCGGCGGCCGCCGTGGCGAGCAGGTTGAACCGCAGGACCGCCCGCTTGGTGGACCGGGGTGTGGACACAGCGAGTTCGGCATCAAAGACAGTGGACATAGCGTGCCCTCCTCGGGCGGACGGTGCGGGGCTCGATCGAACCCTTCACCCTTGTGCCGAACGGACCACGCCGAATTCGACACCACCCGCGAAAAGATCCTCGAGCGGCCGTGACCGGCCCCGACGACCGCCGCACGCGGCCAAGCCGGCACCCGGTTCACGATCGGTCGCCTCGACCAACAACGTCGATGACCGCTCATGCCGTACGACGTGCGCGTGTCCTGCCGTGATCCGTTGTTTCAGACGATCTTGCATGACCACGAAGTCCGTCATTTGGGTCAGGGGACTCGAAGGCGTGGATGATGGATTAACGCGCGCGGCGCGCCGTGGTGGGACCCCGTCCTCGACGAGAACGACCCGAGCATCATCTACATCTATGCCGGCCAAGGTGGTGGCA
>JAOPWD010000020.1 GCA_025965875.1 Pseudonocardiales bacterium
GAGGGAGTCCTCGGAGCGGGCCGGGACTGTCGTCGGACGCTGGAACAGGCGCAGTAGCAGCAGCATCGACGGGACGAGCACGATCAGGCCGATCACCGACGTCACCGCGACCGCATGCAGCGTGGTGTCGACGGCCGCTGCGGCGCGGACGTCGAGACCGGGCAGCAGGTGCGGGTACTGGGCTATTCCCCATCCCCAGACGAGGCCGGTGACGGCGAGGCCGGCCGCCATTCGAGCGGTGCCGAACCGGCTGGCTGCGACGAGCAGCAGGGCTGCGGCGCCGCCTAGTACAGACAGAAGAACGAGGGGAAACGCGCGCCCGGTGAGGCCGTGGAACAGGGTGTGTGCCTTTGCGTGCACGACGAGCAGTCCGGCGAGGGCCAGCCCACCGGCGACGATACCGCTGGCGATCGCGCGGTGCTGGAACCATTGCGCGAGCGCTCGGTCGTCGTGCCGGACGGCATCCCCGCACAGGTAGGTTGCAGCGAGGAATGAGCAGGCGGCGACCGATAGAGCACCGGCGAGAATCGCGACCGGTGAGGTCCAACTCCCGATGGCATCACCTGCCGCCAGTCCGGGGGGCACCTGGCCGGAGGCGATCGCGCCGGCTGCGGCGCCAAGGAAGAACGGCGTGGCGATCGACGAGATCGCGAAGGTGGCGCCGAAGAGGCGTTGCTGCCATACCTCGGTGACGGTCTTGCGGAACGCGAAGGCCGATCCGCGGCCGATGATGCCCAGCGCCGCGAGTGTCAACGGGATCCAGAGGGTCGAGGCGATGGCGGCGAACACTGGGGGGAAGGCGGTCCACAGCAGGACGAGGACGAAGATCAGCCAGACATGGTTGGCCTCCCACACCGGGCCGATGACGTGCTCGATGAGGCTGCGTCGATCCCGGCCCTCCTCGGCCGACCCCGCGAGTAGGTCCCAGGTCCCAGCCCCGAAGTCGGCGCCGGCCAGCAGGGCATAGGCGGTCAACGACGACCACGTGAGTGCGAGCAGGAAGGTCGCGGCGTCCACGTCAGACCACCGTGTAGGAGTCGACGTCGGCTTCCTGCGGCGCGCGGGGCACCGGCGTCGAAAGGGTCATGCGGCGCAACACCGCGGCGAGGATGACCGTCAGGACCGTGTAAACAGCAACGATGACCGGCAGGCCGATGCCGATCCCAGATGCTGGATTCACGGCATCGGAAGTCTTCAACAACCCGTACACGACCCAGGGCTGCCGGCCGACCTCGGTGACGATCCAGCCGGCCTCCATGGCGATCACGGCAGCGACACCGCTCACCGCGACCGCGCGCAGGAACCATCGGCTGGCCGGCAGGCGGTGCTTGCGCCAGGCGGTCCAGCCGAACCATGCGGCCAGCAGCACCAATCCGCTGCCGATTCCGACCATCGCGTCGAAGGACAGGTGAACCAGCGCGACGGGAGGGCGGAGGTCTGCCGGGACGGCGTCCAGGCCGGTCACGAAGCCGTTCGGGTTCAAATGCAGGAGTAGCGAGAGGCCATCCGGTATGTGGATCGCGCCCTTGAGGCTGTCACCGGCGTAGATGCCGCCGACGGACAGCGGTGCGTGGGTGCCGCTGCGATACAGACCCTCCATGGCGGCGAGCTTGGTCGGTTGATCGCTGGCGACGTAGCGGGCTGCCCAGTCCCCGACGATCACCTGCAGCGGCGCGCCGACGGCGCCCATTGCGAGCGGGATGCGCAGACCGTGGCGGTGATAGTCGTCGTCTCGGCCGCGCAGCATCGCGACCGCATACACGCTGGCCACGAGGAATCCGGTGACCATGAACGCGGCCAGCAGCATGTGCGTGGTCTCTGGCCAGGTCGCAGCGTTGAACATCGCCTTCCACGGGTCGGTGGAAATGAGCTTGCCGTTCTTCTCGACGAAGCCTTGGGGGCTGTTCATCCACGAGTTTGCCGTGACGACGAAGAAGGCCGAGAGCACGCCGGCGACGAGGATCGGAATGCCGCTGAGCAGATGCGCACGCGGAGACAGACGGTCCCAGCCGTAGAGATAAATCCCGAGAAAGATCGCCTCGATGAAGAACGCGAACCCCTCGATGGTGAACGGCAGGCCGATGACCGAGCCATAGCGCTCCATCAGTCCCGACCACAGCACGCCCATCTCGAACGACAGGATCGTGCCGCTGACCGCCCCGACCGCAAACAGCACGCCGAGCGCCCTGGCCCAGCGCCGGGCAAGAAGTCGGTAGGTCGGGTCGCCGGTCCGCATGCCGCGCCATTCGGCGAAGACGACGAGCGCCGGCAACCCGACGCCGAGGCAGGCCAGAATGATGTGCCACCCGAGCGAGAACCCCATCTGCGAGCGGGGTGCCACGTCGGCGGCAGCGAGGACCGTCACGTTGACGGAGTGCATGACAGACTCCTTCTACACACGGTAGAACTTCTACACATCGTAGAATATGTCCTCAAGCAGAGACAGACAGGGTGCGAATGGCGTCGATGGGCGAACTCGAAAAGGCCGTGATGACGGTGCTGTGGGACCGTCCCGATGGCGCGAGCGCGCAGCAGGTGCGTGCAGCGCTGGCTCCGCCTGACCTCGCGGTCACTACCGTGCTGACTGTGCTGACCCGACTGACCCGCAAGCACATGGTCGCCCGTACCGAAGGCGCCCGGGCGCACAGATATTTCGCGGCGCGGTCGCGGGAGGACTTTCTCAGTGACTTGATGACTGATGCCCTCGGCCAGGCTGGGGACCGAGGTGCTTTGCTGGCCCGGTTTGTGGGCTCGATGGATAGTGCGGACGCCGATCAGCTGCGCAAGCTCGTGCGGCGTCCGCGACGACGCTGATGACGCTGCTTGGGCAATGGTGGGCGCAGACCTTCACGCTCGCCGCTCTGGCGTGGCTGGTTGCCGTGCCGCTCTCCGGCTGGTTCGCGCGAGTGCCGTGGACGACGCGGGAGCCGGTGGCCGCGCTGCTGGTCTGGCAGGCGGTGGGGCTAAGCGGGGGGCTGGCCGTGCTCACCGCCGAACTCACTCTGGCTGCCTCCGGCCAGGATGGGCCGTGGCGTCATCGGCTGATCTCGGTGCTGTTCGCGTCCACCTCCGTCGGCCTGCCCGGTGCGCTCGGCCTGGTGCTGGTCAGCCTGTCGAGCCTGTGGCTGCTCGGTGTGCTGATGATGTCGTTCATCCGCGCAGCGCGGTCCCGCCGTACGCATCGCGTCCTGCTCGAGTTGCTCTCGCGCCCCGACCGCGCGTACGACACCACCTTCCACGTGATCGACTCTGGGGCACCAGTGGCGTACGCGCTGCCCGGACGCGACCCGCACGTCGTGTTGTCGACCGCGGCGCGCGACACCTTCAGTAGTAATGAGCTGTGTGCCGTGCTTGCCCACGAACGAGCTCATCTGCGGCAGCGGCACAGCATTCTGGTGCAGCCATTCGTTGCATGGGAGCGCAGCCTTCCGTTCCTGAGCGCGCCGAAGGCCGCGCGGCGGCGTGTCGAGCAGCTCGTCGAAATGGTGTGCGATGACGCCGCAAGTCGTGCCGCCGGTTCCGCGGCTCTCGCCTCGGCGCTCACCCGGCTCGGCGCGCCCGAACGTGATACCTCCGAGCGTCTCGATCGACTGGCCCGTCCGCACACCCATCTACCGCTACGAATGATGTTGCTCGGCTGCGCTGTGTTCTTGGTGCTTCTTCCGCCGACCCTGCTCCTTGTCGCCGGATGATGCGCTCGAATTCGACGGGACCACTCACTGGCAGCGCGGCCCCGCCGGGAAGGCGAAGGCTCGCCACGGCGCTTCCTGAGCGGCGATGGCGCAGCGCCGGCACTTCAGCTTGCTCAAGAGCCGCGAGGCGTGGGACCAGATTCGATCACACCAATCGCGATAACTGGTCGGCGTGCTCCTCCGTCGCGGTCTGATCGCGCAGGTAGCGGATCAGTCCGATGACGTCCTCGGGCACCAGACGGCCGATCGCACCGCTGGAATAGACGCTGACGACGACGTTGCCCGACGGGTCGAGGACGAATCCCGTCGATTGCAGGAACCCGCCCTCAGGGTCGACGAATGCACCCGCCGCGGCCGACACGGTGCCGGCGTCGGCGCTGTGTCCGACCGGAAAGGTCAGCCCGTGCTTGGCGATCAGCTCGGCGGTGGTGTGCTCGTCGTCAATCGAAAGTGCGACCACCTTCGCACCGACCTCGATCAGCGCATCGGTTGCGCGCTGAAAGGCCCGCAGTTGTGCATTGCAATAGGGGCACCAGGACCCTCGGTAGAACAGGACCACCCCGAAGCCGCCGGCGAGCGCGTCGGGCAGAGCCAGCGTCTGGCCGCCGGGCTGGGTGAGGGTCACGGTCGGGAACGGGTCTCCGGGGTGCAGCAGGGTCATCGTCAACCTCGATTATCGTTTTGCGGACTGGGACGTTCAGGTGCGATCTGTCGCATCACCGTCGTCACAATCACTTAGCGCCGAGTCACCGTCGCCGTCTTACCTGTGAACTGCCGGAAAGCGACGCGCGGTGGGCTCCGTAGTATCGGTGGTATGCGGTTGGTCGGTTCCGATGCGGGCAGCGTCGATATCCTCGGGACGGTTCAATGACCGAATGTCGGCAGCTTGATGTCGAGTCGGCCGCTTGGTTGCGCGATCTCGGCAGCGCCGGCGCCCAACGAGAAGTTGCGCTGGTCCGCTTGCACGAGTTGTTGCTGCGGATTGCCCGGGGCGAGCTCGGCCGCCGGAGCGCCCAACAACGGCAGGTGACCGGCCCCGAGCTGGACGACCTCGCCCACGAGGCCGCTGCCGACGCGCTGCTGGCGATCACCGCCAAACTCGGCCAGTTCCGGGGCGAGAGCCGGTTCACCACGT
>JAOPWD010000115.1 GCA_025965875.1 Pseudonocardiales bacterium
TGTCCTCGCCGTACGTGTCGTCGACTCCGAGGTGCCAGCGCGCGTACTCGGCGTAGCCGTGGGCCTCGATGAAGCTGTTCTCCTGCCCGGCCGTGGGCTGGTGCTCGCTCCATTCATCTCGTTCGTCGGCGACGTACTCACCGGCTTCGATCAACTTCTGGGCGTACTCGAACGCGGCATCGTTCAGGGTGACGGGCATGGGACCAGCTTGTCCGAATCCGCACCCGGAGCCGCCGACCTGGCGAGCCGAATTCCGCGGCCCGTTCCCGCCTCACAGCGTAGGACGCGGGCAACGTCGTGGGACGAGTTCGCGGTGGCGGTTGGCCTCGCCGGGTCGATACCTCCACCTCCTGCAGCGGCTTGCGTCGACGCATGACAACCAAATCTCACCCACAGACCACGACACCGCGGCCCAGGACGACTGTGCAGCCGAGGGCGCCGGCACCTTGATGCTGCCGGTCATCGAACAGAACGGCACCCGCTACCTCCCCGTGTTCATGTCGGAGGACGCGTTGCGCGCAGCCGGCGCCGACCCCGCGACAGCGGTCCGGCCACCCATTGCGCCGCTGGCCGCGCGAAGCCCGAAGATCAACAGGCTGAGGCACACCGCCCACCGGAGAAAATCAGCGCCGTCCTAGGACGGAGACCCACTTCCGGCTCAAGTCTCAGCGAGATGGCGTGCCGCGTTGGCCGTCCAAGGTGCGCAGGGCTCGATCGAGCTCGGCGGGCAGTTGGCGGCGATTGTGCAGGACCCAGCGCAGGCCGCTGATCGCCATGGCAATCCCGTGGAGCCAGGCCCTGGTCTTCGGTCGTTCGGCCAGCACGCCGACAGTGGCCCACATGGCGTTGAGGGGACTGCGGTAGAGCCAACAAGTCCAGAGCGTGTTGCGCAGTTCGTATGGCCGTAACCGCCCCGCATTGGCCCGGCTGGGGTAGTGGCGAGCGACGACGTCGGGCCGGTACCGCAACTGCCAGCCGCGGCGGGCAAGCTCTAACGCGACGGTCTGTTCTTCGCCTGAGATGAAGTAAATGGGGTCATAGCCGCCGACCTCGACGTATGCGCTCACCCGCACTACGCAGGCACCCGCCATGTACCCGAGGACGACGGCGCCGGGAATCCCGTGGTCGTCGCGCAGCGGGCTCTTGGCCATCACGACGCTAAGCGGGTCGAGGCGCTCCTCCGGGCCCACGAGGACGCGCGGGCTGACCAGCGCCAGCTTGGGGTGCCGATCGAGAGCATCGGCCGCGATGGCAAGGCCGGCCGGTTCGTACCAGCCGTCGTCGTCGCAGAAGGCGATGTAGGGCGTGGCCGCCCGATCCAGTCCGACGTTGCGGGCTGCCGCGCCGATGTTGCGCTCCAGCGGCACGATTTCGATCTGCGGATAGCCGGCGAGCACCGCGCGGGTCTCGTCAGAGGAGGCGTTGTCGACTGCGATGATCGGAACGTCCAGCCCGACAAGGTGATCCAACACGGCGGACAGCCGATGCGCGCAGTTGAAGGTCAGTAGCACGACGGAGAGTCGGTCGCGCAGCGGCGACTGGTCAGGCGCCATGGGCGAGGCCCTCGTCGGCATGCGTCACGGCGCGCGCGCATGCAGCCATGACCTCGGCCACGGTGATTCTGAGCAGAGCAGGGTCGGGGTGGTGGCCGTGCGGGTCACCGGTGCCGTCGCCGTGCCACAGCACTTGGTGGCGGGGGTCCGCGGGGGGTCCCCACCCAGCCGGGGATACCGGCCCGAACAGCACCACGGACGGCGTGCGGTAGTTGGTGGCGACGTGGGCGACGCCGGTGTCGCCGCTGACCACCAGGCGGGCCCGGGCCACCAACGCCATCAGGTGCGGCAGGTCGAGCACACCGGCACTGCGGGTACCCGAGGCGGCGGCAATCGACTCGGCCAGGGCCTGCTCACCTGGTCCTCCGGTGATGAGGACGTCATGACCGGCGGCAGACAGCAGGATCGCGACGGCGGCCAGGCGCTCGGCTGGCCAGCGACGGGCAGTGGCCTTGGCCCCGCAATGCACGAGCGTCGCCCCCACGGGCACCAGCATGTCGGGTGGGACGGGCAGCGCTCCGGCCACCATGGGGACCGGGATTCCAGGCGCGGGGAGCCCTTCGATGATCAGCCGGCACCACCGTGCGGCTTCGTGCTCGTTCGCACGCCAGCGGGGGCCGCCGTTGCCGAAGGCGACGAGCCGGCCGGGCCTGGTGTCGAGCAGTAGGGCGCGGCTCAGCGGTCCGTTGCCGTGCAGGTCGACGGCCAGCTCAGGTCGTCGCGGCGGATCAACCAGCGGCTCGAGTTCGTGGCCGTGGACGGTCTCGTCGACCGTGCCGGCCAGCATTGCCAGCGGCGCGAGTCCGTCCGGCACCGCCAACACGATCCGATGCTCGGGCAGCGCCTCCCGCAGTACCGACAGCGCGGGCAGTCCGGTCAGCAGGTCCCCGAGCCCCAGCGCACGCAGGACGAGGACAACCGGCTGGTCGTTCATTGCCGCGCCAGGGCGAGCAGTTCCGATGTCGAGCGGCCGCCCACATAGCCGACGGTGACGACCACGCCGCCCCATTGCTTGACCAGCGCGGTCTCCGGCAGCAGGTCGCCGGCGTAGTCGCCGCCCTTGACCCAGATGTCGGGACGGAGCTGGCTCAGCACGCCTTCGGGGGTGTCGTCCTCGAAGACGACGACGGCGTCGACGTCGCGCAGCGCGGCCAACACCTTGGCCCGGTCGGGCTCGGGCTGCAGCGGACGGCCCGCCCCTTTGAGTCGGCGTACCGAGGCGTCGGAGTTGAGGCAGACGATCAGGCAGTCACCTAGTGAGCGGGCTGCCGATAGCGTCTCGATGTGCCCGGCGTGCAGGAGGTCGAAGCAGCCCCCGGTCGCTACGACGATCCCGCCGCGGGCCCGGACGCGGGCAATGACGTCCGCTACTGGCTGCGGACTGCCCGGCGAGTGGCCCGGGCCGTCGGCCAGCGCGCCGACCCCTCCGCCGCAGACGAAGGTGGTGGCCGCGGTCACCGCGCGGGCGACCGCCTCGCTGGGCAGCGCACCCGTGGCCAGCTCGATTGCCGCGGACGCGGCGAAGCAGTCGCCGGCACCGCAGGTGTCACCGGCCGAGGCGGCCGCTGCTGGGAAGATCTCGCTGCTGCCGGAGCCGAAACACAGCAATGCGCCGCGGGCGCCGAGGGTGATGACTATCGATCGGCATCGCCATTGCCGCAACAGGGTCTCGGCCGCCTCGTGCGCTCCGGCCACGGCTGCGGACCTGCCGATCATGTTCGGGCCGCCGCCGCCGGCCGCCGCCGCCTCCGCAGCATTCGGGGTGACCAGGGCGACGCCCGGCACCGGCTCCGCGCCTCGCGGGTGCGGATCCCACACGCTCGCCACCCGTCCGACGCACTCACTCAGCGCTGCGCGCACCGCTGCGTCGGCCGTGGTGCCGCCGCCGTAGTCACTGACGAGGACCCCGGACGCGCCACGTAGTGCCGCCCGTGCCTCGGCGGCCACGTCGGCGACCGTGATGCCCCCGCCGTTGTCCAGGCGTGCCACCGTCTGCCCGCCGGCGCGCAGCCTGGTCTTGACCGGTGTCCGGCCGGTGCATGGCAGCGCGATCACCTCGACTCGGCCGTCCAGCAGTTCGTGCACCCGCCGGCCCGCGTCGTCGTCGGCCAGCGGCGCCACCAATACGACGTCCAGGCGGGGATCGCGCGCCGCGAGCAGAGCGGCCAGCGCGGCGCCGCCCGGACGCGCCTGCCGGGTGACCTCCTCGAGCACCGGCACGGGGGCGTCCGGGGTCAGCCGATGCGCGTCGGCGAGGATGTCGACGTCGAGCAGCACGTCGCCGACCACGACCAGGGAGCCCGTCATAGCGCAGCCACCTGGGCCAGGCCGACGCGATCGAGGCTCTCGTCGAGCGTTTCGCACATCACGTGCAGCGCAATCAGGTGCATCTCCTGCACGGCTGCCGTGCTGGCGGCATCGATGCACATCGCTTCGTCCGCGAGGGCGGCCAGCGGGTTCGGCGCTCGGCCGGTCATCGCCCACAACGTCAGGCCGCAGTTGCGGGCGCGCTCCGCCGCCTGGATGAGGTTGGGGCTGCGGCCCGACGTCGACATCAGCAAGCAGACGTCACCGGTTCTGCCGTGCGCCTGCACTTGCCGGGCGAACATCTCCTGCGCGCCGTAGTCGTTGACGATCGCGGTCACGGCCGACGTGTCGGTGTGCAGGGAAATGGCGGAGAACGGACGGCGGTCGCGGTCGTAGCGGCCCACGATCTCGGCACTCAGGTGCTGTGCCTGAGCGGCGCTGCCGCCGTTGCCCGCCACCAGCAGGCGCGCCCCGGCCGGTAGCAATTCGGCCAGCCGGCACCCCCACGCTTCGGCGCGCTGCCACTCCTGTTCGGCGTCCCGAAGCGCTGCGATCAGCCTGGCCACATGGGCGGCCGCCGCGGTCATCCGACTGCCTCTCTGGGTGCGGGTTGTCCGTCCGTACGCACAGCGGCACGGGCCAGCATCGAGCGCAGATAGGTGCGTTCGGCCGATCTCGCTACCCGCGCCCACGTGTAGTGGCCGACCCTGTCCCGGCCGGCCGCTCCCATCGCGCGGCGCCGCTGCTCGTCGGCCAGCAGGTCTTGGATCGCCGCGGCGGCCACCGCGGGTTGCCGGGGCGGCAGCAGTACCCCGGTGACCCCGTCGATCACGGTGTCCAACAAGCCGCCGACGGCCGTCCCGACCACTGGGACGCCGCAGGACATCGCTTCGAGCGGCACGATCCCGAACGGCTCATACCAGGGCAGGCAGGTGACCAGATCAGCGGAGCGGATGAGCGCAGGCAACTCGGTGTGCGGCACCTGGCCCACCAGCTGTACGTGGTGCGCCACCCCGCATTTCTCGGCCAGCTGCATGAGCCGAACTGCCTCCGGATCGGCGCCGACGTCCGCGGTGCTCGGGCCGCCGGCCACGATGAGTTCGGTGTCCGGCAGCCACTGCAGCGCTGTGATGACGTCGTCCACGCCCTTGCGTGGAACGAGCCGTCCGATGGCGAGCAGCCTGCGCGTCGAGGTGCGTCGTGCCACCGGACCCACCGGCGCGAACCGATCGCAGTCCACGCCGGAGGGCACCACGTCGATCCGGGCGAAGCTCGCGCCGAGTGCAACGAGTTCGCGCACCTCCTCGGTGCACGAGGCGATGACTCGGTGGGCCTCGCGCGCGATGCTGCGTTCGTGCTCGACTCGGGCGGCTGGGCTCGTGTCGCAGCTGCCCTGCATCCGTCGCTTTACCGTGCCCAGCGCGTGAAACGTCTGGACGACCGGCACGTCGAGGCCGCGCACGGCCTCGAGGCTGGCCAGCCCGCTCATCCAGAAGTGGGCATGCACGACAGCGGGCGAGAAAGTCGCCAGCCGGGGTCGCAGGTCGGCCGCGAGGTCGGGGACGTAGGCGAGCAGGTCGTCCTTCGGGATCGGGGCGGGCGGCCCGGCGTCGAGATGCTCGACGGTGAGCCCGGCCCGCAGCTCGACTCGCTGCGCAAGCTGCGGCGAGTCGCGCCGGGTGTAGACCACAACCTCGTGACCGCGGTCAGCCATCGCTGAGGCCAGCGCCGCAACGTGGACGTTCTGCCCGCCGGCGTCTACTCCTCCGATTACCGCCAGTGGACTGGCGTGTTCGGAAACCATCGCTATTTTCACGTCCACCTTCTTTCTGCGTCTCGCACTGGTGCTGTCAAAGGGTCACGCCAGGACCGCCGCGAGCGCGCGGTCCCAGTCCTCGAGAAATCTCGGCAAGCCATAGCGCTCCAGCGCGTGAGCCCGCCCGGCCTTGCCGGCCAGGCGCGCTGTCTCGGGCTCCTCGACGTAGGTCCGGATCGCGTCGTGCAGCCTGCGCAGGTTCGTCGAGACGACGCCGGCATCCAGGGGGACGGCCTCACCGACCTCGGTGCCGGCAATGGCCACCACTGGCATGGCCAGCTGCATCGCCTCGATGAGGGCCAGCCCGAGCGACGTCCAACGGGTGGTGTGCAGGTAGAGCCGGCGTTGAGCGAGCTCGTAGTGCATCCGCTCCTGGGGCACATCCCCGAGCAGCCGGATGCCCGGAGTCGGCGCCGGCGGCATGTCGGACATGCCGAACAGGTCGATCGGAGCCGCAGCCGCGAACCCCGGGAGCAGGTCCGTGCCCACCATCCGGCCGCGACGGGCCGGCTCGTTGACGACGACGGCGGCATGGGGCAGTTCGCCGGTGTATCGCTCGCCGGGGTCAGGGATCCCGTGTTCGATGATCGAGTTCGGGGCGCATCCGCTGTCCCAGTACAGCTGGTTGAAGTGGGTCACGTGCACGATCGGTATGTCACTGCGGTCGGCCAGCGGATGCCTGCTGCGCACCGGGTGCGGCTCCGGCGCATTGTGCTCGAGGTAGATCGCCGGCAGGTCGATCCCGGGCCGGCGCCCGGTCCATTGCCGCGTCAGGGCGAGCTCGTGCGGGCGTTGCAGGATTACCGCGTCGATCGTTTCGCCGTGCAACTGCTGGGGCGAGCGCTCCACGACCGACGCGGGCCAGGTCCACGTTCGGGCCCGACCCAACCCGTCCGGCCCACGATCGGGCAGCACCGGCAGCAGGTATTCGTGCGTGCCTTGGACGAAGGCCGTGGTCCAACTGCCGTGTACGTGCCACAGCAGCAGACGCAGCCGTCGGCCGCTCATATCCGGGGCCTGCCCGCCAGTCGTTCGGCCGCGACGACGACGTCGTCGGCGCTGACCGTACTGAGGCAGGGATGGCCAAGGACTGGACACGCTCGTGCACGCGTCCCGCGGCAAGCCGCGAACTGGTCACCGAGCACCAGCGACTCGACGCCATAGGGGGCCCACCGGCGCGCGGAGACCACCGGTGCGAACAGTGAGACGACGGGCGTGCCGACCGCCGCTGCGAGGTGGGCCGGGCCGGTGTTGGCCACGATAACCGCGGCGCTGCGCTGTAGCACGGCGGCTAGTTCGGCCAACTCGAGCGCGCCGCCCAAGTCGCGGGTAATCCCCGGTTGCCGGCCGGCGGCGGCCAACGCCGCGGTGAGGTCGGCTTCGTCCTTCGCCCCCGTGAGCACGACGGTCCAGCCGCGGGCGGTCAGCCGCGCGACCACCTCGCTCCAGGACTGCTGCGGGTAGGCCCGGGCCGGGGCGCTCGTCCCGGGGTGAACGACCAGGTACGGGCCAGGCGCGAGGTCGAACAGTAGCGGCGCAACGTTGACATGCAGCCGGCCGTCGTCACCGCGCGGCAGGTCGAAACCGGCGTGGCGGGCGATGGACAGCATGCGGACCGGCTCTGGGCCGTCGGGCGGGGTCGGCGCCCGCACGTCGAGCAGGCTGCCGGGATAGTCCTCGCTCACCGCCGTGATGCGATCGATACCCGCCAGGCGCAGCACCAGCGCGGTCGGCAGTGCCGACTGGTGAAACGACGTGAGCACGACCGCCTCATCGACAGCAATTGCCCGGACCCGATCGATCAGCGCGCGCAGCACGTCGCCGTTGACCGAGGCGGGTTGCGCCGCTATCCACGGGCAGTCCCACACCAACACGTCGTCCACGCCGGGTAGCAATTGCGCGGCCGCGGCCCCGCGCGGGCCAACCAGAAGCGTGGTCCGGGCGGAGCCCGCCGCCACGGCCCGGATCGCCGGACCACTGACCAGAATGTCGCCCATGCTGTCCAAGCGCACGACGACCGAGTGTCGCCCGCTCACCGCGACACCCGTTCCAGGATGGCGTCGACTGCTTCGGCCAAGGACCCGAACACCGCGGGCGCGACCGCAATCTCCTCGCGCCGGGTGACCTCGGTGGGCACCAACGCCGCCAGGCCGACCCCGGCCGATGTC
>JAOPWD010000123.1 GCA_025965875.1 Pseudonocardiales bacterium
TCAAGGTGTCGGGGACAGGGTCACCCACGCACGGCACGGCGTCGTGCAAGCCGCTCGGCGGCTGCCTGTACACGGCCGACAAGGGCTACACCGGCGCCGACGCCTTCACCTACACGATCAAGGACGCCGACGGTGCCGAGGCGACGGGGACGGTCACCGTCAGCGTGACCGAGTCGCCTGCCGGCAATGCGCTGATCGCGTCCGACGACGACGCCGCGACGCTGGCCGGCAAGCCGCTCACGCTGAGGCTCCTGGACAACGACACGGGCACGGCGCCGCTCACCGTGGCCAGCCACACCGACCCGACGCACGGCACGCTGTCGTGCACCGGCGACGACGGCGTCTGCACCTACACGCCCGAGGCCGGCTTCACCGGCTCCGACGGGTTCCGCTACACCGCCGACGACGCCAGCACGCAGCCGGCGTCCAGCGCCGACGTCCACATCATGGTCGCGCCCGCCGATGCGAGCTACGGCCTCGGGGTCGACGGTGCGCCGGGCTCGATCACCGACGGCGACAAGGCCGCGTGGTCGGCCGGCGTCGGCAGCCCGAACTCGCTGCAGGAGCTGGCTGCGCTGCCGCTGCCCGAGCTGACCTCGAACCTCAGCGGCCCCCAGCATGTCGAGGGCACGCCCCGGGGCGCCAAGGGCTGGACGGTCTCGGCCGACGGCACGAAGGCCTCCGCCGGCACCGGCGCGCTGCTGGGCAGCGCGGTCTCCGAGGCGTTCCCGCGCCCGCTGCCGCCGCTGAGCACCGGCACCGGTGGTGACGGCCACGTCCCGATCCTGGTCGGCTCGAAGGTCGTGACGTTCTTCCATCACAGCCAGCCGACCCACGTCAGCTGCCTCGACCGCCGCACGGGCACCGCGTGCCCCGGCTACCCGATCCCGCTCGAGATGGGCACGACGAACATCAACGGCCCGGGCGTGGTCATCGGGACGAAGATCTACACGCACCTGTTCCCGCTGAACTACAGCGCCGCGTCCGGGCCACTGGGCCTGTTCTGCTGGGACACGTCGACGAACTCCACCTGCGGGTACTTCGTCCTCGCGCGGATGAGCGGCAACGCAGTGCCGGGCGGCTCGGCCCCCGTCATGGTCGCCGGCAAGATCTACGTGGCCGGCGACGACGGCAAGCTGTTCTGCCTGGACCCGGCGACGGGTGATCCGTGCGGCAGCATCGACAGCGGGCTGGCGCCCGGGCCCGGCGGCCAGTACGACATCATCACGCACGGCACGCGGGTCTACGCCTCGCGCCTGGACGACAAGGCGGCGTGCATCGACGTGGCGACAGGCAGCGCGTGCCCCGGGTGGGAGATCCCCAAGAACACAGGCTCGGCGTGGAACCTGGTCAACATGCACGACGCCACCGGCGCGATCACCGGCGTGTGCGCGTTCTCCGCATCGACGGGCGACTGCTACGGCGACGCCGATCCCTCGACCAGCACGCACGTCACGACGTTCCCGACCACCGACTCGTACTACTCGGTCACCGAGGAGGCCGAGGCGGGGACGCGGACGTTCGTGGGGTCGCTGAGCCACTACGGCGTCGGCTGCTGGGACTGGTCCACGATGACGCCGTGCACCGGGCCGAACTTCGGGCCCGACGGCTGGACCACCACGGTGGCTGGCGCCGACGCCTACGGGGCCAAGTGGGACGGCTCCTGCGTCGTGGCGCTCGGCGACCGCGGCCTGGCGTTCACGGTCGACTTCGACGGCGCCTCGCCGTGCACGAGCCTGAGCTCGGGCACCAACAAGCGCTCGATCGACCTGCGCGACCAGCGCTTCGACCGCTCGGTCGGCGCGGCGCACTGGAACGAGGTCGTGCTCACCGACACCAAGCCCGGCGAGCTGGACAGCGTGCACGTGAGCGTGCGTGACGCCGAGACGGGGGACCTGATCAGGAGCGGGGATGTCGCCGGCGGCGATCACACGCTCGACCTGTCGGGCATCGACCCGCAGCAGCACCCGGCGGTGACGCTCGACGCGACGTCCACCGAGGCCAACCAGGAGCAGCCGCCACCGGTCGTCCTCGACGCGGCCCGCAGGGCGAAGTCGCGCCTGAGCGCCACGGCGGCGGCCGCGGCCTCGTCCCCGTGGGACGACGGCATCCCGCCGCGGCTGGTGCTGAGCTGGACCGCGGATCCGCGGCAGGTCGGTTTCGCCACCCGGTCGACCTCGGGCTGCTCGACGGCCGCAGACGCCGTGCTCGGCGTGGCGACCCATCTGACCGGCGGGTCCGACAAGCTGGCCCAGGTGAGCCTGACGCGGTCGGCCTCCTGCACGGTGGCTCCGCCGGCGGCTGCGCCGGTCACCGCGGCAGGCGTCCCGCGCGTCTGCGGCGGGGCGCGGCTCTTCTCGATCCACGTCCGCTACAAGGGCAGCCAGATCAAGAAGCTGACCGTCACGGTCAACGGCAAGCAGCAGAAGCTCAAGTCCATGAAGGGCCGCCCCGTGGTCCAGGTGGACCTTCGCAAGCTCACGCGGGGCACGGTCAAGGTCAAGATCACGATCAAGACCAAGGCCGGCAAGACGCTGAAGGGCACCCGCGTCTACCACCCCTGCACGAAGAAGCTGCCGGACCGCGGCTTCAAGTACTAGCGGTCAGCGCGAAGGCGACGAGGGCCGGCGCTCGGCGCCGGCCCTCGGTCGAACGCTGGTTTGCCGAGCTCACTCCGTCGAAGATGCCCGCGGCGGCTCGTCCCCGCCCCTACGCGCGCAGCCGCTCGGGCGCCGCGGCGGCCAGCTCGGTCCGGTTGGCGACGCCGACCTTGGCGAAGGCGTGGGAGAGGTGGGTCTTGACCGTGCTGCGCGACATGAACAGCTTGGCGCCGATCTCCGGGTTGCTGAGGCCTTCGATCGCCAGGCGGACGACTTCGACCTCGGCCGGCGTGAGGCTGTCCCAGCCCGCGGCCGGGCGGCGTCGTGGGCCCCAGGCGCGGCGGACGTAGCTGATCGCTTCGTCCAGCGTCAGCGCCGTGCCAGCCGCCGTCTCGGCAGCCGCCTCGCCCTCGCCATCCAGTGCCGCGACCGCCCGCGAGCGCGCCGCCGCCACCGCTGCCCGGCGCGACGGTGGCGCGCACGCCGCCAGCCCGGTCCGTTCCCGCGCGCGCTGGGTCGCCGCCAGGAGACGGACCGCCATGTCCGGGCGGTCGGTCAAGGCGGACAACATGCCCAGCGCCTCGAGCCCGTCGATCGCCGGGCCGGACAGCCCGTGCTCGACGCGGACGCCCAGCGCCTGCTGGTGGAGCGCGATCGCCTCGTCCGGCTCGCCCGCCTCAGTGGCCAGCCAGCCCTGCTGCTCGATCGCGTCGGCGACGACCCGCGGAAGGTCGATCGCGCGCCCGTCGCTCAGCGCTCGCGCCGCGGTGGCGCGTGCGTCGTCGACTCTGCCGAGGATCGCCTGCGCCGCGGCCAGGGGCGGCAGCGCAGCCGCGGCCAGGTAGGTCCCCGAGCCGTCGGCACCGGCGGTCGCGCGCGCCTCCGACGCCAGCCAGCGCAGCGCCTCGACCGCGTCGCCCTCGGCCAGCGCCAGCAGGCCGCGCGCCCGAGCGAGGCCCGGGACGAACAGCGCGTTGCCGCCACGGTCCACCAGCCGGAC
>JAOPWD010000239.1 GCA_025965875.1 Pseudonocardiales bacterium
GGACCCTCGACCCCTGCCCGTGAGCGCTCAGAGCTGACGAAGTTGCGGTACTAGAGGTGACCACGACGCGATGAGTAGCCCTGTGTCAAGCTGCTGCTCGTTGATCTTGGATGAGGGTTTGCAGGGCGCGGTGTTTGGCGGGGTCGTAGGCGGTGCCGTCTTGCCAGCAGTGCCAGATGATGTTGAGCCAGGCGCGGGCGAGGATGCGGACGGCGTGTGGGTGGTCGTGGCCGCGGTCGGTGGCCTGTTGGTAGAGGTTGGCCGCCCAGGGGTTGGCGTGTCGGGAGTCGGCGGCGAAGTCGGTGATTGCGTCGCGCAGTTGTTTGTCGCAGGACCAGCGGAAGCTGACAGCTCGGGTCTTGCCCGATTGGCGGGTGGAAGGGGCGACGCCGGCCAGGCAGGCCAGTGCTTCGGGGGTGGGGAAGCGGGCCCGGCAGTCGCCGATTTCGGCGAGCAGTCGGGCGGCGCGCACGGTGCCGGAGCGGGGCAGGCTGGTGAAGATGTGGGCGTCGGCGTGGGTGGTGAGCTGCTGTTCGATCTGCTTGGCTAGCGCGCGGATCTGGGTGGCGATCGCGCTCAGCGCGGCAACCAGGGCGCGGGTGATGTGCGCGTGCGCGTCGCCGTGGGGGCCGGTGAGGCCGTGGGGTGCGGCGGTGAGGTGGGCGTGCAGCGCAGCGGGATCGCCACGGCCTGGGTATCCGGCCGAACGCAGCCAGCTACCCAGGCGGGAAGGGGTGAGCCAGTCGGCCTTTTCCTGGGTGTCGAAGCGGGTCAGGAATCGCAGGCTGACGGGGCTGTCCAGGGCGGTGAACAGCCCGACAGCGCCGGGGAAGACGTGTTTGAGGTGCTCACGCAACTGGTTGGCCATCGCGACCCGGTGAGCGATGAGGTCTTTGCGGGCCCGGCAGGTGGCGCGCAGCGTGGTGGTGGCAGGGGTGTCCGGGGTGAGCGGCCGCAGTCGAGCGCGGTCGGTGCGCAGCGTGTCAGCCAGCACGAACGCGTCGAACCGGTCGTCTTTGTTGCCGGCCGAACCGTAGCGACCGCGCAGATTCTTCAGCTGGTTCGGGCTGATCACCACCACGGTGCACCCGGCCTGGACAAGCGCATCGACGACGGGACCGTCGGGGCGTTCGATACCGACCTCGCCGACGCCGCGCTGAGCCAACAGGCGCAGCAGGGCCCGCAGCCCAGCGGCGCTGTGTTCGATCACGCAGCGGTAGATCTCACGACCACGGGCATCGACGATCGACACGGCATGGTCGTCGCGGGCCCAGTCAATTCCGCACGTCACGTCGTTAGCCGGTTCCTCCGCCAGGGTGGTTGGGGCAGAATCCATCACAGCCTCCTCGCTGCTAGACCCAGTGGGGAGGCACCCGCCTTTCGTGGCCGGGACGTGACTGCCGCATCGCTCACTGATCGGCGCTCACCGGCGCACAGCCCTGTTGACGGTCGGCACGCCCCGGGCTACCGGCCGGTCTCGCAGAACTCATCGTGGACGTCGACGCGTCCAGCGCTCGCGGCGATGACCAGCCGGCACCTCGGGTGCATCGAAGCCCCATCCAGAAGCTCCGACACAGGGATAGTGCACCAGTGAGCGCTCGCGCGAAGAGCCGCGCTCACGCGCCGCAGGCGCGGGTGGCGCGACGGATCCCCCCGAGCTTGCGAGCGGGGGAGACGGAGTGACACGAGGGCGCAGAGTGAGTAAGTGATGAGCGCTCGCGCGAAGAGCGCGCTCGACACGCCGGAGGCGTGTGTGGCGCGAGGATCCCCCCGAGCTTGCGAGTGGGGGAGATCGAGTGACACTGCGAGCGCAGACAAGAAAGAACCGCACGAGGGCGCAGAGCTAGCGTTGGGCGTAGTGGACCATGATGAACGGCCACTCGCCATCGAGCCAACTGCTCACCACTTTCCACAGGGCGACGTCGAGGTGTGCGTGACTGGCCCGTACCCACGACCGGACGTCTGGGACCATGTTCCGCGGCGGGTAGATGTACACGCAGCCGATGACGTCTCCGTCGGCTGGATCGATTACGGCGTAGGTGAAGCCTTTGCGGTTGCGGAAATCCTCGGCGTGCTTGCGCAGGTCCTCGAGGTTGTCAGCTAACCCCATCACCTTCGGCCAGTCCCGGCCGGCGAAGCCGGGGGTGGCGCGGATGTGCTCGATGCTCGACGTCCAGGCGGCGTAGTCGGCCGCGTTGTGCTGTTCGCCCAGGGGTTCGAGGAAGAACTGCTCGGTGCGCGGAGGGTCGGGCAGGTCGAAGTCGCGTGCGACCTGCCGGTCCCAGATGGTGGCCCCGACCAGGTCCCAGCGCTCGTCGTCCTCGGGGATGTCTTCCTCGTCGCCCGGCAGCATCAGCGCCGTCCTATCCCGTACTCGTTCCACCGCCGCGCCACCTTCGCGGCCGTCGCCCCGTCCAACACGCACTCAGCCGGCCAGCCGCCCTCGCGGTGGTAACCCTCGGTGGGCAACTTGCGCGTCGCGTCCACCCCCAGTTTGCCGCCGAAGAACTGCTCGTACGAGGCGTGGTCGAGGTGATCGACCGGGCCGACGGTGTGCTGGACGTCGTGGGCGTAGTCGACGTTGCCGAAGGCCCGCCAGGCCACCTCGGCGTAGTCGTGCACGTCGCAATCGGCATCGACCACGACGATCAACTTCGACAGCGACAGCAGGCCGGCGCCCCAGATCGCGTTCATCACCTTCTGTGCGTGCTTCGGGAACCGCTTGTCGATCGAGACGATGCAGCAGTTGTGGAACACGCCGGCGACGGGCAGGTCGTAGTCGACGATCTCGGGCACGGTCAGCCGGATGAGCGGCAGGAAGATCCGCTCGGTGGCCTTGCCCATCGGCCCGTCCTCCTGCGGTGGGCGGCCGACGACGATCGACTGGAAGATCGGGTCGGTGCGCATCGTCATCGTGTCGACGCGCAGGAACGGGAACGGCTCGACCGGGGTGTAGAAGCCGGTGTGGTCGCCGAACGGCCCCTCGGGCAGCCGCTCCCCCGGGTTCACCCAGCCCTCGAGCACGACTTGCGCGGCGGCGGGAACCTGCAACGGCACGGTCAGGCACTCGACCATGTCGACGCGATCGCGCTGCAGGAACCCGGCGAACAGGTACTCGTCGATGTCGCTCGGCAGTGGCGCGGACGCCGCGTACGTCACCGCCGGCGGGCAGCCGAACGCGATGGCCACCGGGAGCCGCTCGCCGCGCCGCTCGGCGATCGCCGCGTGCGACGTGGAGTCCTTGTGGATCTGCCAGTGCAGGCTGACCGTTCGCTCGTCCTGGAGTTGCAGGCGGTACATGCCGAGGTTGCGCGCGCCGGTCTCCGGGTGCTTGGTGTGAGTGAGGCCGAGGTTCAGGAACACGCCGCCGTCGTCGGGCCAGGACGTGATGCCGGGCAGGACGGACAGGTCGACGTCGTCGCCCTTCACGACCACCTCCTGGCACGGCGCGACCTTGACGTGTCGCGGCGGTACCGAGCGCAACTGCGCCACCTTGCCCAGAGCGTCGCGCAGCCCCCCGACACCGTGCGGCAGTTCGGGTTTGAGCAGGCCCGCGATGCGCGTGCCGATCTCATCCAGGTCGTCGACGCCCAGCGCCTTGGCCATCCGCCGGTTGGTACCGAACACGTTCATGGCGAGCGGCATCCGGCCGCGAGTCGGGTTCTCGAAAAGCAGGGCCGGGCCCTGCTCGCGAACCACCCGCTGGACGATTCCGGCCACCTCGAGATAGGGGTCGACGGGCGCCTTCACCCGCGCCAGATCGCCGTCGCGCTCCAGGGCGGACAGGAACGCCTGCAGGTCGGGATAGCTCACGATCATCAGTATCCCCGGGGTGTGCGCGGTACCGTCGCGCGCATGGCGCAGGTACTGCTCGTCGAGGACGACGCTGCGATCCGCAGCGCGTTGACCCGGGCGCTGCGCGAACAGGGGCACAGCGTCGCATCGGTCGGCGCGGGCATGGCCGCGCTGGCTGCCGTCGTCGAGCAGAAGCCCGACGTGGTGCTGCTCGACCTCGGTCTGCCCGACATCGACGGCGCCGACGTGCTGTCGATGCTGCGGGCGATCAGCGACGTGCCGGTCATCGTCGCCACCGCTCGCGACGACGAATCCGAGATGGTGCGGCTGCTCGATCTGGGCGCCGACGACTACGTCATCAAGCCGTTCACAGCCACCCAGGTGACCGCCCGCATTCGGGCGGTGCTGCGGCGGATGGGCCGTACGGACGAGGACCCGGTGGTCACTGTCGGCGGCCTTTGCATCGACACCCGCAGCTACGAGGTCACGGTGGACGGCCGGCCGGTGGAGCTGGCCCGCAAGGAGTTCGAACTGCTGCTCGCCCTGGCCCGCCGCGCCGGCGAGGTGGTCACCAAACGCGACCTGCTGGCCGAGGTGTGGCAGCTGGCCTGGGGCGGCTCGGACCGCACCGTCGACGTGCACCTGTCCTGGCTGCGCCGCAAGCTGGGTGAGTCCGCCCGCGAGCCGCGCTACCTGCACAGCGTGCGCGGCGTCGGCGTGCGGCTGGTCGCGCCGGAAGCGCCATGAGACGCCGCATCCTGCTGCTCGTCGTCGGCATGACGACGCTGGTCGTGCTCGCCTTCGCCATCCCCTTGGCCGTCCTGATCCGGCACAACGTGTACGTAGCCGGTCTCAAATCGCTTCAGGACGAGACGAACCATCTGGCTCTGTACGTCGGCGAAGACACCGCCCCCACCACGACGGACCTCGCCGCGACCCTGAAGAACGTCGGCGGTGGGCGTGTGGCGAGCGTGCAGCTGCCGACCGGACAGGTCGTCGGAACCAATCCGCCGGGAGGGCTTCCCGCCGAACCCAATCCGCCGACCGGCAGCCCAGGAGGGCCCGGCGGCGATCCTGGCGGCCATTCACACGGCCTGGGCGCCCCGCCGCAGGCGACGGTCGTCAGTTGGCAGGGCGGCCAACTGTCCGAACTGGGCGCCCGCGGCGGGTCCCTCGTGCGGGTGTGGGCCAGCGACGCTTCGCTGCACTCGGGCGAGACCGGTTGGTGGCTGCTGCTCGCCGGTGCGAGTGTGGGGCTCCTGCTGCTCAGTGCGGGTGCGGGCGAGTTGCTCACCCGGCGCATCGTCAGGCCCTTGACGCGAACGGCCCAGACCGCGCACCAGCTCAGCGTCGGCGACACAGCGGCCCGGGCGCCCACCGACGGACCGCGCGAGATCGCTGAGGTCGGCACCGCCTTGAACCGGCTGGCCGACCGCATCGACGAGCTGATCGCCGAGGAGCGCGAGACCGTGGCTGACCTGTCGCACCGGCTGCGGACCCCGCTGACCGCGCTACGACTGGATGCCGAGGCGCTGCGCGACCCGGCGGAGGCCGAGCGCGTGGGCGGCCACGTCAGCGTGGTCGAGCGGACGCTCACGGCCGTCATCCATGCCGCGCGCCGCCCGCAGCGGGAGGGCCGGCTGCCGTCGTGCGACGCGACCGCGGTGGTTGGTGATCGCGTCCGATTCTGGTCCGCGCTGGCCGACGACCAGAACCGGGTTGCAACCATCACCTTGCCGGGAACCCCTTTGCTGGTAAGGGCTTCCGCCGACGACGTCGCCACTGCGACCGATGCCCTACTGGAGAACGTCCTCGCTCACACGCCCGAGGGCGTGCCGTTCGCGGTGCGCCTGGAGCGGACCGCCGACGGAGCTCGGCTCGAGGTCTCCGACGAGGGGGCCGGCCTGCCCGACGACGGGCTGTTCCGGGGCCGCAGTGACCGCGGCTCGACTGGCCTGGGCCTCGACATCGCGCGACGCTGCGCGGAGTCCGGCGGCGGCTCGATGATCCTGGGCCGGTCACCGTCCGGCGGCGCCTTGATCACGCTGCTGCTCAAGGCGCCTTGATTCGTCCCGGAGGGTGACCACGAATCGCGACGAGGTCCCCCGCACCCCAACGCGACCAACCGCGGCGCCATAGGACGGGCCGAGCGCGTGGCTCTGCAATCGAGCGCACTGGCGACGCCTAACCCGCCTTAGGGATCTCTTGATGCTGTGGTGAGACGGTCGTGATGCGCCCGGCGGCATCGTGATCGTCATGACCGAGAACCCATCCCCAGACCGGCTGCTCCGACGCGCCGGCATCGTCGGTGGCGCAGTGGCCGTCGCCGGCGCCGCCCTCACCGCGTCGGTGATCGCCGGCGTCACCCACTCGGCTGCCGCGACACAGTCCGGGACGGCGACCGTCTCGACCAGCACCACGACGCCGGCGTCCGCCAGCACGTCCACGTCGGACGACAGCGGCACCAGCGGGATCACGACGGCGCCCCAGCAGACCCTCCCCGTCGGCGGGAGCAACGGGTCATGAGCGGCTTCGAGACCACCCACGTGATGCGTGCCTGGAGCTGCACGGTGCGCCTGGTCGTCGACGACGGGCGGGTCCTGCGGTCGGCCGCGGGTGACCTCTCCGCGTTGCTGGCCCGGGTCGACGTGGTGGCGAGCCGGTTCCGGGCCGACTCGGCGCTGTCGGTGGCCAACGACCGGGCCGGTCGGCCCACGCCGATCCCGCGCCTGCTCGTCGAGCTGATTGACGCTGCGCTGGGAGCGGCCGCCCAGACCGGCGGTGCCGTCGACCCGACGGTCGGCCTCTCGATGCGCGGCATCGGGTACGACCGCGACATCGCTCATGTGATCATGGACGGCCCGGCGCTCCAGGTCAGCACGCCGTGGCGCAGCTGGCGCGACGTGCGCCTGGACCGCGAGGCGGGGCTGTTGACCGTCCCGGCCGGCGCGGCGCTGGACCTGGGCGCGACGGCGAAGGCGTTCATGGCCGATCACGCCGCCCGCGCGCTGAGCAGCCGCTACGACACCGGTGTGCTGGTCGAGCTGGGCGGCGACATCGCCGTGGCCGGTCACCGCCCCGACGGCTGGTGCCTCGACGTGGCCGAGCATGAGGGCGGCGACGGGCAGTTGGTGCTCGTGCGTCACGGCGGCCTGGCCACGTCGACCACGACCGTCCGCACCTGGCGGCGCGGCGGTCAGCCGGTACATCACATAGTCGACCCGCGCACCGGCCTTCCGGCCGACGGGCCGTGGCGCACGGTGTCGGTCTACGCGCCGTGCGCGCTGGCCGCGAACACCGCCAGCACCGCGGCGATCGTCATGGGCGAGAGTGCCGTCGACTGGC
>JAOPWD010000185.1 GCA_025965875.1 Pseudonocardiales bacterium
GGCTCGGCGGGTCGCTCGTCGTCGGTCAGGCTGACCGGCCACACCTTGTCGCCGTGCTGGAACAGCCGGCCCACATCCAGATGCTTCGCCATGCCGACATTGTGCCCCTCAACGGGGAGCGAGCGCAGTGGAGCCGCCTCGGGGAATCGAACCCCGGACAACCTCATTACGAGTGAGGTGCTCTACCAACTGAGCTAAGGCGGCACGCGGGGTGCCCGCGACCGGCCGAGTCTATCGGGTGTCGCCTCGAACGCCGTCGAGAGCCAGATCGATCAGTTCGGGGTCGAAGCCGGGCGGTCGACGGTGTTACAGCGCGCCGTGCCCGAGCGCCCAGACCACGGGCTGCCTTGTAGTTCGCGCGGCTCACCAGGACGGGCGCGCCCGCCACGTCGACGGTCGTCCCTGGCCACTCCTGCCCGTCGATCCGGCACATGTCGCGGAATCGGACGGCTAGGCCGGTTGGGCACCCTTGATGATCGAGAACGTGGCGCCCTGTGGGTCGGCGACGTCGGCGTGCCGGCCGTAGGGCATGTCCGCGGGCGGCCGCAACACCGAACCGCCGGCTTGGGTGAGCGCCTCGGCCGTGGCGTCCGGGTCGGCGACCTCGAAGTACACCCGCCAGTGCGGGGGCACCTGGGCCGGGATCTCGGCGGCCAGGACGCCGAGCCCACCGACGGTTTCGCCGCCGACCTCGATCGTGGCGTACTGGAAGGTTTCGCCGCCGAGTTCGGTGTAGCTGTAGCCGAACACGGCGGCGTAGAAGTCCTTGGCTGCGGCGTAGTCGCGAGTCATGAACTCGTTCCAGGTGAGCGAGCCAGGTTCGTTGGCCAGCTGAACCCCGGTGTGTTCCTTCGACTGCCAGATTCCGAACGTGCCGCCCGTGGGGTCCTGCGCGACGGCCATGACCCCCAGGCCCATGATGCCGCCCATGACGTCCATGGGGGGCATCACGACGTGGCCACCCGCCGCGGTGATCTGCTCGGCAGTAGCGGCCGCGTCGTCGGTGGCGAGGTACGTGGTCCACACCGCCGGATGCGCCATGCCGTCCTGCATCGACATCAGACCGGCTACCGACCGCCCGTCGATGTCGGCCACGACGTACCCGCCCGTGTCAGGCGACCCGTCGGTGAGCCGCCACCCGAGCAGCGGCCCGTAGAACTGCTTCGCCGCCACGAGATCGGTCGTCATCACATCGACCCAGCACGGGGTGCCAGCAGGCCAGGGGCTATCGCGCTTGGTCATCGTCGTCCTCTCGGTGGTCAGTGCTCCGGCACGTCGGTCACGGCTTCCGCGCGGCCGTCGTACGCCTTGCGGGACGAGCACACCGACGCCAGCGCGCAGGCGCTCTTGCTGCCGTCGGCCGCCATCCGGACGACGACGGTCTCGCCCGGCACGTTGTGGCCGACGACCGTGCCTTCGCCGTCGGGCGTCTCGACGCTCTCGCCGATGGCCGGCGCCTGCTCGGCGAAGTCCTGGTAGAGCGGGTGCTCGTACTTCAGGCAACACATCAGCCGGCCGCAGGCGCCGGAGATGCGCAGCGGGTTCATCGGCAGGTCCTGGTCCTTTGCCATCCGCACCGACACCGGCTCGAAGTCGACCAGGAACGTCGAGCAGCACAGCTCGCGGCCGCACGAGCCGATGCCGCCGGTCAGGCGCGCCTCGTCGCGCGCGGAAAGCTGGCGCAGGGTGACGCGCCCGTTCAGCGTCGCGGACAGGTCGCGCACGAGGGATCGGAAGTCGACGCGGTGCGGTGCGGTGAAGTAGATCGTGGTCTCGTCGCCGGTGTAGTCGACGCCACTGAGCTTCATCGGCAGCCCGTGCTCGCGAATCAGCCGCTTGGCCGCCACTCGAGCCCCTGCTCGCTTCTTGCGCGAGCGGGTCGCCGCGTCGAGATCGTCGGCGACGGCCATGCCGACCAGGACGGGCAGGCCGCCGATGTCGTCGCTGACCCATTGCGGCGCCCACATGACCTCGGCCACCTCGGCGCCGGCGTCGGTCGGGTACAGGACATGCTCGCCGACGCTCGGGGTGAGCTCACCCGGGTCGGCGTAGTACAGCCGCCCTTGCCGCTGGAAGACGACGGCGCACACCATGCTCACGGCGGTAACCCTAGCCCGCTCCCCCTGCCGCTTTGCACCTTTCAGCGCCCCGGCTCGGCCGGTTCTGGGGCGCTGAAAGGTGCAAAGCGGGAAGCAAATCAGGGCAGGCGGAGGGCAGCGGTCATGGCTTCGACGGCGATACGCGGCTTGACGTTGAGCTCCAATGCCTCGCGGCAGGCCAGGACGGCGTCCAGGCGCTGCAGTACGCCGGCCGGGTTGACCCGCAGCGCCACCGCGCGCACGTCGTCGGCGAAGTCGGGATGCGCCGGGGCGACCCGCGAACCGGAGTGCACGAGCAGCACGTCGCGATAGAACGCGGCCAGGTCCACCAGGGCGCGGTCGAGGGCGTCGCGTTGCGCGCGGGTGGCACGCGATTTCTGGCGGCGCTCCAGGTCCTTGATGACCCCGGCCGTACCGCGCGGCATCGTGGCGGTGCCTTTGCCGGTGCCGCCCGCGCCGAGCGCGGTCTGCAGCGCCTCGGTCTCGTCGGAGTCCAACTCGGAGGACATCGCGGCCGCCTCGGCTTCTGCGGCGCCGACCAGGTGGTCGGCAGCGGCGAGACACGCGCGCAGCGTGGTCAGCGACGCGGGGATGGCGAGCACCTCGGCGCGGCGATCACGAGCGTCGGCGTCGCGCACCAGTCGACGCGAGCGGCCGATGTGCCCCTGCCCCGCGGCCGCCGCCCAGTCGGCCATCGCGGCGTCCAGCCCGTCGCGCTGCAACACCGCTGCGACGGCCGCGGCGGGCGGGGTACGCAACGACACGAGCCGGCACCGGGAGCGGATCGTCACCGACACGTCGTCGGGGTGCGACGACGGCGCGCAGAGCAGGAACACCGTGCGTGGCGCCGGTTCCTCGACGGCCTTGAGCAATGCGTTGGACGCGCGCTCGGTCAGCCGGTCAGCGTCTTCGATCACGACGACCTGCCAGCGGCCGAGCGCGGGCAAGCGGCCCGAAGCAGCGACGACCGCACGCATCTCGTCGACCGAGATCGACAGGCCGTCGGGGACGACCGCCCGAACATCGGGATGGCTACCGGCCCGCACCGTACGGCAGGCCGGGCATTCGCCGCAGCCGATGTCGTCGTCGCGCTCGCATTGCAGTGCGGCGGCGAAGGCCTGCGCGGCCACCGACCGCCCGGACCCGGGCGGCCCGATGAACAGCCAGGCGTGGGTCATCGCGCCGGGAGCAACCGGCCGGTCGTGCGTCAGGTCAGCGGCCGCCTGGGCCGCACCCTGCAACGCTGCGACCGCCTCGTCCTGCCCTACGAGGGCATCCCAGACGCTCATCGCATTGTGGCGGGGTTGTGGTGCCGCAGGACGGGACGGCGGATCGAGAACAGTCCCTCGACGGCGACGAGCACCCTGGCGGCAATCTCGTCAGGCGGCCGCGTGGCGTCGACGACGAGGTAGCGCCGCGGCGCGGACTCGGCCAGATGGCGGAACGACTCGCGCACCCGCTCGTGGAAGGCCAACGATTCACCCTCGAGCTTGTCGGCCTCGGCCCGCCCGCGCGCGCGGTCCAGGCCCTGCGCCGCCGGGATGTCGAGGAGCACGGTGAGGTCGGGACGCAGCCCGCCGGTGGCCCACCGCGACACCCGGCTGACGTCGTCGACGGTCAGCTCCCGGCCGGCGCCCTGATAAGCGAGGGAGGAGTCAACGAAGCGGTCGGTCAGGACGATCTCGCCTGCGTCGAGCGACGGGCGGATCACGGTGTCGACGTGCAGCGCGCGGTCGGCGGCGAACAGCAGCGCTTCGGTGCGCGGCGTCAGCGTCTCGTCGCTGTGCAGCAGCAGGTGTCGGATCTGCTCACCTACCTGCGTGCCGCCCGGCTCGTGGGTCACGGTGACCGTGCGGCCCGACCCGCGGAGCGTCTCGGCGAGCAGCGCGATCTGGGTCGACTTGCCCGACCCTTCGCCGCCCTCGAAGGCGACGAACACGCCGCCACTGCGCATCCGACGCCGGCCGGAGGTGTCGCCGCGCAGCGACATCTTGAGGTCGGTCCACACGCCGACCTTCTGCCGGTCGTCCATCTTGCGGTAGGCGAACACCCCGGCCGCGATGGCGAGCAGTCCGCCCGCGATCAGCACGAAGCGAGTGCCGTCGACCGTGGCGTGTAACCCGGCGATGGAGATCCGGCGACGACCGACCTGGGCGACGACGAACGGCACCGCGGCCAGCGCGAGGATCAGCACGACTCGGATGAGCGACTGGAGCAGCGCGAACACCCGCCCGCGCATCACGTCGTCGACCTCGGTGCCCATCAACGTCATGCCCGCCAGATAGGCGACGCCGGCGCCGAAGCCGACACCCACCACGAAGATCATCGCGAGGACGACCTGGGGCATGACTGCGGTCAGGATGAGGCAGGCCCCCCCGAAGACGATCGACAGCCCGAACAGCCGGCGCCGGGACAGCTCGCGGGCGATGCGCGGGCCGAAGGCCATCCCCAGCCCGAGGCCCACGAAGACCGATCCGAACAGCACGCCGTAGGCCGCGTTGCCACCACCCAGGCTGGTGACGAAGATCTTGCCCGCGCCGATCACCGCACCGCCGGCGGCGAAGGCACCGACCAGACCGATGATCAGCCCGCCGATCAGGCGCGAGTGCCGGACGAACGAGGCGCCCTCACGCAGCAGGCTGAACAGGCTGGGCGCGTCTTCGGCTGCGCGCTGCTCGCGGTGGCCGCTGATCTCGCGGATGAAGAACACCACCACAGCGCCGATCAGGAATGTGGCGGCGTTGAAGTACAGCGCGAGGTTGACCGGCTGCGCCCGGAAGAAGTCCAGGTGCCGGCCCAGCACGTTGGTGATCAGGGAGAGCACCGAGAACAGCGCCGCACCGAGCACCGGTGTGAACCCGTACGTGGTGATCAGGCTGAGCTGATTGGCCGCCTCGATCTGGTCGCGGCGCACCAGGTTGGGCACCGAGGCGTCCTTCGCGGGCAGCCAGAACAGGCTCACACACTCGATCAGGAAGCTGGCGATCAGCAGCCAGGCAATCGTGTGTACGAGCGGGATCGTCAGGAACAACCCGAACCGAATTGCATCGGAGACGACCATCGTGCGGCGCCGGTCGAACCGGTCGGCGAACGCCCCGGCGACCGGGCCCAGGACGATGGCCGGCAGCAGCTTGACGACGAGCACCCCGCCGAGGGCATAGTTCTGGGCCTGGTATCCGTGAACCAGCGAGGTGGCAAGCGCCGTGGTGGCCAGCAGGCCGAGCCAGTCACCGAGGCTGGACAACGCGGTCGCGTACCAGAGTCGGCGGAATGCGGTGACCCGAAGGACGCCTCGGACCGCCGCCACCGACGAAACGGTGGAGCTCGAGGCTACCTGCACCGCAGGCGGAACCGCGTTCGCGGCATTGTCGGCGCTGATGGGATCCCCCCTCAGGGCTCGGGATGACGGGGCCAGCCTAGCTGCGGGAACCGACGCGCCCCCCTTGTGTTTGGGCGGGCGTCCTATGCCGGATCTCAGCTATGTGACGGCCGGGGTATTCGCGGCGAGCAGTAGATCACGCAGGGCGTCGACCAGTTCGGCGCGCTTGGCGTCCGGCAGTGCGCCGAGCAGGTCGCGCTCGGTGTCGAGCAGCGCGGAGAAGGCCGCGTCGATGCGCCGCCGTCCGGTCGAGGTGAGGCGGACCCGGACGAGGCGGCCGTCGCTCGGGTCGTTGTGGCGGGTCACGAACTTGCGGGCGCTGAGCCGATCGAGCCGGCTGGTCATCGTTCCGGACGTGACGTGCGTGAGCGCGCACAATTCACCGGCGGTCAGTTCGAACGGATCACCGCTACGGCGCAGCGCGGCCAGGACGTCGAACTCGTGCGCCTGCAGACCGTGCTCGACGAAGGCGTCGGCGCGCCGCTCGTCCAACACCGCCGCGAGCCGGCTCACCCGCGACAGCACCTCGAGCGGAGCGACGTCGAGGTCAGGCCGTTCGCGGCGCCAGGCCGAGACGATCTGGTCCACTTCGTCGATCATGGCTTCATGGTGCCATATCTCTTGACTTCAAGATATATTCCTTGACGTCGAGAGGATTGCGGATGCGGTGGGACCCGGCTCAGTACTCGCGGTACGCCGACGAGCGCGGGCGGCCGTTCATCGAGCTGCTGGCCCGCATCGACTGCGCCGCGCCGCGCCGGGTCGTGGACCTGGGCTGCGGTCCGGGGAATCTGACTGCACTGCTCGCGCAGCGCTGGCCGTCGGCGGTGGTCGAAGGCTTGGACTCGTCACCGGAGATGATCTCGCAGGCGGCCTGCGTCGACGGCGTCGCGTTCCGCGTCGAGGACGCCGCGGACTGGTCCGTGCCGGTGGACGCCGACGTGGTGATCAGCAACGCGACCCTGCAGTGGGTGCCGGGCCATCAGGAGCTGTTGCGCCAGTGGGCGGCGTCGTTGCCGGCGGACGGGTGGCTGGCGTTCCAGGTACCGGGCAACTTCGGCGCGCCGTCGCACACCCTGATGCGCTCGCTGGCGGACTCGGCGCGGTGGGCGCCCCTGCTGGGTGACGCGCTGCGACACCACGACGCCGTCTCCACGCCCGTCGATTACGCGGAGTTGCTGCTCCCCGCCGGGCTGACGGCTGAGGTGTGGGAGACGACGTACCTGCACGTGCTGGCCGGCCCCGATCCGGTGCTCGACTGGGTGCGCGGCACTGGGCTGCGGCCCGTCCTCGCAGCACTGGCGGACCGGCCCGCGCCTGATGACGGCGATGCGAGGCCGGCCGCCGACGTCTTCGAGGCCGAGTACGCGGCCGAACTGCGCGCCGCATACCCGCCGACCGAGCACGGCACTCTGTTCCCGTTCCGCCGCATTTTCGCCGTCGCCCACAAGCCGCCAAGTTGATCTGGTGCAGTGGTAGTGGCCTGTAGTCGCATGAGGTTGCCGAGTTCGCCGTCCAGACGACCAGACCGGCACAACATCCAAGCAGGTGCCTGGCGCTAGTCCTCGGCAGCGGGGAGACGATGGTCGTCGCCGGGGTCGGGACCGTCGTCACCGGGGTCGTCGACGGGAGAGCTCGCATCGTCGTCGGAATCAGTCGAGGTCGGGGGCGGGCTGGGTGCCACGCCGTCGTCGGGTGTCGAGCCATCGCCAGCCGGATCGTCCTGATCCGTCGGCGCGCTCGCCGCCGGCAAGCCCTGCGACGGCTTTGCCGGGCCGAGCTGCGGCGCCGGCGCGATGGGGGCTGCGGACGTAATCTGCTGGCTCGGCGCGACGCGCTCTTCAGCCTGTTTCGGCGTGACCGGCTCGGCGGACCGCGAAGGGACCGGCGCGCTGTGGTCCTTCGTTGGGTGCTGCGGCACGCTGATGTGGATCGGCGTCC
>JAOPWD010000213.1 GCA_025965875.1 Pseudonocardiales bacterium
TGTTCCGGGCCTGACCGTGCCGGTCGTGCCGGCCGACCCCCATCCAGCGCCGCCGCAGGTGATCGTGCCGGTAGCCAACCCCGGGCCGCCGTTGGGCATCCCGCCCAAGCCCAAGCCCAAGCCGCCCGCGAAGTCGTCGCCCGCGAAGTCGTCGCCCACGCCGAGCGCGCCGAGTTCGCACTCGACCACCCCGAGTTCGCAGCCGTCCACCCCGACGTCGACACCGTGCCCGACGCCAACGGTTACGACCAGGACCAGCGTCACGCCATCCTCGAGCGCAACGTCGCCCAGCCCAACCGGCACCGACTGCCCGACACCGACCCCGACCCCGAGTGTCAGCACGTCGGACACCGTTACGCCGCCGTCGCCCAGCGTCACCACCACGAGCGTTGCCGCACCGTCCACCGACTCGACCAGCCCCGGCACGCCGGCCACGTCCAGCTGATCCCGCGTTGCTCTCTGGCGGGCGTTGCTAGCCGCGGTCAGCTGACGCGCAGGTCGGCTCCAGGCCGGCGATGATCGAGTTGCCGATGTCGGCGAGGTGACGGATCTGTTCGGGGCTGAGCCGGTCGATGACGTGCTTGCGCACCATGGCCACGTGACTGGGCGCTGCCTCGCTGAGCACGGCGAAGCCCTTCTCGGTCAGGTGCGCGAGCTGACCGCGACGGTCGGTGGGGCAGTCGGCCCGCTCGACCCAGCCGCGTTCCTGGAGCCGGTCGATGGCGTGGGACAGCCTGCTGCGCGAGGACCGGGTCTGCACAGCCAGTTCGCTCATCCGCATGTTGTGGCCCTCGGTCTCGGACAGGCGCACCAGGATCTCGTAATAGGCGTGCGGCATGCCCGAGTCCTGCTGCATCTGCCGATCGAGCGCGTCGAACAGCAGCAGGGTCGCTTCCAGGTAGGCCCGCCAGGCCTCTTGCTCTTCATTCTCAAGCCACCGAGTGCCGGCCACACTCGGCGCAACCGTCGTCATGGCCGCAAGAATAGGCGATTACAGGCAACTATCAACAATTGAACCCTCAACTGAGTCGCGCTAGGGTGGAGTGTCCAGATCAGGGAGTGTCATGGCCATCCATCGGCTCAATCACGCTGTGCTGTTTGTCCGAAACGTCGAGCGCAGCGTCGCCTTCTACCGCGATGTTCTCGACTTTGCGCCCATCGAGGGCATGGACAGCCTGCATGGCGCCGCCTTCCTGCGCGCCCCCGCGTCCACCAACGACCACGACCTCGGCTTGTTCGAGATCGGCGATGCCGCCGCCGACAGCGACGCGGGCCGCTCGACCGTGGGTCTGTACCACCTGGCCTGGGAGGTCGACACGCTCACCGACCTCGAGGAGCTCGCCGGCACGCTGGCCCAGGCCGGCGCCCTCACCGGCGCCTCCGACCACAGCACCACCAAGTCGCTCTACGGCCAAGACCCGGACGGGCTGCAGTTCGAGATCGCCTGGATCGTGCCGGCCGATCGACTCGACGAGGCCGCGCTGGCCGGCCGCTCGCGCATCCAGCCACTCGACCTGGCCAGCGAGATCGCCCGCTATGGAGCCGACACCCAGGGCGGCTATGGCATCAGCCGGGCGTCGGCACCGAGCGCCCGTTAGCTCGTCGGGGACCTGTCAGAACGGCACTTCTACGGCGAGCAGGCCGGTGCCGGCCGCCCCGCCCCGCGCGATGCGGCAGGGATCGGCCCGTCAACCCACCCGGTTACGACCCTCCCAGAGCTGGGTACGACCCGGCTAACGGCAAACACATCGCCGCCAAGGCAAACACATGGTCATCTAGGAGGACACAATGTTCGGCCTGATCGTCACCCTGCTGGTCGTAGGGCTCATTGCGGGCGCGCTGGCGCGGCTGCTTGTCCCCGGCAAGGACCCGATGGGAATCGGGGCCACCATCGTGCTCGGAATCGTCGGCTCGTTCGTCGGCGGATTCCTCGGCTACCTGCTCTTCCACCACGACAAGAGCCAGGGCGCGCTGCAGCCCTCCGGCATCATCGGCTCGGTCATCGGCGCGATCATCGTGCTGCTCGTGTACCGGCGCTTCGCCGGTAGCGGTAGTCGCCGCATGTCACGCGTCTGACCCGACCCGATTGCGCTCACTGCGCCCCCGTCCACGACAGCGTGGACGGGGGCGCATCGCATTTCGCCTAGAATTGGGTCGTGACCGACACCGCGCCGCGCGTACTCCTGCTCGAGCAAATCCACCCCGAGGCCGAGGCGATCCTGCGCTCGGCCGGCTTCGACGTCGAGTCGATCGGGCGCGCGCTGGACGAGGACGAGCTGGTCAGCCGCGTCGGCGACATCTCGCTGATCGGCCTGCGGTCCAAGACGCACATCACCCAGCGGGTGCTGGACGCGGCGCCCCACCTGGTTGGTATCGGAGCGTTCTGTATCG
Organism: Pseudonocardiales bacterium; assembly: GCA_025965875.1. GTDB lineage: Bacteria > Actinomycetota > Actinomycetes > Mycobacteriales > Jatrophihabitantaceae > QHCC01. The sequence goes on from JAOPWD010000213.1 coordinate 2,392, forward strand.
GCACCAACCAGATCGACCTCGACGCGGCATCCGAACGCGGCATCACCGTCTTCAACGCCCCGTTCTCCAACACCCGGTCGGTCGTCGAACTGGCCATTGCCGAGATCATCTCGATGACGCGGCGCCTGACCGAGAAGAACGCCCTGATGCACGACGGCGTCTGGGACAAGTCGGCCGACGGCGCGCACGAGGTCCGCGGCCGCACGCTGGGCATCATCGGCTACGGCAACATCGGCACCCAACTCTCGGTGCTCGGCGAGAACCTGGGCATGAAGGTGCTGTATTACGACACCGCCGACAAGCTGGCCTTGGGCAACGCGCGTGGCTGCGGGTCGATGAAGGAGCTACTGACCGCATCCGACATCGTCACTCTGCATGTCGACGGCCGGGCCTCGAACGACCTGCTCTTCGGCGAGGCGCAGTTCGCGGCGATGCGGCAGGGTTCGCTGTTCCTGAACCTCTCCCGCGGCTTCGTCGTCGACTATGCGGCGCTGCGCGCGCACATCGAGTCGGGCCACATCGCCGGTGCGGCAGTTGACGTGTTCCCCGTCGAGCCCAAGGGCCGCGGAGACGAGTTCGTGTCTGAGTTGCGCGGCCTGCCGAACGTGATCCTGACTCCGCATATCGGCGGTTCGACCGAGGAGGCGCAGGAGGACATCGGCCGCTTCGTCGCCGGCAAGTTCCGCGATTTCGTCCTCGACGGTGCTACCGCGATGAGCGTCAACCTGCCCGGGCTGGCGCTGCCCCAGGTTCCGGGCACCAGCCGGCTCGTCATCATCCACCACAACGTTCCTGGCGTCATGGCGACGATCAACGGCGTGCTGGCCGAGCACAAGGTGAACGTCGAGGCCCAGCTCCTGGGCACCCGGGGCGCCCTGGGTTACGTGCTCACCGACGTGAGCGCCGCTTACACCGACGAGATGCTTGATGAGCTGCGCGCCCTGCCGGAAACAGTGCGTCTCCGCGTCCTCCGCTGAGAAATAACTGCACGCGAGACTGCTAACAATTGCAAGCAGTGCCTTGCGCACGTTACTCGTGGGTAATACTCTGATGTTACTGACCAGTAACCCACCAGGGAGCGACGGGCCATGGGCCACTTCAAGAGCAACGTCCGCGACATCGAGTTCAACCTGTTCGAGGTCTTCGGCACTGACGGCGTGCTGGGCAAGGAACCGTTTGCGGATCTCGACGAAGAAACCGCGCGGGGCATGCTGCACGAGGTGGCCAAACTGGCCGAGGGGCCGCTGGCCGAGTCCTTCGCTGACGCCGACCGCAAGCCGCCGGTGTTCGACCCCGACACCAACTCGGTGACGCTGCCCGAGTCGCTCAAGAAGTCCTGGAAAGCCCTGCGCGACAGCGAGTGGTGGCGCCTGGAGACCGCACCCGAACTCGGTGGCCAGCTCGCCCCCCGCACCCTGGTCTGGGGCATCGCCGAGCAGGTGTTGGGCTCCAACCCGGCTCTGCACATGTACATGGCAGGCGCGCCGTTCGCCGGCATTCTCTACGCCAACGGCAACGAAGAGCAGAAGAAGATCGCCCAGCTCATGGTGGACAAGGGCTGGGGCGCGACGATGGTGCTCACCGAGCCCGACGCGGGATCCGACGTCGGCGCCGGCCGGGCGAAGGCGATCGAGCAGGCCGACGGCACCTGGCACCTCGAGGGCGTCAAGCGCTTCATCACGTCGGCCGAGCAGGACATCACCGAGAACATCGTCCATCTCGTGCTGGCCCGCCCCGAGGGCGCCGGGCCCGGCACCAAGGGGCTGTCCCTGTTCGTCGTGCCGAAGTTCCACTTCGACGCCGAAACCGGTGAACTCGGCGAGCGCAACGGCGTCTACGTGACCAACGTCGAGCACAAGATGGGACTGAAGGCATCGACCACCTGCGAGCTGCGCTTCGGCGAGAACGCCGGCGACCCGGCCGTGGGCTGGCTCGTCGGCGACGTCCACGACGGCATCGCGCAGATGTTCCAGGTCATCGAGCACGCCCGCATGATGGTCGGCACCAAGGCCATCGCGACGCTCTCGACCGGCTACCTGAACGCGCTCGAGTTCGCCAAGACCCGTGTCCAGTCGGCCGACCTCACCAAGGCCTCGGACAAGACCGCGCCGCGCGTGACGATCATCAACCACCCGGACGTGCGCCGCAGCCTGATGCTGAACAAGGCCTACTCCGAGGGCATGCGCGCGCTGGTGCTCTACACCGCCGCTGCGCAGGACCGCATCATCATCGGCGAGCACGAGGGCAACGACGTCGCGCTCGACGAGGCCATCAACGACCTGTTGCTGCCGATCGTGAAGGGCGCCGGCTCGGAGCGTTCCTACGACCAGCTGGCCCAGGCGCTGCAGACCTTCGGCGGGTCGGGCTACCTGCAGGACTACCCGCTCGAGCAGTACATCCGCGACGCCAAGATCGACACCCTGTACGAGGGCACCACCGCGATCCAGGGTCAGGACTTCTTCTTCCGCAAGATCGTCCGGAACAAGGGCGCTGCGCTCGGTGCGCTGTCGGGCGAGATCACCGAGTTTCTCGAGTCGATCGCCAGCGAGGGCCGGCTCAAGGAAGAGCGGGCCGCGGTGCAGAAGGGCCTCGAGGACCTCGGCGGAATCGTCGGCGCGATGTACACGCAGTTGATGAGCGCGCAGGATGACGTGCGCAACGTCTACAAGGTCGGCCAGAACACCACCCGGCTGCTGCTCTCGGCCGGTGACCTGATGGTCGGCTACCTGCTCCTGCGCCAGGCCGCGGTTGCGTTGACCAAGCTCGACTCGAACGGACTGTCCGACGCCGATCGCGCGTTCTACGAGGGCAAGCCGGCCGTGGCGCGGTTCTTCGCCATGACGATGCTGCCGGAGCTCTCGGCCCGGCGCGCCATCGCCGAGTCGGTCGACAACTCGCTGATGGACCTGCCCGAATCCGCGTTCTGATCCCGTCGGTACAGTCGGGTGGGTGAGCTCATCGCGCTGGATCAACCTGGCCGGCGCGGCGAATGTCCGCGACCTCGGCGGCCTGCCGACCGTCGACGGACAGCACACCCAGCCGAACCGGCTCATTCGCTCCGACAACCTGCAAGGCCTCACCGACGCTGACGTCCGGGTGCTCCTCGACGACCACGAGGTGCGCGCGGTCGCCGACCTGCGCACCGGCGTCGAGCTCGACTCCGAGGGCCCCGGGCCGCTGACTCGCGAGCCCTCAGTGGACGTGCAGCACTTCTCGCTGTTTCCCGAGGCCGGCCGCAACACCGACGCGGGCGCGCTCGATGACGACGGCCCGGTGGTGCTGCCGTGGCAGAACCGCGGCACCGACCTGGGGGAGCCCGATCGGGTGCGTCTCGGCGCGGCCGGCGTCTACCTGCGCTACCTCGACGAGCGGCCCGACTCCGTGGTGGGCGCCCTGCGGCTGATCGCGGATACCGACGGCGCGACGATCGTGCACTGTGCCGCGGGCAAGGACCGCACCGGGGTGGTGGTAGCGCTGGCGCTGGCCGAAGTGGGCGTGGCCCGCGAGGCCATCGTCGACGACTACGCGCAAAGTGCCGAGCGCATCGAAGCGATTTTCGCTCGGCTCAACGCCTCGCGCACCTATACCGGCGATCTGGCGAACCAGGACATCGACAAGCACAGCCCGCGCGCCGCCACCATGGAGCACCTGCTCGACGCACTGGAGGCGAACTTCGGCGGCGCGCCCGAGTGGCTGCGTCGGCACGGCTGGACCGACGACGACGCCGCGGCCCTGCGTAAGCACCTGCTGGACTGAGCTGCGGCCCGCGCGTTCCTGCCATCGGCAGGTCATTCTCACGGCTGTTCGGTTGCCGTAACGTTCCGGACACATCCGTCAGCTGGGAGTTTTCTATGATTATTCGCCCGGGCATCGCTATTGCCGCAGTAGGGCTCATAACGGCGGCTGCGCTCAGCGCGGCACCGCCCGCGCTCGCGGCCGATCCGCCGAGCCGGGTGATCACGCTCGCCGGCAGCCTGCAGAGCGAACTGGGCTGTCCGGCCGATTGGCAGCCGTCGTGCGGGCAGTCCGAGCTGGCTCAGACCGGCCCGACCAGCTATGCGGGCCGGTTCAGCCTGCCGGCGGGGTCCTACGAGTTCAAGCTGACGGTGAACGGGTCGTGGGACGAGAACTACGGCGCCGACGGCGCCCGCGACGGTGCCAACATCCCGCTCGTCATCGCGGGCCCGGCCAGCCTGGACTTCGCCTACGACGACACCACGCACCGGGTCTCGATCGCGCCGACCGACCTGCCTGGGCCGGCCACCACGGCCGACGCCGCC
>JAOPWD010000217.1 GCA_025965875.1 Pseudonocardiales bacterium
GCCTGCACCACGCCCTTGGAGCCGTCGGTGAACTCGAACAGGCAGCCGAGGTCGAGGTCGAGGGCCGCCGGAGCCTTCTTGAACAGCCCGCCCCCGCCCTGTCCGGGGGGCCGAGCGTTCCAGTTGAGGTTTACCCGGAGCAGGCCAGTGCCCGATCCCTGCTTGGTCAGCGAGACTTTCGGCGCGGACTTGGTCAGTGTCACCTTCGACAGCGACACAGCAGGTGCCGCGCCCCCCGGCGGCGCGACGGGCGCCATCCCCGTCCCGGGTGGCGCGACGGGTGCCGTCCCGGGTGGCGGCGGGGGCGGCGGTGCGGCTGGTTGTGCGGGACGTTTGGTGTAGTCGATGCCCATACTTACTCAACTCCCATCAGACGCCTGCGGGTTCCCGCTGGACGCCGCCAGCTTTTTCGTCGGCCTCGAGGCGTCGGTTGCGCACGACCGAGGAGACGAACGCGGCGGCGATGAAGCCGACCCCGATAAGGCCGGTGACGACCTCGGGGACTTCGTATTTCATGGTGAACAGCAACAGGAAAGCCAATGCCCCGATAGCCCACAGCGCCCCGTGCTCGAGATACACGTACTCGGCCAACGTGCCTTTCTTCACGAGGTACACCGTCAACGACCTGATGAACATCGCACCGATGCCGAGGCCGATGGCGATGATGATCGGGTCGGACGTGATCGCGAAGGCACCCACGACGCCGTCGAAGCTGAACGAGGCGTCCAGGACCTCGAGGTAGAGGAACAGGAAGAACGCTGCCTTGCCGACGGCCACCACGACCGCACGGCCGCCGTTCCTGGCCACCACGGCCTCGCCCTCCTCCTCGACCTCCTCGGCTTCGACGTTGAACAACTCACCGAGGCCGTTCACGACGAGATAGGTGATCATGCCGAGCGCGCCCGACAGCAGGACCGTCGCCTCCTTGCCCGCCGGCGCGAGCTGAGTAGCCGCGATCGCGAGCACCACCAGCGAGACGACCACCGAGAGTTGGTCGAGCTTGCCGACCCGAGCCAGGGGCCGCTCCACCCAGGTCAGCCAGGTGATCTCGCGCTCCTCCAAGATGAAGTCGAGGAACAGCATCAGTAGGAATATCCCGCCGAATGCCGCGATCGCCGGGTGGGCCTGGTGCAACAGGTACCCGTAGGTGCCCTTCTGGTGAGGGTCGCCCTTCTCAAGGGCGAGCCGGATCGCCTCGGCCGGCGTCAGCTTCGCGGTGATGCCCACGATGAGCAGCGGAAAGACCAGCCGCATCCCGAAGACCGCGATGGCGACGCCGACGGTCAGAAAGATCTTCTGCCAGAACGGGCTCATCTTGACCAGGACGGTCGCATTCACGACGGCGTTGTCGAAGGACAGCGACACCTCGAGCACCGCCAGGATTGCTGTCACGGCCAACCCGGTCGCCCCGCCGTACAGGAAGCCGAGCGTCAGGCCGATCACGGCAATCGCCATCGAAGCGCCGAACGTCCTCAACAACATGCCTATCCCTCCCGGAGGCAGTACAAGTACTGGCCTCGCAGGTCAGCCGACGTTGACGCCGAAGTCGCGCGCGATGCCCGCGAGCCCGGTGCTGTAGCCCTGACCGACGGCGCGGAATTTCCATTCGCCGGCATTGCGGTACAGCTCACCGAAAATCATCGCCGTCTCGTTGGAGGCGTCCTCGGACAGGTCATAACGCGTCAACTCGGCACCGTCGGCCTGGTTGATGACCCGGATGTAGGCATTGCGCACCTGGCCGAAGGACTGGGACCGGGTCTCGGCGTCGTAGATCGAGACCGTGACGACGATCTTGTCGACCTCGGCGGGGACGCCGGCCAGGTTGACCTTGATGACCTCGTCGTCGCCCTCGCCCTCGCCGGTGAGGTTGTCGCCGGTGTGCTCGACGGAGCCGTCCGGACTGGTCAGATTGTTGAAGAAGACGAAATGCGCGTCAGACAGGATCTTGCCCGACATACCGACCATCAGCGCGCTGGCGTCCAGGTCGAACCCGGCTCCACTGGTGGTGCGGGCGTCCCAGCCAAGGCCGACGAGCACAGCCGTGAGACCGGGCGCTTCCTTGGTGAGCGAGACGTTGCCGCCCTTGCTGAGGCTGACGCTCATTTCGACTTCCTCCTGTTATGAGCCCGTGGCCGGACCGCGCCGGGTCGACGCCCGTATGACTCCGTATGACTGTAGTGGCGCCAATTAGACGGCGCCCCCAAGTACCAGGCCGGTAGCGGCCCTGGTTAGACGGCGACCCCGTAATCGCGCGCGATCCCGGCCAGGCCGGCGCTGTACCCCTGCCCAACCGCGCGGAACTTCCATTCGGCGCCGTTGCGGTACAGCTCCCCGAACACCATCGCGGTCTCGGTGGAGGCGTCCTCGGACAGGTCGTAGCGGGCGATCTCGGCCTCGCCGGCCTGGTTCACGACCCGGATGAACGCGTTGCGCACCTGGCCGAACGACTGGCCGCCGGCCTCGGCGTTGTAGATCGATACCGGGAAGACGATCTTGTCGACATCGGCACCCAGGGCACCGAGGTTGACCTTGATCTGCTCGTCGTCACCGGCGCCCTCACCGGTGAGGTTGTCCCCGGTGTGCGTGACGGCGCCGTCCGGGGAGCTCAAGTTGTTGAAGAAGATGAAGTGCTTGTCCGAAACCACCTTGCCGTCAGGCCCGCAGACGATGGCGCTGGCGTCGAGGTCGAACTCCTGACCATCAGTGGTCCGCGCGTCCCAACCCAGGCCGACGGTGACCGCCGACAGGCCGGGGGCTTCCTTGGTGAGTGAGACGTTGCCGCCCTTGGTGAGGCTGACTGACACGGGATTCTCCAAACGTCGGGATGGAAACCAGACAATGGCGGCCGATCCGCCGATTCTGATCCGTTCGCTCCTCGATGCTAGGGCGAAGCGCCTAGCGCGACGAACGAACTGACCGTTGTAAAGGCAACGTCGTAGCGCGGCTGAAGAGTTCCCGTGTCTTGGCCAAGTGCCAGCTGGACGGCCGCCCAGGGCAGATTCACCCCGGCGAGTGCTGTCTGAAACAGCCCGCCGGACATCCGGGTGTTCAGCTCGAGCAAGTACGGACGCGGTTCGAGATCGTCGGGCCCCTGCCAGTACCGGACCTGCGTGTTCGAGAGGTAGCCGACCGCATGGGCCAGGTTGAGCGTCTCGGCCACCCGGCGCGCGGGCAGGTCGTCGACGATCACGCCACGGCGTCGGGATTTGCGCCTGCCCACCGCGGCCAGCGTGCGTCCACCCAGGTCGGCCAGCACGTCGACGCTGACCTCCGGGCCAGTCAGGAAGGGCATCACCAGCAGGGGCGGGACGTCGTGACCGGCGCTGCGGGCCGCGTCGAGCGCCGCGGCCGCCCAGTCGACGGGGATCTGCTCGTCCGCCGGACCGAGCAGCTCGGCGAGGCCGGGTCCGACGGTCGACAGGATGCGGAAACCGTCCCCGCCGGTGGCCCGCGCCGGCTTCATGCACACGATCTCGGCGACCTCGCGCACCGCTTCGTAGGCCACCCGCAAGCCCGCGGCGTCGGTGACGACGTGATGCGGCGGCACGGGCAGCCCGAGCTTCGCGGCTGCCAGATACGCGGCTGCCTTGTCGTCGAACAGGCGCACCGTGTCGCCCGCGGGGCACATGAGGCTGACCCCCTGTGCCGCGAAATCGACCCGCGCGTCGGCAAGATCGGCCATGCCCAAGCGTGGGATGAACACATCGACACTGTGTTCCCGGGCGAACTCCAGCGCCCAGGCCACGTAGTCGACGGCAGGACAGTCCTCGGGCGGTTCCGGATATGCCTCGTCGCAGGAGGCGAGCACCGGTGAGTCAGCGTCGGTGTGGGTTCCGATGACGTGCACCGGCCGGCCGTCGGGGTTGGCTCGCAGCATCGCGATGACGTGGCTGTTGGTCGCGTAAGTGCGGTTGAACCAAATGCGCAACAACGCTCCTCCGCAGCCGCCGGCGTCCACAGCCAGCGTCGCCATCCTGCCCCAACCGCTGGAGCGCAGCTCGCCCAGCACTGCTGCGCCGCGTCGCGTTGTCGGTACGGCGTGATGTGGTGTCGCGAACCTTACTAATTGGCGACATGCGGTTCGGAACGTTGCGATCTGCTCATCGGTGACACAGGATGGAAACAGAGGACGACTGAACCCAGGTCGCCCCCGCACCGACCCGCGGCGGGACGTTTCATCCCCGCCGGCCCGGACCTGGAGGGGCGACATGGCCATCTCGTACCTATCGGAAACTGATCTTGCTGAGCCGTTGACCGTCGACGCCGCAGACCAGTACGTCTACGAATCCGCACTCACCGAGTCGGTGGTGGGCCGCGTCGGACTGGAACTCGAGACCCATCTGGTCGACCTGGCCGCAGTGCCGCAGCGCCCGGACTGGGCGCGTGTGGCGGCGGCGGCCGACGCGGCGGATGCCCCGCCCGGCGGCAGCCTCGTCACGCTGGAGCCCGGCGGTCAACTGGAGCTGTCCGGGCCTCCCGCGGACGACGTGCTCGGTGCTGTCACGGCGCTGCGCAGCGACGAGCAGCGCACCCGCCTGATCCTGGGCGAGCTGGGTCTGGGGCTGGCCCACGGCGGCGCCGACCCGCTGCGGGCGCCGCGGCGGATCAATCCACGACCGCGCTACGCGGCTATGCAGAGGCATTTCGAAGCGACTGGGCAGGCGCGGCCGGGTGCGGCCATGATGTGCTCGACCGCGGCACTGCAGGTCAACCTGGAGGCCGGCCCGGCCCAGGCCTGGCGCGCCCGCGTGGGTCTGGCCCACCAACTCGGCCCGACGCTCGTCGCGCTGTCAGCCTGCTCGCCCTGGCTGGCCGGCCGAGACACGGGGTGGAAGTCGGCGCGTCAGCAGGTGTGGGCCGAGCTCGACAGCAGCCGCTGCGGGCCGCTGCTCGGACGCGACGAGCCGGCCGCGGAGTGGACCCGATACGCGATGCAGGCGCCGGTGATGTTCTTCCGCACCGATGGTGACGACGTGCTGCCGGTCAGCGGCATCGTCCCGTTCGGACACTGGGTGTCCGGGCGCACCGCGCTTGGTGGCCGGGGGCCCGACCTGGCGGACCTGCGGACCCACCTGACCACGCTGTTCCCGCCCGTGCGGCTGCGCGGATTCCTCGAGCTGCGCTATCTCGACGTCTGCGCGCCGCGCTGGTGGCCGGCGCTGGCCGCGGTCGTCGCCGCCCTGATGGACGATCCAGCTTCCGCCGACGCGGCCGCCGAGGCGACCGAGCCCACCGCGCGGTGTTGGACCGAGGCGGCCCGCGACGGCTTGGGCGACCCGCGGCTGGCCGAGTCCGCCCGCCGGTGCATCGCCATCGCCGCCGAGCGGGTGCCACCGGAACTAGGGGCCGCCGTGGCCGACCTGGCCGATCTCGTCGACGCCGGGAACTGCCCGGGCGACCTGGTGGCCGAACGCATCGCCGAGGTCGGACCGCGAGCCGCGCTGGAGGAGATGGCACATGCGTGACGCCGTTGCGCGAGACCTCGCCGGCGCCCGCGAACGCACGCTGTTGCTGACGGACTTGGACGACCCCCTCCTGGTGGCCCAGCATGACCCACTGATGAGCCCCCTGGTGTGGGACCTCGCGCACATCGGTCAGCAGGAGGAGCTGTGGCTGCTGCGTGCCGGTGACGCCAACCGTCCCGGGATCCTGCCGCCACAGGTCGACTCGCTCTACGACGCGTTCAAGCACGCCCGCGCCGAGCGCCCGTCGCTGCCGCTGCTCCCCCCGGTGGCGGCCCGCGAGTTCTGCCACGAGGTCCGCGGCCGGGTGCTCGACGCCCTGGAGCGGATCCCGGACGACGCGGGCGAGTTGTTCGCGGCCGGGATGGTCGTCCAGCACGAGCAGCAACACGACGAGACGATGCTGGCGACGCTGCAACTGCGCCAAGGGCCGCCGGTGCTGCACGGTCAGCCGGTCCCCCGGGGGCGCACCCTGGACATCGACCGGGTCTTCGTCGCAGGCGGTGAGTTCGTGCTCGGCGTCGACGGCACCGACGAGCCGTTCTCACTGGACAACGAACGCCCGGCCCACCGCGTGGACGTGGGACCGTTCTGGATCGGGCGGGCGCCGGTCACCAACGCGGCGTGGCAGGACTTCGTCGCCGACGGCGGTTACCACCAGCAAAAGTGGTGGTCGGCGGCTGGCTGGACGCATCGGATCCAGGCTGGTCTGGAGCGGCCCGAGTTCTGGACCGCTGACAACGCCCGGCGGCGCTTCGGGCTGCTGGAGCAGGTGCCGCCCGACGAGCCCGTGCAGCACGTCAGCTACTTCGAGGCCGAGGCCTTCGCGGCGTGGTCGGGCGCGCGGCTGCCCACCGAGCTCGAATGGGAGAAGGCGTGCGCGTGGGATCCGGTCACCGGAAGTCGACGCCAGTGGCCGTGGGGTTCGGCCGAGCCCGCGGCGCAGCGGGCCAATCTCGGCGGCGCCGCGCTGCGGCCGGCTCCGGTCGGGGCCTACCCCGCCGGTGCGTCGGCTTACGGCGCCGAACAGCTGATCGGTGACGTCTGGGAGTGGACGTCCTCGGACTTCGCGCCGTGGCCAGGCTTCATGCCGATGATCTACCAGCAGTACAGCGAGCCATTCTTCGGCGGCGACTACAAGGTGCTGCGGGGTGGCTCTTGGGCCGTCGCCGCGTCGACCATTCGCCCGTCGTTCCGCAACTGGGACCACCCCGTCCGTCGGCAGATCTTCAGCGGGCTGCGGCTGGCTTGGGACGCCTGAGATGTGCCGACACTTCGCCTGGCTCGGCGCGCCCCGCTCCCTCGGCGAGCTGATGCTCGCCCCCGAGCACGGGCTGCTGGTGCAGTCCTACCGGCCGCGGCGCCAGCGCAACGGCCGGATGAACGCCGACGGCTGGGGCGTGGGTTTCTACCCCCTCGACAGCGCCGAGCCGGCCCGCTGGCGCTCGAACCGGCCGCTGTGGAGTGACGCCTCGTTCGCGTCCGTCGCACCCACAATCTCGTCGACCTGCGTGCTGGGCGCAGTACGTTCGGCCACCGCAGGCATGCCGATGGACGAGACCGCGGCCGCGCCGTTCCAGTCGGGGCATTGGCTGCTGTCGCACAACGGAGTGATCGATCGCGGCCTGCTCGGGCCACATCCCGCCGCGGAGTCGGTATGCGATTCCGCCCTGCTCGCCGCGCACGTGTTCGACCGCGGCCCGGAACACGTCGGCAAGCTCGTGGCCGAGCTCGGCACCAGTGACCCGGCCGCTCGGCTCAATCTCTTGCTCACCGACGGGCACCGCCTGCTCGGCACCCGCTGGAACGACACGCTCAGTGTGCTGGCCACCGACGACGGCGTGCTCGTGGCGAGCGAACCGTTCGACGACGACCCGGCGTGGGTCGACGTCCCAGACCATCACCTGGTCGACGTGACCGGTGCCGGCATCACGATCACAGATCTGGAGAGCTGACTACATGGCCGCCGACCTCGAGGTCCACCTCGCGCCGTCGTCGTATCTGGCGGCGCTGCGCCACGACGTGCGCGCCGGCCTGACCACCGAGCCGAAGACGTTGCCGCCGAAGTACTTCTACGACGCGCGAGGCAGCGAACTGTTCGACGAGATCACTCGGCTGCCCGAGTACTACCCGACCCGGGCCGAGAGCACGATCCTGCACGAGCACGCCGACGAGATCGCCACCCTCTCGCAGGCGCGGACGCTCGTCGAGCTCGGCAGCGGCACATCGGCCAAGACCCGCCTGCTGCTGCGCGCGCTGACCCGGGCCGGCACGCTTCACCGGTTCGTCCCGTTCGACGTCGACCCGGTCGTGCTCACCGACGCGGCGAAGACGATCTCGACCGATTTCCCGCTGCTGTCGGTCGAGCCGGTCGTCGGCGACTTCGAGGAGCACCTCACCCTGCTGCCAGGCGGCGACCGGCAGCTGATCGCGTTCCTCGGTTCGACGATCGGGAACTTGGAGCCGGTCGCCCGCGGGAGATTCCTGCGTGACGTGAGCTCGGTCCTGCGGCCGGGCGACACGTTCCTGTTGGGGACGGACCTGGTCAAGGACGTCGGCCGCCTGCAGCGGGCCTACGACGACTCGGCCGGCGTCACGGCCGAGTTCAACCGCAACGTGCTCACGGTGGTCAACCGCGAGCTGGGCGCCGACTTCGACGTGACGGCGTTCGAACACGTCGCAGTATGGGACGCCGAACACGAATGGATCGAGATGCGGCTGCGCTCGTCGCGGGACCAAGTCGTGCACATTGCCGATCTGGACCTGGACGTGCGCTTCGCCGCCGGCGAGGAGATGCGGACCGAGATCTCGGCCAAGTTCCATCCCGACGGCATCGCCGACGAGCTGGGCCGAGTCCGCCTTCGCGTGGTGCGGTTCTGGACCGATCCCGACGGCGACTTCGGCCTATCGCTGGCTACGCCGATGCAGTGAGTGCCGGACTCGCGCAGCCGTGGTCGGCCTGGGCGGCTCGACGGCCCGAGTTCCACGGCAGCCACCTGAACAGCGCAGCGGCAGGGCGCAACTCGTCGGCGGTGCTGCAGGCCGTCGCTGATCACGCGCTGCTCGAGGCCCAGGTCGGCGCCTACGTCGCCGAGGAGGCTGCGCAACCGGTGCTCGAGGCAGGCCGGGCTCAGCTCGCCGATCTGCTCGGCGTCCCGGCCGACGGCGTGGCGTTCGTCGAGCACGCATCAGCCGGGCTGGCCGCAGTGCTGGCCGCGTGGCCGCTGCGCGAAGGCGCCGCCGTTGGGGTCGTGGCCAGCGAGTGGGGGCCGAACCTGGAAGCCTTGACCGCCCGCGGCTTGTCGCTCATCGAGCTGCCCACCGATGGCGACGGCGTCCTGGACCTCGATGCGTTGCAGCGAATCCTGGCCTCATCTCCCCCGGCTGTCGTGCACCTGACCCAGGTTGCCGCGCATCGGGGACTCGTGCAGCCGGTCGCCGACGCGGCAGCGCTGTGCTGCGCGGCCGGGGTGCCGCTGTGGGTGGACGCGGCCCAAGCTCTCGGGCACGTCGACACTGCCAGCGGGGCCGACGTGCTCTACACGACCGGACGCAAGTGGATGTGCGCACCGCGCGGAGTCGGCGTCCTGGCCGTGGCGCAGCGATGGTGGGACGCGTTGCGGGTGAAGGGGTCCGCCATGGCGCCGGCGCAGTGGCCGGTCGTGCGGCACCTGGAGTCCCATGACGCGCACATCGCGGGCCGAGTGGGTCTATGTACGGCGCTGCACGAGCACATCCGTTCTGGTCCGGCCACGGTCTGGCGGCGCCTCGACGAGGTCGGCCGGCTGACCCGCGACACCCTGGCCGATCTGCCTGGCTGGCAGGTCGTCGCAGCGCGCGATGGTTCAGGCGCGATAACAGCGCTGCGCCCGACCGCAGGGCAGGACGCCCAGGCGGTGTCCGCCACGCTCCTCGCCCACGACCGGATTCTCACCACCGCCTCGTTGCCGTCCCGCGCGCCACGCGAGATGACAACTCCGCTGCTGCGCATCGCGCCGCATGTCGACTGCACGTCCGGACAACTGGCGGCCCTGCGCGGCGCGCTGAGCTGAGCGGGAAAGTGGCGGTTATTCGGCGAAGTTGTTCAGGGCCCGCAGCGACAATCCGGTCAGGACGACGCCAGTGAGGGCGATGGTCAGGGCGCACGCACCGAGCGAGCCCCAGTGGATGTCCGAGAAGAGCACAAGATCACGCAGTCCCGTGATCACGTAGGTAACCGGATTGAAGCGCGCGATCGCCTTCAGCGGACCGGCCAGCAGATCGAGCGGCACGAAGTTCGGCGTGAGGAACAGCAGCGGAAAGAAGATGATGAACGATGCGTTCGTGGTCTGCACGTTCTTGGTCTTCAGTGCGATCGCGATGGCGATGCCCGCGTAGGCGACGCCCCACAATGCCGAAAGCACGATCAGCAGCAGCACGCCGATCAGCCCGGACTTGATGCGCGCACCGAACGCGAAGCCGACGACGAGCACGAGCGCGGAGACGGCCAGTCCCCGAACCAGGTCGGCGGCCAAGCGCCCCCACACGATCGACGTGCGCCGGATCGGCGCGGCGAGCAGCTTGTCGAGGTAGCCGACGTCGATGTCGGTGACCATCGCCAGCCCGGACGTGGCGGAGCTGACCGCGAACACCAACGACACCGGGATCTGGAAGGCCACGTAGTGCTGGCCGTGCAGGAACGGCGTCGAGGGCGGAAAGATCCTGTTGACCTGGCCGAGGTTGACGACCAGGAAGAAGACCGGGATGAACAGCGTAGGAATCGTGGCCGCCGGGATGCGCCAGACTTCGCGGACCGCGCGGCGGCTGAGCAGCAGGGTCTCGTTCATGACGCCAACTCCGGAACGCCACCCTCGATGCGGCGACCCGTCGAGGCGAGGAACACGTCGTCCAGGCTCGGGCGGGACAGCGAGATCGCCCGCGGTCGGATGTCGACGTCGCTCAGCAACCGGACGATGTCGGCCACCGCGGCAGCGGCATCATCCACGTAGACGGCCAGCCCTTCCGCCGCGTCTGTGACGTGGTCGACTCCAGCCAGCGATCCGAGCGCGGCGCGGGCACGCTCGTGCTCGATCGGATCCAGGCTGATCGTGCACACATCACTGCCGAGTTCGGACTTCAGCGCGTTCGGGGTCCCCTCGGCCACGATGGTGCCGTCGTCGATGATGGCCAGCCGGTCGCAGAGCTGGTCGGCCTCCTCGAGGTATTGGGTGGTCAGGAAGACCGTGGTGCCGAGCTCGTTGATCCGCCGCACCTCGTCCCACACCGTGACCCGGCTGGCCGGGTCCAGCCCGGTGGTGGGCTCGTCGAGGAACAGCACCCGCGGCTCGTGCACGAGCGCCGTGGCCAGATCCAGACGGCGTTTCATGCCGCCGGAGTAGGTACTGATGAGCCGGTCGGCCGCATCGTCCAAGCCGACCAGGCTGAGCAGTTCCGTGGCGCGGGCAGCCGGGTCGGCGATGCGGTACAGCCCGCATTGCAACTCGAGCAGTTCCCGGCCGGTCTGCCGTCCATCGAGCCCTGCTTCCTGCAGGGCCACGCCGATTCGGCGCCGTACCTCAGCCGGATCGCGGCGCACGTCGACGCCGGCCACGACGGCCCGTCCGTCGCTGATGGGCAACAGAGTGCACAGCATCCGGACCGTGGTGGTCTTGCCGGCGCCGTTGGGTCCGAGAAAGCCGAAAACCTCGCCGCGGCGCACGTCGAGGTCGATGCCACGCACGGCGTCGACGCCGTCCTGTCCCCGGCCGCCCGGATATCGCTTGACGAGTCCCCGCACCTCGATCGCCAGCTCGCCGGACTGTTCGGTCACCGTGTTTCTCCTCGCATCAGGCACCACCGGAGTGGCCACTCTAGGACCACGCCCCGACATGCCCCGCTTTGCACCTTTCAGCGCCCCAAATCAGGCTGATTTTGGGGCGCTGAAAGGTGCAAAGCGCCAGGGGGTTCAGGCCTTGCGGGGCTCGCCGCGGTAGGTCCCGAACGACCACCGGTTGCCCTCGGGATCACGCATTGCGAAGTCGCGCGAGCCGTAGTCGGTGTCGTGGGGCTCGTCGGTGATCTCGGCGCCCGCCGCGGCCACCCGGGCGTGCAGCGCATCGACGTCGTCGGCGACCACGTACGCACCACACGTGCCCGGCGGCACGGGCCACGGGTCGCCCTCGACCTCGCGCACCGAACCGAGCATGATCCCGCCGCCGGGCGGCCAGGACAGCTGGGCGTGGTGCACGACATCTCCGTCGCCGTAGACGACGGTTTCTTCGAAGCCGACCACGTCGACGAGGAATCGGATCAAGGCGCGTGCGTCGCGGGCACGCAGCGTGGGCCAGACCTGGGGAGGTGGTGCCGTATCGCTCATGCGGTCAAGTCTGTCCCGTCGAGGACCTCGGCGGCTTGGACGTTTCCGAACTCTTCGGCCAGCCACCGACTGGGCGAGCAGCCGGCGAAATCGACGAAGTCACGCACCAGGTGCGACTGGTCGTAGTAGCCATACCGCGCCGCAATCTCGCCTATCCGGACCGGGGCACCGGTCGCATCACCCGGCAAGGCCCGGCGCGCCCGGTCGAACCGGATCACGCGCGCCGCCGTCTTCGGGGTGAGGCCCAGCTCGGCGCGGAACTGGTTGGCCAGGTGCCGGTCGCTGTAGCCGACCGCGGCCGCCAGCGCCCGCACCGGTGCCCGACCGCCACTGGCGAGCAGCAGCCGCCAGGCGTGCACCACGGCATCGGACGGTGCCCCGGAGTTGTCGCTCTGGCGGCTGAGCATCTGACCCACGACGCGATCAAGGATGGCGAAGCGGTGCGCCCACGTCGTCGCCTCGCGGAGTTGGTCGTGCAGCTCACCCGCGACGGGCCCGAGAACCTCGCTGGCTTCGCAGTCATAGCTGGCGAGCTCGCTCGCCGGCAGCCCGAACAGAGCGCGGGAGGCCAGCGGATCGACGAGCAGCTGGATGCCCGACTGTGCGCCGTCGTGCTTGATGATCGCGGGAGTGGCGTGCAGGCCACCGGCGATGGCGTCGTAGCGCCCTCCTGGACGGCGGCGGTCGACCTGCTGCGCGATCTCCAGCGGCTCGTCGACCGTGAAGATCAACGTGAGATAAGGCGACGGCAAGCCACGGTGCAGAGCCGGCGCCACACCACGCTGCCGGTAGCCGTGATAGTCGAAGACGGCGGCGCGCACCCGATCATCGGGACGACAGCGGACGGCCTCATTGACGACTTCGGCTGTGCTCAGCGCGCGGCCCATGCTGCCAGCATCACGGCGCACGACGCCCGGGGCAACCTGAACTATCACCTGGAACGAACGTTGCGGACCGTTCTCCTGGACCAAGACCGCCGACCAGATCATCCCGCACGCGACCAAAGGT
>JAOPWD010000229.1 GCA_025965875.1 Pseudonocardiales bacterium
ATCTGGCGCGCTGCCTATAACCGCGATCACGAGCGCCGCCGGGCCGCAAAGCTGCGCCCGATCGATCAACGCAACAACGCCGTTTCGGGCGAACCGCGCTCATCGGCAGGGCCGCGCACTACGTGCGGCGTGAGCGTGCGTACGAGCTGTTGAGGAAACCCACGGGCCGTATCGGTTCGAATGAGCTTGGCGCGGGTGCGACGATCTGTTGGTGACCCAGGTGATGTTGCAGACCGACCGAATCAGGCTCGTTCCGTTGGGCGATGAGCATCTCGAGCTCGAGGTGGAGTTGGACTCCGACCCAGAGGTCATGCGTTACCTGACCGGTGAGGGGCGGACGCGGGAGCAGGTGATCGCTGCTCACAAGATGCGCCTCGCGACGGCCGAGGCTGTGTCGGGCATGGGGTTTTGGGTCGGCTATGTCGATGGGCGGTTCGTCGGATGGTGGCTCTTGGAGGCGCCGGGGTGGGTCGACCAGACGCCCCTCGAAGGGGAGGCCGAGCTCGGATACCGGCTGTTGCGACGGCATTGGCGTCAGGGCTTGGCGAGCGAGGGGTCTCGTGAGCTGCTACGGCACGCGTTCGAGGACCTCGGCCTACATCGAGTGTCTGCACTGACGATGACGGTCAACACTGCATCTCGCGCGACCATGGCATCAGTCGGTTTGCAGTACATACGGACGTTCCAGGACCTCGCCGACGACCGCCCCGGCGCCGAACTCGGCTGCGTCGGATATGCCGTCACCAGATCCGAATGGCAGGCGTCGAACCTGAACCCGAGCGCCGGTACTTGGTTTGACCGGTGACGGCAACAGCGGTGGCGACGCGGTCCCTACAGGTCGAGGTCATCGGCGATACGAAAACGGCAACGGAGACGATCACCTCGCTGTAGCTGCTTGGTACCGACCGACCGGATCTCGACTGAACCGCGCACTACCTGCGGCATGTGAGTGCGCTTCTGCGCGTGGCCTGGCCGCGGAACCGTGAGCAACAACAAGGCCGTCGACGACGGAGTCTGCGGCTGAGTGGCCCATGATGTGGACCATGCCGTACCTGTACCACATGTGCGCCGACGACTTCCGAGGCGACGAGTTGCTACCCCTCAACCTGCTCGCGACTCGATTCCCTGACATCCACGACCGCGAGATGCGAAAGTGGGCCGGGCGTGAGTCGGTGATCCGGTTCGCGGTGCCGCATCTGGGTGTCACCTGGGGTGACACGGTCAACCTGGCTGCGCTCGACCCGGCCCGCCTCGTTGAGGCGCGACGTCGACTCGGCGTGCCGTTCTCGAGCCTCCTGCAGCGCAGCGTCCTGCGCATCCCACTCGAGCGGATCGCAGGGCAGGCGGCCGTGGTGTACGACAGCCGCGCCCACTGGCGAAATAGTCGACCGGACTGGGGGGACGTACCCGACGTGCCCCCGCAGTCCGACTTCACGCCGTTCGATCCAGCCACCTACGAAGAACTCACGGAGGTTCCCTCGCTGCATTTGGACTATCTCGTCGAGCAGCGAGACGCCGGGGTTCCGGCACTCGGTTTCGTGTTCGTCCGGCACGTGCTGGTCGCCGGGGGCGTTGATGTCACCGGTTTGGCACGGACGAGGCTCGCGTGACCCGGCCCCGTCTGACCCAGGTTCAGAACGCTCCGGCATGGACGCGCGCACCATCCGCGGCAATTCCGGTCATCTCGAAGCACGGTGAATCCGACTCCAAGCCGTCCCTAGTAATTGAGACTCTCAAGCCGGACGACCCGCATGTCGTGAGACCTTCGCCGTTGGGCGCTGTCGCAACGCTGGCCGCTGTCCTGGCACTGACTGCGTGCACCGCTTCGCATGGCCACGCGGCACGGACAACGGATGTCGCCATTGCGCAGACAGCCGCGTCCAGCTGACCGAGCATGACACCGGGGTGGGTGCGCCAGAGTTACGGCAGCTTGAGTGCCGACAGCACGGACGGGTTGTCAACCGGTGCCCGTCGCCCTGTGGCGTCCGCACTACTTACCGACAGCGGAACCGCGAGTGTCAAGCTGATCGCGGCGACAAACAGAAATCTAAGGGGCGTGCGCCTACTTTGGGAACTGCGGTGGACGGGAAAGAACACGGAGCGGGTCATCGAACACCCCCGGCGTTCGACCGGCCGCCGTAGTGCAACGCGGCGACTACCACGGGCGGTACGACTCCGATGATCACGGCGTGGCAAGAGAAACGTCGCATATTCACCCGTACGCCGCCGGGGGCAACGACTCTCTTACTCAGCATCACGATGCCGCGACACATAACCATCCATCTGGGCGACTGTGGCCCGCCGTCACCCGCGCGATATCGACGGATCGACGCAGGCACTGGAAGTGTTTGGTCGAACAGCGTCGGTCATCCAGACCGTCCAGACGCCTTCACCACTGCCGAGGCTCGCCACGACCCGGCCGTCGTGCTAGGCGTCTTGAGGTGAGGTCAGGTGATGATGGAACAGTGTTGCGTGACCTGCTGGTCAGCCACGGCGTCCCAGTCCCAGTCGATTCCGATGCCAGGATTCTCGGAGGGATAGGCGTAGCCGTCGCGGACGGTGAGGCCGGAGCGGGTGATGCCTTCCAGTTGCGGGATGTACTCAACCCATTGGCCGTTAGGCACCCCGCATGCGAGCGAGACGTGCAACTCCATCAGGAAGTGCGGTGACACTGGAATGTTGTAGGCGTCCGCCAGATGGGCGACCTTCAGCCACGGTGTGATCCCGCCGATCCTGGCGACGTCGACCTGTACGACCGAGCACGCTCCGGCATGCATGTAGTCCTTGAATTGACTCAAGCTGTACAGGGACTCGCCGACCGCGATCGGAATCGGCGAGGAGGCCACCAACCGGCTGTGGGCCGAGATGTCGTCAGCCGGCAGCGGCTCCTCGATCCAGGCTAGGTCGAGTTCGGCCAGCAGGTGCGCGCGGCGCTGGGCGTCGTCGAGGCGCAGGCTCTGGTTGGCGTCGACCATAAGCTCGAACCCAGTCCCTACTGCGGCGCGGACGGCGCGCAGCCGTTCGACGTCTTCGGACTTGCGTGGCTTGCCAATCTTGATCTTGGCGCCCTTGAAGCCGTTGCGCTGCATCCGCACCGCATCCGAGACGAGCTGCTCGGCGTCGAGGTTCAGCCAACCTCCTTCGGTCGTGTAGACGGGCAACCGGTCGTGGGCGCCGCCGACGGCCTGGTGAAGCGGCAGGCTGGCGCGGCGGCAACGTAGGTCCCAGGCTGCGATGTCGATCACGGCCAGGGACAGCGAACTGATCGGGCCAACCGCCAGCGCGTGCATGCTGTACAGCAGGTCACGCCAGTTTCCTTCGATGTTCTCGGCCTCCAAGCCGATCAGCCGCGGGAGCAGGTGATCGCGTAGCAGGGCCACGATGGCTGAACCCCCAGCGCCGATCGTGTAGCTGTAGCCGGTCCCCGTGGCACCGTCGGAGTCGGTGAGCGTCAGGATGGGCGTCTCCTGGCTAACGAACGACTGGATCGCGTCGGTGCGTTCGGTGAGCGGCTTCAGGTCGACGAGCCGAAGTTCGGCCTTCACGATACGAGCCATCGGTGCCTGCTTTCAGATGTAGCCGACGGGCCGGACAGATCGAGCGGCGCTGGCCGGACGGGGACGCGGGTGCAACGAGCCACGGTGCCGGGTGGGTCGAGGCCCCACCTCGGCCATCAGGGCCGGGGCACCGTGCTGACGTCGAGACAGGACGGGTGTTCGGCCGAGTGCCAGATCTGCTGGTGGGCCATTACGAGCTCGTCGGAGGTGACGGCGGCGATCGGGTCGGCGGTGTTCGGGTGGGCGTCGAAACGGGGGAAGTTCGAGCTCGAGATCTCCACCCGCAGCGCGTGCCCGGGCGTCAGCACCAGGCTGGTGGCGCCCAGGTCGATCGAGAATTCCCTTACCGCCCCGGGTGGAATGAGCTCGGGTTGCTCGGCGCCGGTGCGGTAGCGGGCGCGGAGGATGCCGTCGCAGACGATGAGTGCCCGGCCGTCCGGGTGGACGTCGACGAGCTTGGCCGTCCAGTCGGTGTCGGCGGCGTCGGTGGCCGCGTGCAGCACTACGCTGACCGGACCGCACAGTTCGAGCGTCTCGTGCAGCGCGGGGCTGGTGAAGCTCAGGACGTCCGGCCGCCGCTCGACCGCTCGCTGGTCCCGCTGACCGGAGTTGTGACCGACGTACGCTCCGGGCAGGAAGGTCGCCCCGCCGACGGTGGGCACCGGGTCGGCCGGGTCGTAGACGAAGTCGGAGAATCCGTCGTCCGCGCCAGGTGATTCGCTGACTAGCCGGCCGAGGCCGTCCGGGCCGGGGTGCAGGTACCAGCGCTCGGTCCGGGCCCGTGCGGGCGGAAAGGCATCCTCGGTACGCCAGACGTTGTCGCCCATCACGAAGATCGAGACGGTCGGTGCCGGCTGCGGGGACGGCGTCTCGGCCAGGTGCGTGGCGAACCAGTCGAGCTGGATCCGGGTCAGGTCGAGCGCGGCCACTGGGGCCGCAGCGCCGTAGTCGACCTCGCCCAGGGCGTCGTAGGGCACGGCGTGCGCCCAGGGCCCGATGATGAGGCGCTGCTGGGCGCCGGCGGCGGACATGCCCGCGAAGTTCGCCAGCGTGCCGCGCAGGAACAGGTCGAACCAGCCGCCCACATGCAGCGCAGGCAGGTCGAGAGCGGGGTGGTGCTCGGCGATGCTCACAGCGCGCCAGAAGTCGTCCCGGCCGGGGTGCTCCAGCCAGTCGTGCCAGGCCGGCAGCAGCGTGCGAAACGCGCCGATGTCGGACAGCGGCCGCGACCGGAATGCACGCTGTGGGTCGGCCACCAACTGCCCTAGCTCCTTGGCTTCGCCATCGAGGGCCTCGCCGGCCTCCTGCCGCCGGACGAGCTCGGCCGCGGCCAGCCCCAGGGCCCAATACAGCGTGAACCCCAGCTGCAGCGCACCACCCTGGTAGATCCAGTTGTCGTGGAAGTCCGAGGCGGTGACCTGTGGCGCCAACGCCTTGAGCGCCGGCGGCCGGGCGGTAGCGGCGAGCAGTTGGGTCGCCGCGTAGTAGGAGGCCCCGTACATGCCGATCCGGCCGTTGCTGTAGGGCTGTTCGGCCAGCCACTGCACCGTGTCGTAGCCGTCGGCCGCCTCGGTGCGGAACGGGTCGAACCGGCCCGCAGAGCCGAAGCGCCCGCGGGTGTCGGAGATCGCGACGACGAAACCCTCGGCCACCGCGCGCAGCGGCTCGATGCCGGCGTTGACGATCACCGCGAACGAATCAGCCCGGTTGTACGGGGTCCGCTGCAGCAGCACCGGGTACCGGCCATCGTCCGCGGGGCGCCAGATGTCGGCCTGCATGCCGACCCCGTCGCGCATGGGGATGCACACGTCGCGCTCGACTATGACCCCGGTCATGATCCGCTTACCCCCGGGTGCAGGGTCTCGGCGCGGTCGGCCGCGGTCATGTCGGACGGGGCCGCGCCGCCGCCGTCGGACCGATCGCCCCCTGGGCGTCTGGCCGGCGCCTTGGCCGCGAGTGTGTACACCGCGGACGCGGCGATCAGGACGGCACCCTGGACCACGTACTGGTAGTTCGACCCGAGGTTCAGCACATTAAAGCCGTTCGACAGCGTGAACAGGACGACGGTACCGAGGACCGACTTGGCCACGTAACCGGCACCACCGAACAGCGACGTGCCACCGAGGATGGCCGCCGCGATCAC
>JAOPWD010000237.1 GCA_025965875.1 Pseudonocardiales bacterium
TAGGGTGCTGGTGGTTGTTCCGGTAGGTCGACCACTGGTGGTGGCTCCAGCTGTTGTTCTGGTCCGTCTCTCGTCAACGCTCCGGTGACCGCTCCGGTTCTGGTGTGCGGCAACGGCGTGGGCGTGCTCGGCAAGGGTGCTGGTGGTTGTACCGGTAGTTCGACCACTGGTGGTGGCTCAAGCAGTGGTTCTGGTCCGGCTCTCGTCAACGCTCCGGTGACCGCTCCGGTGCTGGTGTGCGGCAACGCCGCGGGCGTGCTGGGTACCGGCACTGCTGCCTGCACGGGCGGCACGACAACTGGTGGCACCACCCCCGGTGGCACCAGCACCGTCACCGTCCCGGTGACGGCACCGGTGACCGTCTGCGGCAACGCGGTCGGCAACGCCACCGCCACGTGCACCGTGCCGACCACCACATCCGGCAACCCGCCGGGCACGGTCACCGTTCCGGTCACCGTGCCGGTGCTCGTGTGCGGCAATGCAGCCGGGCTCCTCGGGACGGCGACGGCCAACTGTGGTGGCTCAACCCCGACCCCGCCGGTCACCCCGGTGCCGCCGGTCGAGCCGCCGGTCAACCCGATGCCGCCGGTCGGACCGCCGACGGCACCCGATGGTCCCGGAGGACTCGGTGTGGCTGGCGCGAACATCCACCCGATCGGGGACCTCCGCCCGGTCGCTTCTGCGAGCGGGCTGGCCTTCACCGGAACCGACGCGCGTGACATGGCAGCACTCGCGCTGCTCTTGTTGATGCTGGGCAGCTTGGCGCTGCTCGTCGGCGCTCGCCGCCGGGAGGCCTGAGCAACCCCTGCACCACCTGACGTCGCGGGCTGCGACCGGCTACTTTCCGGTCGCAGCCGCCGGCGTGCTCCGGCAGAGCAGCTCAGCCCAGTTGGAGCACGGACAGGATGTTGCCGGCCGGATCCTTGAACCACGCGATGAGTGGCCCGCCCTGCCGGTTGATCCCCTTCTCGTCGACCCAGTCGTAATGCTCGAACACCACCCCACGGTTCGCAAGCTCGTCGACCGCAGCCTCGATGTCGTCGACCGGGAAGTTGAGGATCGTGTACGTCGCCGGCAGGTGGTCGTCCTTCGGATAGACCAACGTATGGCGGTCACCGGCGAGGTGCAGCGTCAGCATCCCGTTCTCCTCGCTGACCCGCAGGCCCAACGTCTCGCTGTAGAACTTCTCAGCCTGGGGGAGGTCGGCTACGGAGAATCCGCTGAATGCCTTGGACTTCTCGAACATGATCATTCCTTCCAGTGGTGTGATCGACGCTTACGGCTGCAGGTCGACGGCGGCCTTGAACGATCCGTCCATGTAGAACGGCGTGGAACTGTGCTCGTGGCTGATCAACCACGAGCCGTCGACTCTGCGCAGGCAGACGGTCGAGCGGAACCACAACGTGAAGGTGTCCGGTGCGCCGAACGGCGTCGCGGTCAGGCGGTGGAGGCTGTGGCAGTAGGCGACGTCCTCGCTTGTGGTGACACTCAGGTCGCGGACCTCGAAGTCGATATCTCCGGCGAACCCGGAGAACCAGGACTTCAGCCCAGCCACGTCGCGCACCTCCTGGCCCGTCTTCTGCAGCGGCGGCGCGAGGTCGAAGTCGACGGCATCGGGCGCGTACTGGGCGACCAGAGTTTCCGCGTCCCGGGCTCGCATCGCGGTCGCCTTGTCGTCCATCAACCGACGGATCTGCGCCTCGTTGTGGGTCTGTACGGTGCCAGTCATGGTGGTGCTCTCCCCTCGGTGCGACGCCCTGGTCGGGCGCCTCTCATAGCGATGTAGAAGCTGAGGGGCGCGGTTTCGACATCCCGGTGACAGAAACTTTTCCGATCTGACGGAGGCACCGATGAAGTACCTGATCCTGATCCACAGCAACCCCCAGTCGCTCGCCGTCTGGGAGACGATGTCCGATGCCCAGCGGATGGAGTTCGGGCGCGGCCATATGTCGTTGACCGACACCCTCGCGGACTCGGGGGAGCTGATCGTGTCGGAGGGGTTGGCCGATCCCGCGTTGGCCAAGCACGTCTCGGTGCGCGAGGGCCGGACGATCACCAGTGACGGACCGTTCGCCGAGGTGAAGGAACATCTGGCCGGCTTCTACCTCGTCGATTGCGAAAGCATGGAGCGCGCGGTCGAACTCGCGGCCACGGTGCCCGACGCGTTGACTGGTTCGGTAGAGGTGCGTCCCGTCCTGGACATGAGCACGCTGGACCTGTGACTACGGCGGCGCGGGTCGAGGAGCTGTTGCGGGACCTGGCGCCGCAGGTGCTCGCCATCCTGGTCCGGCAGCAGGGCGACTTCGGCGTGAGCGAAGACGCTGTGCAGGAGGCGCTGCTTGCTGCGGCAACTCAGTGGCCGGCCGACGGCGTGCCGGACAACCCGAAGGGCTGGTTGATCACCGTCGCGTCGCGGCGCCGCATCGAGCTGTGGCGCAATGAATCCGCACGTCGGCGCCGCGAGGAGCTCGCCGCACGTCAGGCGCCACCGGCTCCCGATCCCGCCTCGGACGTCGACGACACGCTCACCTTGCTGCTGCTGTGCTGCCACCCGTCGCTCACCGCGGTGTCGCAGGTGGCCCTGACCCTGCGGGCCGTCGGCGGGCTGAACACCGCAGAGATCGCCCGCGCGTTTCTCGTGCCGGAGGCGACGGTGGGGCAGCGCATCAGCCGGGCCAAGCGACGGATCAAGGCCAACGGCGCCGAGTTCCGCATGCCACCTCCGGAGGAGCTCTCGGACCGGTTGGCCGCGGTGCTCCATGTGCTGTACCTGATCTTCAACGAGGGGTACACCGCCAGCTCGGGGTCGGCGCTGCTGCGCGTCGAGCTCAGCGCCGAGGCGATCCGGCTCACCCGGCAGCTGCGTGATCGACTTCCCGACGACGGCGAGGTCGCCGGGCTACTTGCCCTCATGCTGCTGACCGACGCGCGGCGGCCAGCACGAACGAGGCCGGACGGCACGCTCGTCCCGCTGGCCGAGCAGGACCGGTCCAGCTGGGACGCCGCGGCCATCGCCGAGGGCGTAGCGCTCATCAGCGAGGCGTTGGCCACGGCGGCGGTGGGCCCGTATCAGCTGCAGGCCGCGATCTCGGCCGTGCACGACGAGGCCGCTCGCGCCGACGAAACCGACTGGCGGCAGATCCTCGGGCTGTACGAACTGCTGCAGAGCATCGCGCCGGGGCCGATGGTGACGCTCAACCGCATCGTGGCGGTGGCCATGGTCCGCGGCCCGCATGAAGCTCTGCAGCAGTTGGCCGCGGCCGCGGCAGGACCAGCGGCCGATCCCGCACTGGCCGGACACCACCGAGTCGAGGCTGTCCGTGCCCATCTGCTCGACATGGCCGGCGACCATGAGGCGGCTCGTGCGCACTACCGCCTGGCGGCGCGCACCACGCTCAGCCTGCCCGAGCGGCGCTACCTCGAGTCACGCGCCGGACGCCCACGGCCCGACGCCGCCGATGCGGTCGACGGTGATGCGGGTGACGAATCCGGGCGGCGCGTTCTCGGCTCCGGGCGGGAAGACGACGTCCGGTCCGAGGTAGGTGTGCGCGAGGTGTTGGAGTAGCTCGGCCGCACCGCCCTCGGTGACGCGGGCGGTTCCGTTGATGACGAGGTACTCGGTCAGCCCCATGGCGTTCTGGTTCTCGGTCTCCAGAGACAGCGCCACCCGGCCGTCCCTGCGGATGTTGTGGACCTTGCGGTGCTCGGGGATATGCGCCATGACGATCTCGTCGCCGTCCAGGCCGACCCACACGATCGTCACCTGCGGCCGGCCATCGGGTTCAAGGGTGACCAGATGGGCCAGGGCAGCTGATTCCAGAACGGCGCGCGCGCTGGCCGGGATCGTCGACACGAGCCACATGCTAGTTGCGGGGGAGATCGAGTGACACCCCACGGACAAATCGCTGACAGCACGTTTCGATTGGACAGCGACCTGCCGCACTGGAACGGTGACCGGGTGCCGCTGAACGCCACGTCGGCCGTCATCCTGGGCCTGCTCCATGACGGTGCCGCGACCGGTGGTGACATCGTTGCGGCAGCCGCTCGACGGCTCGGGGCGCAGCAAGGGGTCACCCGCAGCCAGGTGTTCCGCGAACTGCCGTTGCTGTTGGACGACGGGCTGATCCGCGCCGACGCCTACACAGCGGTGCCCGGCCACCGGGCCAGCCACTCCTACCTGATCACCGCTGCAGGCCGTGCGGCCTTCTCGGAATGGGCAACCGCGCCGTCGGGTCCCGACACCGTGCGCAGCGGGGTTGTCCTGCGACTCGGGTTCGCGGCGCACCTCTGGCCGGCGCAGCGCAAGGCGATCATCGCCGCCGCCCTGATCGCGCACGAGGTGGCGCTCGCCGAACACGAGCAACTCGCGAAGGATCTGCGCGGCGAAGGGGAGCCGTATGCCGCGGTCGCTGCTGACTTCGCGGTCGCCTACGAGCGGGCCGTCCTTGCCTGGCTGCGCAGCGCGCCCGAACTCGGGGTCACGTGAGCGACCCGGTCGAGCGATTGCGAGGCGTCTGTCTCGCGCTGCCGGAGACCTCCGAGCGGTTCAGTCACGGTGAGCCATCGTTTTTCGTCCGGGACAAGAAACAGTTCGTCATGCTCGACACGCACCACCACGGGGCTGATCACCTCGGGTTCTGGTGTGCCGCGCCGCCCGGCGTGCAGGAGGAGCTCATCGCCGAGAACCCGGCGCAGTACTTCCGACCCCCTTACGTCGGGCATCGCGGCTGGATCGGCGTACGGATCGACCGCGATCCGGACTGGGCTGAGATCACCGAGATTGTCCGCGACGCCTACCGCCAGGTCGCCCCGAAGGCCCTGAGCGCGCAGCTCGACGAGGCAGGAGCCTGAGCGGCGCGCGTACCCTCGTTCGACGTGGACGTCCCCGCCGATCTGAAAGAACTTTCCGCGACGCTGGCCAGCATCGAGGCCGTTCTCGACATTCCCAAACTGCGCCGGGAAGCCGACGAACTGGAGCAGCAGGCCTCGGCCCCGAACCTCTGGGACGACCCCGAGAACGCGCAGCGGGTGACGTCGCGGCTGTCCTACGCGCAGGGCGAGATCCGCCGCGTCGAGGAACTGCGCCGCCGCGTCGACGACGCCCAGGTGCTCTGGGACATGGCCGAAGAGGCCGACGACGACGACTACAAGGCCGAGGCCGAGGCCGAGCTCGTCAGCCTGCGCAAGAGCATCGACGAGCTCGAGATCCTGACGCTGCTGTCGGGGGAGTACGACTCCCGCGAGGCACTCGTGACGATCCGGTCAGAGGCGGGCGGGGTCGATGCCGCCGACTTCGCCGAGATGCTGCTGCGCATGTACCTGCGCTGGGCCGAGCGGCACAACTACCCGGTGGACGTCCTCGACACGTCCTACGCCGAAGAGGCCGGCATCAAGTCGGCCACGTTCCAGGTCAAGACGCCCTACGCCTACGGGACGCTGTCGGTCGAGCAGGGCACGCACCGCCTCGTGCGGATCAGCCCGTTCGACAACCAGGGCCGCCGGCAGACCAGCTTCGCCGGTGTCGAGGTGCTGCCCGTCGTCGAGTCGGCCGACGTCGTTGAGATCCCCGACGACGACATCCGCGTCGACGTGTATCGCTCCAGCGGCCCGGGCGGGCAGGGCGTTAACACCACGGACTCGGCGGTGCGGATCACGCACCTGTCGACCGGCATCGTGGTCAGCTGCCAGAACGAACGCAGCCAGATCCAGAACCGCGCCAGCGCAATGGCAGTGCTGCAGGCCAAACTGCTCGAACGTCGGCGCCAGGAGCAGCAGGCCACCATGGACGCGCTCAAGGACGGCGGCAACAGCTGGGGCAACCAGATGCGCAGCTACGTCCTGCACCCGTACCAAATGGTCAAGGACCTGCGCACCGGCTACGAGGTCGGCAACCCCCAAGCCGTCCTCGACGGCGACATCGACGGCTTCATCGAAGCCGCCATCCGCTGGCGCAGATCTTCATAGGCCGGGAGTGTCCCTCGATCTCCCCCACTCGCAAGCTCGGGGGGATCTTCCCCCGCAAGCGGGAGGTGCCCCCACGCGCCACACGCGGCTTCGCCGCGGCGGCGGCTCTTCGCGCGAGCGCTCATCGCGTTGTCGTCACCGAGGAAAGGGCTATTTGAGGAGGAGCTTTTCCAGGCGGCGGGCGGTGACGACCAGGCCGATGGCGGCCATCACGCCCAGGTACAGGACGTGGCCCAGCATCGCTGTGTCGAGGACGCCGGAGTTCAGGCCGCGCAGCAGGGCGATGCCATGGTGCAGGGGCAGGCACTCCACCACGAAGCGCAGCCAGGCGGGGTAGACGGACAACCCGTAGAACGTGCCGCTGAAAAGGAACATCGGCAGCACGGCCACCTGCACGAGGTCGAGGTCCTGGAACGACTTCATGTACGTCGTGACCGCCATGCCGACGGCGCCGAACGCGAACGCGATGAGCAGGGCGCCCGGCAGCATGAGCACCGCCCACCACGACGCGGTCAACCCCATGGCAACCATCACGACGAGGAAGCCGAACGAATACAGCCCGCCGCGGATGAGTGCCCAGCTGATCTCGCCGACGGCGACATCGAGCGGGCCTAGCGACGTGGCCAGCATGGCGTCGTAGAGCTTGGCGTACTTCATCTTGAAGAACACGTTCATCGTCGAGTCGTAGACGGCGCCGTTCATGGCCGAGGACGCCAGCAGGGCCGGCGCGATGAATGCGGTGTACGAGATCGGATGCCCGCCCGGGCCGACGACCGTGCCGACCAGGTTGTGCAGCCCGGTGCCGAGCGCGAACAGGTAGAACAACGGCTCGAAGAAGCCGGAGAAGATGACCATCCAACTGCGCCGGTAGACCCGGAACGCCCGCTCGAGCACCACGTGGCCGCGCCCGGCGTACATGCCGGCGGGCACGATGCGCAGCGCGGTGCTCGCCCGCGCGCCGTCCGCGATCTCTGTGGTCACTTGGTCAGCCTCAGCCGGAACCGCCAGCGCGCCAGCGCGACCCCGACGACCAGCCACAGCAGGAGATACGCGATGTGCCCGACGGCCGAACCTGCCGACAGACCGCCTATCGCGGCGCCGCGGGCCAGCTCGGTGCCGTGCCACAGCGGCGAGACGTAGGCGAGCCACTGCCCCCACGTGGGCAGCTCGCTGATCGGGTAGAACGTCCCGGAGAAGAGGAACATCGGCGTGACGATGAACCGGAACAGCATGTTGAAGCCGTTGCCCTCGTTCACCAGCACGGCAGCCAGCGCCGCGACGTTCGCCGCGAACGCGAGCCCGGTCAACGTGGCCACGGGAATCGCCAGCAGCACCCACCACCGCTGTGTGCCGCCGAAGCAAGCCATGATCGCCAGGTACAGGCTCGAGTTGATGAGCAGCCGGATGCCGATCCACAGCAGTTGGCCGTCGCACACCTGAGCCGGGGTCAGCGGGGTGGAGACCATGCCGTGGAACGTCTTGACCCATTTGAACCCGGCCATCAGCGGGAAGCTGGCGTCGGCGGAGGCAATCTGCAGCGCCGCCGCGGTGAGAAACGCCGGCGCGACGAACACCAGATACGGCACGCCGAGCGAATTGCCGTTCTCGTCGACGATCGCGCCGAGGCCCACGCCGAGCGCCAGCACGTAGGTCAGCGGCGTGAGCACGCCCACGATCAGCATGCTGCGCCAGAT
>JAOPWD010000267.1 GCA_025965875.1 Pseudonocardiales bacterium
AAGGCTTCAGAATTCGCTCGACCGACTCGGCGCCCTCGTCGAGGGTGAGTAACCGAGCCCCGACTCTCAACCGAGGCGAACAGGCGCGACCCGCGGCCACGTCAGTGCGTTCCGCTGGACGCACCAACGGCATGCATGTCCGGTCGAGGGTGGCCGGGACCCGATGCGATGAGGTGACGGGCGAATCGTCGAGCGTGAACTCGCACGACGCAGCCGAGCGGGTTCACGTGGTGGCGAGACGGGGGTACGTTTTTAGTCGATGCGCGCGCAGTCGCTGCTGATCCGCCCGGTGGCTTCTCACCTCGCGTCGCGGGTCGTGGTCGCCGTCGTTGCCGTGGGGGTGACGCTTGTGGGGTACCGCTGCGTCACCTCCCGCCTTCGTCGCAGTCGGCTGCCTTCGATCCCCGGGGCGTCCTGTTCGCAGTCGCGAGGGAGGTGAGCGCGGG
This sequence comes from Pseudonocardiales bacterium, assembly GCA_025965875.1. Lineage (GTDB taxonomy): Bacteria > Actinomycetota > Actinomycetes > Mycobacteriales > Jatrophihabitantaceae > QHCC01. Next base: position 447 of record JAOPWD010000267.1, read on the forward strand.
TGAGCGGTGAGGAGTTGCGTGCGCTGGCCGAGGAGCAGGCGGCGTTGCGCCGGGTTGCGACGCTGGTGGCGCGCAGGGTGTCGCCGCAGGAGGTGTTCGCAGCGGTTACCGAAGAGGTCGGCCGGCTGCTATCGGCCGAAGTCGCGGCCATGGGCCGGTACGAGCCCGACGGGGTGATCACCGTCGTCGCCATCTGGGGCAGGACCGGCCAACACATTCCCATTGGCCGCCGGTGGGATCTTGCGGGCAAGAACATCAGCACGCTGGTCTTCGAGACAGGCCGCCCGGCCCGGATCGACAACTATGCCGATGCCTCCGGCCCGCTCGGCGACATCGGCCGCGAGGAAGGCTTCGGCTCAGGCGTGGGGACGCCTGTCATCGTCGAGGGCCGCCCCTGGGGCGTCATGGCTACCTACTCACCCCTGGGCCAACTGCTGCCGGCGGACACCGAGGCGCGCCTGGCCAACTTCACGGAGCTGGTCGCGACGTCGATCGCGAACGCGCATAGCCGCGCCCAGCTGGCTCTGCTGGCCGAACAGCAGGCTGCGTTGCGCCGGGTCGCGACGCTCGTGGCGCGCAGGGTGTCACCCGACGAGGTGTTCGCGGCGGTCACCGAGGAGGCCGTCCAGTTGCTTTCGGTCGAATATGCCCACCTGGGCCGGTACGAGTCGGACGACACGATCAACATCCTCGCTGCCTCGGGCCGGACGGTCGACCTCTTTCCCGTTGGCCGTCGATGGAGTCTCGGCGGAAGGAACACCAGCACGCTCGTCTTCGAGACCGGCCGTCCGGCCCGGATAGACAGCTTTGCCGATGCCTCCGGGCCGCTCGGTATCTCAGCCCGCGAGGACGGGGTCGGCTCTGGTGTCGGGACGCCGATCATCGTCGAGGGTCTGGTGTGGGGAGTGCTTGCCGTCGGTTCGGTGCTGGAGAAGCCGCTGCCGGCTGACATCGAGGCGCGTCTCGACTCGTTCACGGAACTGGTGGCGACGGCGATCGCGAATGCAGAGAGCCGTGCCGAGCTCGCTCGGCTGGCCGAGGAGCAGGCGGCGTTGCGCCGGGTCGCGACGCTGGTCGCCCGTGGGACGCCGCCCGACGAGGTGTTCGCCTCGGTCACCGCGGAAGCGGGTCTGCTGCTAGGCGCGGATCTCGCCGGGATGGCCCGTTACGAGGGGGATGACACGCTGACCGTCTTAGCCACCTGGGCCGCCGAAGACGAGCACGGCGGCGCACACCCGTTGGTTCCCGGTCCGTGGCCGATCGAAGGGGGCGATCTGGCGTCGACGGTCTGGCGGACGGGCCGACCCGTCCGGATAGACACCTACGAGGGCGTTGCCGGGCCCATCGCCGCGTTCGTTCGGGACGAACTGGGGATCGGCGCCTCGGTCGCCAGCCCGATCGTGGTCGACGGGCGGTTGTGGGGCGTGCTCTTCCTTCACTCGAAGCAGAACCGTCAACCGTTCGCCCCGGACACCGAATCGCGTCTCACCGGCTTCACCGAGCTCGTCGGCACTGCGATCGCGAACACCGAGAGCCGCGCCGGCCTCGCTCGGTTGGCCGAGGAGCAGGCGGCGTTGCGCCGCGTCGCGACTCTCGTGGCAAACGCGACGCCGCCGGACGAGCTGTTCGCAGCGGTTGTCGAGGAAGTAGCGCGGCTGCTTCCCGCCGAGTTCGCGGCCATGGGTCGTTACGAGTCCGACGGCGCGATGACGTGTGTGGCGACCTCGAGCCAGGTAGGTGAACGTTTCCCGGTCGGCAGCCGGTGGACGCTTGAGGGCAAGAACGTCAGCGCGCTCGTCGCGCAGACCGGCCGTTCGGCCCGGATCGACAGCTATGCCGATGCCACCGGGTCGCTGGGTACCGCCCTCCGCGAGGAAGGCATCGGCTCAGCGGTGGGGACGCCGGTCATCGTCGAGGGCTGCATCTGGGGTGTGATGACCGCCCGATCGAGGCCGGGGCAGTCGCTGTCGGCCGACAGCGAGGCGCGCCTTGCCAACTTCACGGAGCTGGTGGCGACGGCGATCGCGAACGCGGAGAGTCGCGGCGAGCTGATGGCCTCGCGCGCCCGGATCGTCGCCGCCGCCGACGACACGCGCAGGCGGATCGAGCGCGATCTGCATGACGGCACCCAGCAGCGGCTCGTCTCCCTCGGACTGGAGCTGCGCGCCGCCCAGGCGACGGTGCCCCCGCAGTTCGACGAGCTCGACGGCGCGTTGTCGCGCGTCGTCGAGGAGTTGGCGAGCATGTTCGACGAGCTGCGAGAGATCTCGCACGGCATTCACCCCGCGATCCTGTCCAAGGGCGGCCTGCAGCCGGCGCTCAATGCGCTGCGGCGCCGGTCAGTGCTACCGGTCGAGCTGAGCATGCACGTCGAGCAACCGCTGCCGGAGCCGGTGGAGGAGGCGGCGTACTACGTGGTGTCAGAAGCGTTGGCCAACACCGCCAAGCACGCCCAGGCATCCGTCGTGAAGGTCGAACTCGACACCCACGACTCGGTCTTGCAGTTGGCTATCCGAGACAATGGGATCGGGGGAGCCGACCTGAGCGCGGGGTCCGGACTGGTCGGGCTCAGCGATCGAATCGAAGTACTCGGCGGCACATTCCAGGTCACCAGCCCCGCCGGCAAGGGCACCACGCTGCTGATCGAGATCCCGCTCGATGGTCAGAGCAGCTCGGTCTCGCCCGAGCGCAGCAGCTAGTCGTCGAGCTCGCCCAGTTGGCGATACTTCGATACCCCCGCTTCGACATTGCGGTCCTGAGCCAAGTGCGCAGGGGATTGGCGGCCGTCGGCGGCCGTCGTTCGAGTTGGCACGCGCTTGGTCGACGGGTGCCGTGCCTTCTTCGTGAGCTTGGCGATGCGCTCGGCTGACGGCAGCACGCGACCCAGCCGCACAATCGAGCGGCCGAGCCCGACCGTCTTGTTATGCATGAGCAGGATGTAGGCGAGGATCGTGAATACCGATCCGGATGACAGTGCGCCGCTGCGGCCTTCCTGAATGGTCAGGACCAGGATCGTGCAGGTGGAGGTGCCCAGGATGGCGTGTACCGCCAAGGTGGTGAGCCCTTCAACCCGCGTAGCTTTGGAATCTGCTCGCCGGGACTGCGGCGCCGGTTTTGCCAACTCGGCCGTGCCGCTCAGGAACTGGTGGAGGTCGTCTGTCAGTGCTCCCTCTCGCTCTCTGGAGCGGCGGATGATCATCGATGAGCGCCAGGCACCAACGGCTCCCGCGGCCACGGTTGCGAGGCCGCCGGTCAGAAAGACGATCCCTATGAGTGGGTCGATCAGACTGACGATCACCGCAACACCAAGGAAGAACCCGCCGTTGCGTGACATGCCGATGAGGATCGATTTGGCTCCGGTCTTCACCCGCGAGGCGTCCGAGGTGACTGTCGATATCAAGTCGCCGGCATTCTCACCACGTTTGACTGCGCGCGGCAAGCGCCGCAGGGCCTCTGCCTGCACATCTCGTACCAGGCCGACCGCGTATCGGGTGAATGCCAGTCGTTGCAGCGATTCAGAAACGCCCCAGACGAGAACGATGACGGCGAAGGCGCCGACCAGCCAGATGATCGGATCACCGACGTGGGGAACCAATCCGAGCACGGTCCCGCCGCGCGCAGTGAGGTTCTGATGGAAGACGATCTCCATCAGTCCGCGTAGCGGCCACGGGAACGCCAGCCGAGCAGCCACCAGCACGACGGTGGCCACAGCGCCTTCGATCAAATGCCGGCGGTACGGTCTGCCGTAGGGGGCGAGCACCCGGACCGCTGTCCTGGCCCGGCGCACGGTCGTGCGCACCTGGGTCATACGCTCAGCCTCACTTCGGCCTGAAGCCAGTCAAGCGCAACGGTAGTCGCAGTGCCCGGGTTGTAGAAGAGGTCGCGCGCGATGGCACGCCTGACGTGCGATAGCGCCTCTGGGTGCGCCAGGCCGTCGGCGATGGCCCGCTCGGCAGCACTCGCGTCTGGGGCGATCACGCCACCCTTGCGGCCCCACGTTTCCAGGTCGAGGCGATCGTCCTCGCCCGCGGCGGCGGCCAAGAGTTCCGGGACGTCGAGGAAGACCAACGGTCGATCAAGCAACAGATATTCGTTCGCGATCGAGGATGCGTCGCTGATCAGCAGATCGCAGGCATGCAGCGCGGGCATCGCATCGGCCGCGCGCAGCACCCGGACGTGCTCGTTCTCCAGCGGGGCCAGCCGTTCGAACCAGTTGATCGCGGCCTTGGGGTGGTCGTGCGGTTTCACCACGAAGTCCCACTCCGTGCAGGCACCCATGCGCCTGATCAAGTCCTCGCCAAAGGTCTCGAGGGAATTGTTATGCGCACCGGTGGGCGCGTACAACACAACCGGCCGCTCGCCGGAAAACCCCAGCTCGGTCAAGGTCGCCGCACGGTTCAGGCTGCCATCGAGCAGTCGATCGGTCTTGGGAAAGCCGACCCGCACACCACGCGAATCGCCGGCGTGCAACACGTCGCGCTGCAAAAGCCGCCTGTGCTGATACGGACCAATGACGAAGTACTGGTCGTACGCGTCACGCTCCGAGCGGACCGCTCGGTTGCGGAATGACAGTCCGTGGAATATCTCGACACACATGCCGTAGCTTCGCGGCTTGATCGGCTTCGTGTTCGAGCAGAACAAGATATCGACATCGATTTCGCCGAGGTCAGCGACATCAATGACACTGCCCGGCGGCAGACCGAACGGGTCATACATCGCCGCGGTGTCGTGTTGGCGGACGCGATCGGAGTCCAGGTAGCGAATGCCGCCGGATACCAGCACTTCGATTCCCGGTTGGTCGCACAACGCGTCGAACAACGGCTTGAAGCAGACGAAGTGCACCGGGGCGTAGCCGGTGAACAGAATTCGAGTCATCCCGCCACCGCCGCATCGGCCGCTGACCAGAATGCGGCTAGCGGTCGTGATCGCCGAGTGAACTGATCCAGGGACTGGATGGACGGCCAGATTTCGGAGCGGGCGGCCTCCAGGTCGTCCGGGAAGTCGATCTCCACCCACGGCAACCCGGCGATGTCGACGCCGGAGATCGGGTGAGTGTCGGCAACAGCGGTAACCGCCTGCGCCAGCCAACCCAACTGATGGCCAGCGTCGACCAGCGCGCCGGCGGCGGCGAAGCTTGCCCGAGCGGCGGGCGCACTGAGGTGCACCAGGCCAACGTTCTCGCCGTCGGTCGCAGCGGGGGGCAGGTCCTTGCTCATCGCGACGAGCCGTCCATCGTCGAGCCTGACCTTCATGTGTTCCTCGTCGTCACCCGAGCCCGAGTCGAATGCGAGCGCGCTGCCGCCGACGTCGAGTACTCGGTTGAGAAGTTCTGACGGAAACACAACGTCACTGTTGAGGACGACCACATCGCCCTCGACCGCCGAGCGCGCAAGGTGGAAGGAATACATGCTGTTCGTCTCAGCGAATCGGTCGTTCTGGACGAAGGTCACCTCACCGAACGCCGCCGCCCGGATCTCCTCGTGCCGATAACCCACCACCACCGTGATGTCGTCGATGCCGGCTTCCCGCAGTGCATCGAGTTGAATCCGCAGTAATGAGCGACCACCGACTTCGGCGAGGCACTTCGGCGATAACGTCCCGAGGCGCGACCCGCAGCCCGCTGCCAGAATCAAACCGTGCACGGTGCCTCCGAACGCTAGAAGTAGCCCCCGAAGGTTTCATCGAATTTTCATCAGAATTGGTGACACCGACACTTGTGCGGTGTATCGACCAGCGGCAATAAGACGTAGGTACTAGGACCCGTGAGCTTGCGGCCGCTTCGGCACGGGGCAGCCCAGATTCCGGGGCCGCCGGCGGGTGTTTGTGATGTTCTAACGAGATTATGCCGTCGCTATTGGCGTTAATTTCCCGAAACTCTGCACGTGGGGGTTAGTGTTCGCGCTCGTAATTCCGCAGTCGCGAACGGCAAGCTGAGGGCGGCCGACCCTATCGACCGGGAGAACCCAGCCCGTGCATCGATCTGGCCGGACGCCCGACCTCAGCGTGCATGCCCGAAGTACATGAGCTCCCAGATCGCTTCGTCCGCGTGATCTTCGACGAGCGCGCCCGCGCGGAAGACCTGCACCCGGCACTCGCCGGAGAAGCGGAGATAGGCACCATCGAAGCGGACGAGGGTGGCGGCGAGCCGCTTGAGGCCGTGGATGTCCTCGATCATGCGGTCGCGGGCGAGGTCCTGGCGGCGGGTGAACGTCACGACGTAGCGGTCCTCGCCGTCCGCATAGGTATAGCGGGTGACTCCCGCAACCGGCTTGCCGGTCGTGGTGTCGGTGTAGACGTCCTCGCGCTCGAAGCTGACCTTGGTGGCGTCGCCGGCGACGATCTCTCCATCCTTGGCGAGCATGAAGATCGGGATCGCCGCATAACCGTATTTCTTGTGCGAGGTGATGTAGGAGGTGATCGTCGAGTACGGTCCGGCCTGGCCGCGTGCCCAGTACCAGTCGTGGATGATGTCCGGCAGGGCGACGTTTCCCCAGTTGTGGTCGTGGTAGCCGACGCCGCCCGCCTGGTGGGTTTCGTCGCCGATACTGAACCGCGCCTCGACCGCCCCCTGCGGAACGGAGGGCAGCCAGCAGAACTCGAGCGATTGGTCCGCGCCGAAGAGCATGCAGCCGGTTTCCGGGCGCCAGGCGGGGACCTGGCCCGTCAGCAGGACATCGACGCGGATGTCATCGATCGCCGCGGAGATGCGGTACCGGTGCAGATCGCCCTCGAACCGGTTGTCCGCGATGCGTACGTCCGCGTGATCAGCGGCCGCTGAGTACATCTCGGGTGCGAAGGTCTGGATCTTCTGGAAACTGCGGCCGTCTGGCAGGTCGAGGTTGATCCGGATGAGCGGACCGAGCGGCTTCTGCGGCGCGGTCAGCTCCTTATCCATGAAGACGACGACGAGCTTGGTGCCGTCGTCGAGGTGGGCGTCGAAGTACCACCATTCATAGGTCCCGGAGTTCCCATCGGTGCGCGCCCCGTCCTCCCAAAGGGCGATCGTGTCACGCACGATGCCCAGACGGGCGTAGTCGGCGTCGGTGGCGCCCGTGATGGCCAGTGCGGTCGTGGTGTCAGTCATTGGATGTCCGTTCGTCTCCGAATCTGACAGGTGTCAGATTGATTGGTTGGGGCGAGACTGAGCTGCTCTGGTCTTCGAGCGGGATCTCGATCAGCAGAGTGGTGCCGTGGCCGGCCGGGCTGGTGACCTGGAGCGTGCCGCCGAGCGCCGCGATTCGGTCGCTGAGCCCGACCAGTCCGGAACCCGCGCTCAGGTCGGCTCCGCCGATCCCGTCGTCTCGGATCGCCAACGTGAAGATCGCGTCGTCGGTGTCGAGTTCGACGTTCACGACGGATGCCTGGGCGTGCTTGGCGGCGTTGGCCAACGCCTCTGACACCACGTAGTACGCCGCGACCTCGACCGGCTCCGGCAACCGTCGCTCGGCATGCACGGCGAGTTCGACCGGTACGACCGAACGGCGCCGCAGCGCATTGAGCGCCGGCTGGAGGCCGCCCTTGGAAAGGATCGCGGGGTGGATGCCGTGGGAGATCTCCCGCAGCTCGTCGAACACGCTCCCCAATCCGTCCGCAACGCGCGACAACGCGCCGTCGACCTCGCCCAGATGCGGGGGCACCGTCGCCTGGGCGGCGCGCAGTTCCAGTCCGAGCGAGACGAGGCGCTGCTGGGTGCCGTCATGCAGATCGCGCTCGATCCGCCTGCGGGTCTCGTCTGCGGCGGCGACGATCCGGGTGCGCGAGGCCATGAGCTCACCGCGGCTCTCCGCGTTCGCGATGGCCGTCGCCACCAACTCCGTGAAGTTGCGCAGGCGCGCCTCGGTGTCCTCCGGCAGCGGTTGGCCCAGGGCTGAGTGGGTGGCCATCACTCCCCAAAGGCGCCCCTCGACGATGACTGGCGTCCCGACGCCGGAGCCGAAACCCTCATCGCGGCCGACATCGCCGGGCGGCCAGGAGGGAGCGGGATAGCCGTCGATCCGGACCGGGCGGCCGGTCTCGAAGACCAGCGAGCTGACGTTCTTCCCACCAGAGTCCACCCGGAGACCAACGGGCATGAGGTGACCTGTCCTGCCCCAGACGGCGACGATGCTGCTCGTTCCGTCGGGCTCGTAGCGGCCGAGGGCCGCGTATTCGACGGATAGCAGCCGGCCGGCCTCGGCGACAACTGCCGCGAATACCTGCTCCGGCGGCGTCCCGCGCGCCACCAGCGTCGCGACCCGGCGTAACGCTGCCTGCTCCTGGGCCAGCCGGGCTAGCTTGGCCCCGCTCTCGGCGTTCGCGATCGCCGTGGCGACGAGCTCCGTGAAGCCCGTCAGCCGCGATTCGGTGTCCCGGGGGAACGGCCGGCCGGGCTGCTTCGAGTGGACGATCAGAGCGCCCCACACCCGCCCCTCGACGACGATCGGGCTGCCGACCGACGAACCGATCCCGAGCCTTTCTCGAACGAATGCGGCGACGCGGCCAGGAACGCCGTGGTAGTCGTCTGTCCGGACGGGTCGGCCCGTCCGCCAGATCATCGATGCCAGATCGCCCGCATCGAGCGGCCATGGCCCAGGAACCAATGGGTGCTCGCCTTCGGCGGCCCAGCTGGCCAGGACATTCACCGTGTCATCGCTGTCGTAACGGGCCATCCCGGCGAGGTGCGTGCCGAGCAGCCGCCCGACTTCCTCGACAACGGCGGCGAACAGCTCCCGTGGCGGCGCTCCACCTGCCACGAGCGTCGCGACCCGGCGCAGCGCCGCCTGCTCGTCGGCCAGACGGGCGAGACCGGCGCGGCTCTCTGCGTTTGCGACCGCGGTGGCGACGAGTTCCGTGAACCCCGCCAGACGCGATTCGGTGTCCTGCGGGAACGGCTGGCGGGTTTGCTTCGAATGGACGAACAGAGCGCCCCACAACGTTCCCTCGACGACGATCGGGCTGCCGACCGAAGCGCTGGCCCCGAGCTCTCCTCGAACGAACGCGGCGATGCGCCCGGGAACGCCGTGGTAGTCGTCTATCCGGACCGGTCGGCCCGTTCGCGCGATTGTCGAGGCCACATCGCCCCCTTCGAGCGGCCACGAACCTGGAACCAACGGCTGTGCGCCTACGTATTCGCCTTCGGCGGCCCAAGAACCCAACACCGTCATCGTCGCGTCGCTCTCGAAACGGGCCATCCCCGAGAGCTCCGCGCCGAGCAGCCGCGCGACCTCCTCGGTCACGGCCGCGAACACCTCCTCCGGTGGCGTCACGCGCGCCACCAGCGTCGCGACCCGGCGCAACGCCGCCTGCTCCTGGGCCAGCCGGGCCAGCTCGGCGCGGCTCTCCGCGTTCGCGATCGCCGTCGCCACCAGTTCCGTGAACGAGGCGAGGCGAGCCTCGGTGTCCGCCGGCTGCGGCTGGCCCAGGCGTGCGTAGGTGGCTATCACTCCCCAGAGGCGGCCCTCGACGATGATCGGCGCCCCGACGCCGGAGCCGACCCCGGCCTCGCGGGCTACGACACCAAGCGGCCCAGAGGCGTCGGCATAGTTGTCCATCCGTGCCGGACCGCGGGTCTCGAAGACGATCGTGTGCACGTTCCTCCCGGCAAGGCGCCACCGGAGGCCAACGGGGAAGCGCTCACCTACCTGGCTCGAGGTCGCCACGGTGGTCATCGTGCCGTCGGACTCGTAGCGGCCCAGGCTCGCGTGTTCGACGGACAGCCGGCCGGCCTCCTCGGTAACCGCCGCGAACAGCTCCTGCGGCGGCACCCCGCGCGCGACCAGCGTCGCGACCCGGCGCAACGCAGCCTGCTCCTCGGCCAGCACCCGCAGTTCGGCACCGCTCAACGGGGCTCGCCATCCCCTCACGATCGCGGGCCGCCTGCGGCTCCGCGTTGACCGAGGCCGTACCCCTATCACGCACCCTCGCGAATAGCCGGGGCCAGGTCTGCCCGGCAGACGGCCAAACCCCTTTACCGGCTAGCTGCAACCCGGCACTCTCTTGGCGTTGGCTGTCTCACCGTCGGGTGAGTGAGAGCGCGACGGTGATCGCGATGAACCCCAGCCCGATCACCAGAAGCAGGTATCTGCCGACGCGGGTATGAGCGTCGCCCAGGATGCGTGCTTGCTCGGGACGGGCCGGCAGATACGAGACCCGCACGGTGGACCCGACCGCCGGTCGGACACCACCGCTGAGCGAGCTGGTGACCGTGTGTGTGGCGCCGTTGCCGTCCACGAACTCCACCCTCGGCGCATACGTCCGCGACACCCGGCGCCCGCCTGCCGGGCCGATGACGTCGCGCCGGGTCTCGATCGACGCCACGGTGCCGTCGGTCACCACCCCATCGCGAAGCGGCCGCGACTGCACCGTGCTGACGACGAAGGCGAGAATCGCGAGCGCACCGAGAACACCGGGCAGCAACTGGATGGCCACCGCGGCACCCTAAAGGGTTTCGGGTCCGAGATCGATGACCGGCCGTCGGAATCCTGGTCCGATGTTGCGCAGCCACGCTGGCGTGGTGAGGCGCGTCTGCACAAGATTGACGGCGCGCCGAACCGCCGACGCCCGGGCGGTATCCCCGCGCTCAGCTGGGTCGCTTCGATCGACGCGACGGCACCGCGTGTTGACGTGGTGATAGCACCGTGGGACTGTGTGTTAAATTACCGTAAATTTTTTCGTGTGGGCCAAAAGGGAGTGCCTCGATGACCTCGCCGACTCCTCCGAGTTCTCCCACGGCAGCGCAAGACGCCGAGCCGGATTCGTCCGGGAGCG
>JAOPWD010000276.1 GCA_025965875.1 Pseudonocardiales bacterium
ACCAACAAGGTTCGGGCAACGTCTTGTATCTTTGAATCATACATGCTTAATCTGATCGAAACTGAGGTTTCATACTTCTTCTCCCGGCCCGAAGGTGGCTTGACCAATGAGATTCCGCACTGTCTGCACCGCGATCCTTGCCACGTCGGCGCTCGTTCTGGCTGGCTGTACGTCAAAGTCGGACTCTTCGTCGGACGGCGCGAGCAGCTCCGCCGGTTCGTTGACGTTCCTCGTCGCCGCCGATGGCGGGCAGAACTACGACCCGCAGACGAACGCGGCGCCATCGAGCACCGAGTTCATGATGCCGGTGTTCGACACGCTGCTGGCCGAGAACGCCGGGGGGACCGTCTCGGCCGGGCTGGCGACCGCCTGGAGTTTCGCCGCGGATGGTCTGACGCTCACGCTGACCCTGCGTCCGGGCGTCAAGTTCCAAGACGGGACCGCCTTCGATTCAGCCGCGGTGAAGAGCAACATCGAGCGCGGCCAGACGAATGCCAAGTCGGTCATCGCCGGTCAACTGAAGGCGATCGGCTCGGTCGACACACCTAGCGCGAACAAGGTCGTGCTCCACCTCAAGAGCCCGGCCGGAGCGTTGCTCGGGTTCTTCGCCGGCCCGGCGGGCATGATGGCCAGCCCGAAGTCATGGTCGAAGAGCGATGCCGCGACGCACCCGGTCGGCACCGGGCCGTGGGCGGTCTCGTCCTCGTCGGTGCCCGGCAGTGTCATGGTCTACACCGCGGTCCCCGGCTACTGGAACAAGTCGGTGCAACGGGTCAAGACGGTGAACATCCGGGTTGGCAACGAGTCGACCTTCGTCCCGGGTCTGACCAGCAACAGCGTGCAGGCCGTCATGCTGACCGGCGCCCCGACCGACGCCAAGACACTGTCGTCGCGTGGGTTGCCGGTCCAGAACGCTGAGACCAGCTACGTGCACCTGCTCTACCTGAACAAGTCCGGCGTCTTCGCCGACCCGAAGGTGCGGCAGGCCATCTCGCTCGCCATCGACCGCAAGGCCATCTGCGACTCGTTGCTCGGTGGCGCGTGCACCCCCTCGACTCAGCCGGTCCGCCCCGGATCTTGGGCGTACGACGCCTCCGTTTCAGTTCCGGCACAGGACATCGCGCAGGCCAAGTCCTTGCTGAGTCAGACCGGGCATCCTGGCGGCCTTTCCTTCAAGGTCGTGGTGTCTTCGACGGGTACCCAGTTGCAGACCGAGCTGACCGCGATTCAGCAGATGCTGGCCAAGATCGGGATCAAGATGTCGATCACCGCGATGCCGGTCGCTCAGCTGGTGCCGGCTTTGGATAGCGGCACCGCCCAGGGCTACTACTCGGTGAACACCGGGGGAGCGGATCCGGCTATCCCGATCGCAACGATGTTGGCTCCGGCCTACAATCCGGGTAGTTACCAGGATCCGGATTTGACCAGTCTGCTCGCAGCCGCGACCGCCGCTACCACGCCGAGCGCCCGTCAGGCGGCGTACCAGAAGGTGTCCGCGCAGTACCAGTCGACGGCATTCAATGTCGTGATCCTCAATCAGACCCTGCGGTTCGCGACATCGACGCAGGCCAAGGGTGTGACCGCTCGAGACCCGCTCACCCTTGAGGCCCGCGGAGCGAGCGTGTCATGACCTCGCCGGTGGGCTCGCGCCCGGTGGCGATCGTGACGGGAGCCGGCGGCGGACAGGGCGCGGAGCACGCCCGACGCCTGTCTGCCGACGGATTCCACGTGGTCGCCACCGACGTCCTCGACGCCCCAGGCGCGGGCTCGGCCGGAGTGTTTCGTCAGCTCGATGTGACCAGCGAACAGCAATGGCAGCACGTGATCGATGAGATCCTCGCGGAGCACGAACGTATCGATGTACTGGTGAACAATGCCGGGATCACCGGCCCGAGTGTGGCCATCGAGCTGACGACGGCCGAGGACTATCAGCATGTCGTCGCCGTAAACCAGCTTGGCTGCTTCCTCGGCATGAAGGCGGTGATTGCGACGATGCGCCGCGCCCGCTCGGGATCGATCATCAATATCTCCTCCATCGCAGGGATGGGTGGTGCGCGTGGGCGGATCCCCTATCAGGCCAGCAAGTGGGCCGTCCGGGGGATGACCCGCTCTGCCGCAATCGAACTCGCGGAGTTCGGCGTCCGGGTCAACGCGATCGTGCCGGGCTGGGTGGATACGCAGATGGCGACGAACGCGGTCCTACCCATCGGCGAGATCGCCGTGGGCATTCCGCTCGGCCGCATCGCGGGGCCAGCAGAAATATCCGCCCTGGTCAGCTTCCTTGCGTCGGACGCTAGTGGCTACATCACAGGTACAGATCTCGTGATCGACGGAGGCATCCGTGCGCGCATCTGAGCGGCTTGGCGCACCGACACCTGGCAGGAGGTGAGTGGCTCATGCTGCAGATGATCATGCGACGGACTCTGATCGCCGTGCCGTTGCTGCTGATCGTGAGTTTCGCGGTCTTCGCCCTTACGGCGCTGTCACCGACGGACCCGGCGCGGGCGATTCTGGGTGAGGGCGCGACACCGGACTCGGTTCGTGCCCTGCGTCATCAGCTCGGGCTCGACCAGCCGCTGCTGCACCGCTATTGGACTTGGCTCGATGGGGTCTTTCACGGCAGCCTCGGCAGATCGTGGTTCGGCAATGTTCCGGTCGGGACGAAGATCCTGCAGGGACTACCGGTGACCGCGGCACTGGTCCTGTCGTCGCTGGTGCTGACCGCAATCATCGCGGTCCCAGCCGGGCTGTATGCCGGAATGCGGACAGGCAGCCCCCTTGACCGCGTGGCCAGCTTCGCCGCCGGCCTGGGCCTGGCGATGCCGGAATTCTGGGTGGCACTGCTGTTGATCCTCGTGTTCAGCGAGAAGCTGCATCTGCTGCCGGGTACCGGGGCGACTTCCATCACGGGCAACGTGCTCGACGACGCCAAGCATCTGATCTTGCCGATCGTGGCGCTGAGCCTGCCGCAGATCTGCGCATTGTTCCGCCAGACCCGCGCGTCCACTGCGCTCGTAGCGAATCAGGACTACATCCGCACCGCGCGGGCGGGCGGGATCTCGACTCATGAACTGGTGTGGACGCGCGTGGCTAAGAACGCGCTGGTCCCGTCGGCGACGTTGCTGGCCCTGCAACTCGGCCGAATGATCGGGGTTGCTGCCGTCGTCGAATCGGTAACCGGCATGCATGGCATCGGTTCGATTGCGGTGCAAGCAGCGCTGAGCTCGGACATTCCCATCATCCTCGGGGTGGTTCTCGTTACCGCGGCGGTCGTGATGGCGGCCAACCTGCTCGCCGACATCGCGACGCACTACCTTGCGCCGAAGGCGAGGCAGTCATGACGCTCACCTACCCGGACGCGGCCGGGCCGTCGGTGCTGCCCGCAGCGGAGCCCTCCGAGGCTCGACGAGTCGCTACCCTGCGCGCGTTCCTGCACCGGCGGCTCGCCACGACCGCGCTGGTCGTCTTCCTGCTGATCGTGCTGGCAGCACTGTTTGCTCCGCTGCTCGGCCTGCCGGCCCCGAACGTTCAGGAGCTGGCGGCGCGACTACAAGGTCCGAGTTGGAAGCACCTGCTCGGTACCGACGAGCTGGGCCGTGACCAACTTGCGCGCATCCTCGCTGCGACGAGGATCTCGCTGTGGGCGGCGTGTCAGGCCACGTTGGTGGGCGTTGTCCTCGGCGTGCCGCTCGGCCTGGCGATGGGCCTGGTCGGCGGCCGACTGGACAGCATCATCAGCCGCGCGTTCGATACCTTGCAGAGCATTCCGCCGTTGATTCTGGCGATCGCGATTGTGGCGATCGTCGGGCGCAGCCTCACCCCCGCGATGATCGCGATCGGCATCGTGTTCTCACCGACGTTCTATCGGATATCGCGGGCGGCCGCCGCCACGGTCGCGGGCGAAACCTACATCGAGGCAAGTCGATCGATGGGCCAGCGCACGCACAAGATCGTGCTCACGCACGTGCTCGGAAACGTCAGCTCGGCGTTGATCGTGCAGGTCTCGATCACGCTTGCCTTCGGGATTCTCGCTGAAGCCGCGCTCAGCTACCTCGGTCTCGGCGTGCAGCCGCCCAGTGCGAGCCTCGGCAGCATGCTCACCAGCGCCGCCAACCTGCTCAACGCGGCCCCGCAGTTGGTCATCGAGCCGGGCGTCGTCATCATCGTCCTGGCGTTGTGCATCTCGTTGGTCGGCGACGCACTGCGCGACGTCACTTCCGGTGAGCAGGTCGGCTGAGATGGAGTTGACGCCCGTGCAGGTCAAGGTGCCATCCGCGATCGTCACGGCGCATGCGCGGCCGCCGGCCCTGCAGGTCGACGGGCTCGTGATCGGACTCGTCGGCCGCCGAGCGCCGATGCCGGTGGTGACGGGCCTGGATCTCACACTGGCCCGGCAGGAGGTTCTCGGGCTGGTCGGCGAGTCGGGATCGGGCAAGACGCTCACCAGCCTGGCGATCGCCCGCCTGCTGGACGGGCGCAGTGTGCAGGTGCTCGCGGGGACGGTCACGCTGTTCGGTCGGGACCTGCTGACGTTGTCTGAGGCGCAGATGCGCAGCGTCCGGGGCAAGGAGATCGGCATGATCTTTCAGGATCCGATGACCTCGCTCGACCCTGCCTTCACCATCGGCTATCAGTTGACCTCGGTGCTGCGACGGCACTTCGACCTGAGCAGGCAGGCAGCTCGTCGACGTGCGGTGGAGCTGCTCGGCATGGTCGGTATCGGTGATCCGCGGCGACGAGTCGACCAGTATCCCCACCAGATCAGCGGCGGCATGCGGCAGCGAGTGATGATCGCTCTGGCGATCTCGTGCGAGCCGAAGGTGCTGATCGCAGACGAGCCCACCACAGCCCTGGATGCCACCACACAGGCCCAGATCCTGGAGCTGATCAAGGACCTGGCCCAGACCCTGCACATGTCCACGATCATCACCACCCATGACCTTGGCGTCGTGGCCGAGGTGTGCGACACCGTCGCCGTGATGTACGCCGGTCAGATCGTCGAGCAGGCAACGACCGAGCAGCTCTTCTACCACCCGCAGCACCCCTACACCGAACGCCTGCTCTTGGCGTTGCCGCGCGTCGGCGTCGAGCAGGAGATGCTCGGCATTCCGGGCGCCCCGCCCCGCGCCGGCCAGTTTCCAGAGGGCTGCCGATTCGCCCCACGATGTGGACACGCCGTCGAACCAGACTGCGTGGCGCACGTTGTGCCGCTGGAACACCTTGCGCCAGGCCGCACAGCGAGATGCGTGCGGCGACCGGAGCTGACACTGCGTGGAGTCCGGACATGACCGAGACAATGCCGTTGCTGACCGTGCGCAACCTCAACAAGACGTTCCCGGTCCGCCGATCGGCGCTCGGTCGCGCGACTGAAGTCGTGCACGCGGTGAACGATGTGAGCCTTGAGATCGAGCCAGGATCGACGTTGGGCATCGTGGGGGAGTCCGGATCCGGCAAGTCGACGCTCGGTCGGGTTTGTTTGCGAATGATCGAGGCCGACGATGGTGAGATCAGGTTCGCGGACGCCAACCTACGTCAGTTGTCGGCGGCGCAGTTGCGCAGCACGCGCGCACACATGACCACGATCTTCCAGGACCCGTACTCCGCACTGGATCCGCGGTGGACAGTCGGGCAGATCATCGAGGAACCACTGCGGATCAACGGCTCGCACAGCCGTGCCGAGCGTCGCACGATCGTCGCCGACATCCTCCCAAGGGTCGGGCTGAGCGCTGATGCCGTACATCGGATCCCACGATCGTTCTCCGGCGGTCAGCGGCAGCGGATCGTGATCGCGCGAGCGTTGGTGACCCGTCCACGATTGGTGTTCTGCGACGAGCCGGTGTCCTCGCTCGACGTCTCGACCCGGGCGCAAGTACTCGGATTGCTGCGCGAGTTGCAGAGCGAGTTTCAGCTCGCCTACCTGTTCGTCTCCCACGACCTCGGCGTAGTCGAGCGGATGAGCGACCGAATCGCCGTCATGTACCTCGGCTCCATCGTCGAGATCGGTGCCGCCGAGACCGTTGCTCAGCGATACCGACATCCCTACACCGCGGCACTCGTGTCTGCGTCCCCCGCGGCCGACCCCGTCGCCCAGCGCGCGCGACACCGGATCGTCCTCAACGGCGACCCACCGTCCCCGATCGACATCCCGAAGGGCTGTCCGTTCCACCCGCGGTGCGCACTGGCCATTGCCCGCTGCGCCACCGACAAGCCCGAACTGGTCATGACACCGAACGGCCACGGCGTTGCCTGCCACGTCACCAACGCCGATCGCACGCTCACCGGCACCACCCTCTTCGACTCAATGGTCGAGCGCCGGCTCTCGTTCGCCGCGGAAAGGACAACGTCGTGAAAGTAGCTTCCGTCGACGCAGGACACGGACCCTCGGTGGCGATCCGTGCCGACGATGGATCCCTGATCGACCTGCGCGAACTGGGATCCGGCATGCCGCTGGACCTGCGCCAACTCCTCGACCTGGGCGCTGGGGCGCTCGCCGACATCGGCCAGCAGGCGCTTTCGATCCGGACCCGGCTCGACCCTGCGGCGGTCCGCTTCCTGCCTCTGATCCGGGCGCCGCACGCGGTCTGGTGCGCCGCGCTGAACTACCAGACTCACGTCGCGGAAGGAAACTGGAAGCACCCCACGCATCCGCCGTTTTTCCTCCGTGTCGCCGAGAGCCTGTGCGGGCATGGCGAGCCCATCGTCGAACCAATCGTGTCCGACCGTCTCGACTACGAAGGAGAGCTTGCCCTCGTCATCGGCACGCGGGCCCGGCATGTCCCTGAGTCCAAGGCGTTCGGCATTATCGCCGGCTACTCCTGTTTCAACGACGGCTCGGTACGTGACTGGCAACGACACACCGCGCAGATCACGTCCGGCAAGAACTTCTCGAGAACGGGCGCCTTCGGACCGTGGCTGACCACACCTGACGAACTGCCCGACATCGCGAGCGCACAACTGACGACCAGGCTCAACGGTAAGACGATGCAGCAGGCCAAGATCGGCGACATGATTTTCGGCATCCCGCAGCTGATCGCCTACCTTTCGACGATGTGCGAACTGTTGCCCGGCGACGTCATCGTCACCGGCACCCCGGGAGGTGTCGGAGCACGGCACACCCCTCAGGTGTTCATGCACAACGGTGATGAGGTCGAGGTCGAGATAGAGGGCGTCGGCGTGCTGCGCAACCCGATCGAGCGAGAGGCCGTGGTGATCCGATGACGACAGCGAGCCGAGCCGAGACGCAACCGGTCGGCGGAGCCGAAGGTGACGGTTGCGAGGTCGGCGGCGTGCGGTTGCCGCGACCGTTCAAGATTCGTCGCTTCGGCCATTTCGGTTACAACTGCGAGCACATCGACGAGATGCTGGACTTCTACGTCGGCGGCCTCGGGCTGATCATCTCCGACCAGTCCGGAACCATGCCGGCCCGGCTGCCGGCCGACCAGCAAGCAAACCTGACACCGAATGAGAAGCTCCTGCACTTCACCCGGTTCGGCAGTGATCACCACCAACTGGTGTTCATCAGCCAGCAGGTGTGGGACTGGGTCGGGCGCGACAACGGATCGGCCGGGGCGTCGATCAACCAGATCACCTGGCAGGTCGGCAGCCTCGCGGAGGTGGTCAACGGTTCGGAATGGATCTGGGGGCGCGGCGAGCGGTTGCTGCGATCAGGGCGCGACATGCCCGGCTCGAACTGGCACACCTATCTGTTCGACACCGAAGGCCACATCAACGAACTGTTCTACGGCATGGAGCAGATCGGCTGGGACGGCCTGAGCAAACCGCGTGAGCTCTGGACGGGCGTGCTGAACGAGCGCCCGGAGTTGCCGCAGCCCTCCGAGACCCGCGAGGTCGACCTCGCCCGGAGAACAGGCATCGAGCTCACATCGGGGCATCAACCCACACCCGACGGAGCTGCCGCCTATCCGGTCGACGGAATCGTGATGACGCGCCCGTTCAAGATCGTCGGCATCGGTCCGGTCAGCATCTTCGTGGACGATCTGGAGCGTGCCACCGGCTTCTACCGCGACGTCCTCGGTTTCAATGTGCGCGCGCAGGTGTCGTGGGACGCTCACCACGGCGTGCTGCTCAGCAGCGGCACCGAGCATCACAGTCTCGCCTTGTACGAGACAGGCTTGCGAGCCGCGTTGGACCTGCCGACCCGGTTGGACTCGATGGCGCTCGGCTTCCGGCTGGCGAACTACCGGCAACTACGCGCGGCGGTGCAATTCATGAAGGACCGGGGCGCCGAGGAGCTCAGCATTCCGGCCGAGCTGGTCCCGGGCTTCGACTACGTCACGCATCTCCGCGATCCGGACGGAAATCTTGTCCAGCTCTACTACTACCAACGTGAATGCGGCCCTACCGATCCCGACCCGCAGACGATCTCGGGCGGTGCGGCGCAGTGGCCGGAACTCATCGATGCACCGCAGGACGTGTACGGCGGGCAGCAGTACTTCGGCCCGTGGGAATGACGCTCGCGCGTCCGGTGGCGGAGTTGCTCGCCCGACACGAGATCGAGCAACTGCTGACGCGGCGGGGACGAGCCGCCGACAGCAAGGATCCCGACGCCATCCTCCGCGAACACGTACCCGGATCGCTGGACACGCACGGCATCTACGACGGGACGATCGAGGAGTTCGTCGAGTACCTGCGGACGCACAACTATCAGGACAAGCGCTACGGACCGCAGCGCCACACCATCTCGAATGTCCTGATCGAATTCGACTCGGATAGCCGCGCCCGAGTCGAGTCCTACCATCTCGCGTACCACCGCATCGTGCTCGACCCGGTCGCCTACGACGTGTACATCGGTGGCCGATACCTCGACCGATGCGAGCAGGTGGGCGGACGCTGGCAGCTCAGCAGCCGCCAGGTCGTCTACGACTGGTCGCGATCCACACCCGTCTCGAATCCCACGACCCTGGAGAGCGAATGACCGAAACCATGTCGACACCGTCCGAGTACGACGCGGCTGCGGTGGGCGCACTCGTCGCGAAACAACAGATCACCGAAGTGCTCTACCGCCGGGCCCGCGCGGGGGACCGGCGCGACGTCGAACTGGCGCTCGCGTGTTACCACCCGGGCGCTACCGAGGAGCACGAGGGATTCAGCGGGACTGCGGCCGAGTTCATCCGCAACGTCTCGATGATCTCGCCCAATTCCACCGCCCCCGTCATCGGTCTGTGGCATCTCATCTCGAACATCCTGATCGAGTTGAGCGGTGACGAGGCGTCCGTCGAGAGCTATCACCTTGCTGTCGTCATAGGCGATGACGACTCGGGCGAGACGCAATCGAGTATCGGTGGTCGATACCTCGACAAGTTCGCGTTCCGCGACGGTCGCTGGGCGATCACACACCGCGAGGTCGTCTTCGACTGGAGCCGGGTGGACGCAGCCACCACTCCGTACTGGGAACTCGTGGGACTCGACGAAGCCAAGCTGTTGCGCGGACGGTTCGGCCCGGACGACCCGCTCTACCACCAGCTCGACGTCACGAGGGGACAGTAGGTCCAAGTGCACGATCTCGTCATCGTCGGCTGCGGCCCGGTGGGTGCGGTGGCAGCTAATCTGGCCGGCCAGGCCGGACTGTCCGCGGTCGTGATCGAACGCGCTGACAACGTCTTCGATCTTCCCCGGGCGATTCATTTCGATGCGCACATCATGCGGATACTGCAGCAAGCCGGCGTTGCGTCCGACGTGCTGGCCGACACCCGCGTGTGGAAGCGCAGCACGTTCTACGGCGCGGACGGCAAACCGATCAGGGTGCACGACTGGGCCGACGATCGCACGTACGGGTGGGACGCGCACTACCTGTTCTACCAACCCGCGTTGGAGCGGGTCCTTCGTACGCGACTTGAGCAACTTGGGGGGATCGAACTGCGGCTGGGCACCGAGGCAATTGACATCGTGCAGCACGACGAGCACGTGACCGTCACCACGCGGAACGTGGCTACCGGCGGCACCGACGAACTCACCGCCCGCTTTGTCGTCGCCTGCGACGGTGCTTCGAGTTTCCTACGCGCGCACAGCAAGATCGCGCTCATCGACAGCGACTTCGATGAGCCCTGGCTGGTCATCGATCTCCTGACTGAGCGGGAGCTGGGCCGCCCGAACGAGTCCGAGATGTTCTGCGACCCGAACCGACCGGCTACCCGCGTACCCGGGCCTGGCACGCACAATCGGTGGGAGTTCATGCTGCTTCCGGGTGAGACCGCCGCGCAGATGCAACGGCCCGAATCGATCGAAGCCCTGCTGCGGCCCTGGGTACGCATGGACGAGGTCGAGATCCTGCGCGCGTCCGTGTACCGCTTTCACGCCCTGGTCGCCGAGCGATGGCGCGACGGCCGGCTCTTTCTGGCCGGCGACGCGGCGCACCAGACACCCCCATTCCTCGGACAGTGCAAGTGTCACGGAATCCGTGACGTCCAGAACCTGCTCTGGCAGATCGCCGCGGTCCTGCGCGGCGCACCGATGAACCGGCTGCTGGACAGCTATGAGGCCGAACGACGCCCGCACGTGGTGCGCATTATCGACATGGCAGTGGCGGCGGGCCGCGACATCTGCGTCCTCGACCCGGCCGCCGCAGCCGAACGCGATGCGCGGATCCGGCGCGCCGCAGCGTCCGGAGTTCTGGCACCGACCACGTTTCAGGGCATGCCCTCGCTGCGCGGCGGACTTTTCGACAGCGACACGGCTGGTGAACTGTTTCCCCAACCGCTCGTCCGGACCAGCACCGGTCTGGAGCTCATGATGGACGACGCGATCGGCTCGGACATTGCGGTGGTAGCAGTTCCCGAAGCCCTCATCCGATGGTCCGACATCACTGACGACCCGTCTGTACCCGTGGTCGCGACCGGCACGGGGGCAGGCATTGAGCTCGTCACCGTCTCGGCAGAGACCGCCAAATGGCTCGCCGAGCGTGACGCGACCATGGCGATCCTTCGGCCGGACCGCTACGTCCACGCACTCGCACGAGACGACGACGTAGGAGCGCTAGCGCTACGCGAGCTGTGCGCCCTCATCCCCCGGGGCTAGGCCGCGAGTCGGCGAGCTAGTCAGGAGCGCACGGCACGTCCATGTTCGGCGTGCGCAACCGCGGCCGCGGTGGCCGCAGCTACATCGCCGGCCGCGATCGCGTCGGCGATTGCCTGGTGAACCTGAATTCGACCCGCGTGGAGGTCGCTTTGCTTCTGACCTGGCAGCAACTCGAGCTTGGGGTCGTGGGACCGGACCAGCTCGAGCAAGCTTCCGTAGATCGCACCAAGTATCTGATTCGCGGCGAGGGCGGCAACCTCTTTGTGGAAGTCCAGAATTCGGCGATAGAACTCGGCGGTGTCCTTCGACGCACGCAACGCGGTAAGCGTCTGACGCATCGGCGTGAGCGCCCGATTCGGGTGAGACACCGACGCAGCGCTGACGATCACCGCGGACTCGAGCGCGTCGCGCACCTCGAGGGCGTCGGCAACCTCGCCCTTCGAACCCGATACCTGCATCATCGTGCGAGCAAGTCGTAGGCGTACTCCCGGCTCGGCAACGAAGACACCGCCGCGGGGACCGGTCCGGGTAAAGATCCGGCCGCGTTCCTCCAGCAGTTTGATTGCCTCGCTCACGGTCGAGGGTGCGACATCCAACATGGCTCCGAGCTCGCGCCGCGTGCCAAGGTGCGTCCCCGCGGGCAGCTTATGATCGATGATTCGCTTTTCCACGGCTTCGGCAGCAGATTCGGCGCGCGACGCGCGGCGCGGCAGGTCGAACGCGGATCTGGGCGAGATTGTGGGTGCGCCAAGGCCATCATCACCTAGGGTGCTTGACGCCGCGTCCCGTGTCATCCCAACCCCGCATCCGACTCGGTCCAAATGAGTACGTTGCAAATATTGAACATTCCAAATAAGCTTACCGCAAGGGTCGGCTCTGGCAGAACGTCGATCATGCGCATCGCGCCGAACTCGGGCAGAGGAACTTGCTGATCACGAAGGTGCAGCGCTCGCGGGTCGAGGTCGCGATCTGATGGGCGGGCAGCCACACTGTCTCGACGCAGCCGCGGAAGGTTCGCCGGCCGCGGCGTGGGTCGCCGAGCCGGCCGGATGGCTCTGTTGAGTTGGCTGATCCGCCCTGGCGCCGGGACACTTCGGCTGTGAACACCGCGCCTTCTGTCTCCTCCGCCCCAGCCGGCTATCGCTTCCCGCGTGAGGTGATCGCGGTCGCGGTGCGCTGGTGTCTGCGCTACGGCCTGTCCTACCGCGACGTCGAAGAGCTCCTGGCCGAACGGGGCATCACCGTCGACCACGTCACGGTATATCGCTGGGTGCGGACCTTCACGCCCGAGTTCATCGACGCAGCCCGCGCGGCGCGGCACGCCACAGGCGATCGGTGGTTCGTCGATGAGTCCTACGTCAAGGTCGCCGGTCGCTGGACCTACCTCTACCGGGCGATCGACCAGCACGGGCAGGTCATCGACGTCCTGGTCTCGCAACGCCGTGATGGCGCTGCGGCGCGAGCGTTCTTCACCCGCGCCCTGATCCACGGCCCGTCGCCGGTCGAGGTCACCACCGACCGGGCGCCGGTGTACCCGCGAGTGATCGACGAGCTCGCCCCGGTCGCACGGCATGTCCTGGACCAGTACGCGAATAACACGGTGGACGCCGATCACGGCAGGCTCAAGGCGCGGCTGCGGCAGATGCGCGGCCTGAAGACGATGCGGTCACTGCGTACCGTCGCGGCAGGCCATGCGTTCGTGCAGAACCTACGCCGCGGCCACTACGAAATCACCGTCGACGTATCCACACATGATCGGGTCCGGGCT
>JAOPWD010000298.1 GCA_025965875.1 Pseudonocardiales bacterium
GGCAACCGCGCGCTCCAGCGAATCCTCGACGACGACGGTGCCGCCTGGTGGGTCACGTGCTTCGCGATCCGCCGCGAGTACCGAGGGCGAGGGGTCGGAGTGGCATTGCTGAATGCATCGGTCGATCACGCCCGCCAGAACAACGCCTCGGTGCTGGACGGGCATCCGGTCGACCCTGATGGCCTGAAAGGCTCGCCCTCGCCCTCGGCCCTCTTCACGGGCACCCTGTCGATGTTCCAGGCCGCGGGATTCCGCGAGATCGGCCGCACCTACCCGAGCCGACCAGTCATGCGGAAGGACCTCAGCCGAGCAGGTCCGTAAACCCTCGATTCGCGGCATGTCGCGCACTCGCCGCGACACCGGCAAATCTGTCCAACTGCGCCCCGAATGTGGCGTATCGCTGAATGCGGTTACTTCGTTCGACGGCCGCGCTTATCGGACGCCGCTACAAGCTTGCGCGCTGGCTTTGCTCTCACAGCCTTGGCAGCCACCTTGATAGGCGTTGCCTTCGCAGCGACTCTCGGCGGCGCTTTCTTCGCGGTCGATTCTGTCACCTTGGCTGGTGCATTCTTCGGCGCGACGAAACCGTGCGTCGTGAGCAACTGCAACACTTCGGCCGCTGGGATGCTTCCGGTCATTCTGCCCGGCTGCGCCGCGAGTCCCTCGACGATGAAATCTCGTGCGATCACGGTGGCGCCCGTGTCCTGCTGATCCGCTAACGCCTTGAGTTGCGCGATTACATTGCGTGGCAGCCGGACGGACATAACCGCCGTTCCACCAGAGTCATCCGTCTCGATGACCTCAGGTTCGCCGACGAGTTCGACGTCGCCGCTGGTGAACCGTTCAGCCATCCGCTCCAACTCTGCTTCACTGAACCGTGTTCCGTGTGCCATGTCGTCAGCCCTTCCGCTCTCTGCGCCGGTATCTCCGGCGCTCCGCATCCGTCATGGTTCGGGCCGTAATGACGAACACGGTTCGCGCACCCTCGTCGCGAGCGACATACAGTGCGAGGTATCGCCCATCGAAAGTCTGGCCAAGGACCTCGACTGATCCGTCGCGGGCGCCTTGCGTGACAATCGGCGGGAGGAGCGCCCCCTCAACTTCATGCCGGTCGACGTTGTCGGCGACGTGGTCTTGGCTCCATTGCGTCCAACGCGCCTCCACCGAATGATTGTAATACAAACTGTACACGGGAGCTGGGCAGCGAGCCCTCTCGCCGAACGGTCGCGTCTTCGGCCCTCCGCAACGTTTAGCAGGCCCGAGGACCGTCGTGATCTAAGTAGGTCTGCAGACGAACGTCGAGCGCCGCGCCAGAACCGTGCGATTCAGCGGGCACGCTACGCACCATGAGCGGATGTTCGTGGCGGCGCCGAACTGCTCTGGACGTCCTGGTTCAACCCGTGGCGCGGGGAGGGCCGGCCTTGGATCGGATCTTCGACTCTCCGAACAGTTGTGCGGTGATGGCCGATGCACACCAGCTGCGCCACTTGGCGGGCGTCCAGCCGTATTCGCCGACGAAGGTCTGGTAGGAGGTGGGACTCATGAGCAGCATCAGGATGTCGACTGCGTACCTGGTGTTGAGGTCGTCAGTCAGCGTGAACCTGCTGGCCAGCTGCTCAACCATCGCGGTCCATGCCTGCCGGCGCATCATCTCGGAGTGGCTACGGATGCGGGCGGCGTGCGGCTCGTGCGCGGCGGATCGGACGAAGTCATCGAGCGGTGCCGTTCGGGCCAGGACGGCGCCCACGTTGTCGACCAGGATCTCGAGCGCATCCTGAAGCCGGGTGCTCGCGCGAAATTCGGCGTACCAGGGTTGCTTGTCGGGCGGGAGCCGTTCGCCCTCCCCAATGACGGCATAGTCGTAGGTGTTTTGTAGCAACACCGCTTTCGTTCCGAAGGTGAAGTGCAGGGTCTGCACGGCGATACCAGCCAGGTCGGCGATGTCACCCATCGTGGTCGCCTGGTAGCCGCGTTCGGTGAACAACTCGTACGCCGCGCGAACCATCCGCAGCCGTGTCTGCGCGGCGCGGTCGACGCGCGTCGATCGTTTGCTCTTGACGTCAGCCATCTCAACGCGCACTCTACCTGAGTCATCACTAGTGTTGTCACTAGTCAGCGGTCCAACAGGATGGGACAACAGCACGATATGTCGGAGCTTGACGCACTGATCGTCGGACCAGAGGACGGTTCGGCCGTGCCGATCTTGGCGATGTGGGCCAAGGTCGACACCCAGCTCGATGGCAGGCTGCTGGTGATGGAAGGCGAGATCGCGCCTGGTCAGCTGATCCTTCCGCACACGCACACCCGTGAGGACGAATGCGCGTATGTGCTGGCCGGAGAGCTGACCTATCAACTCGGTGAGGACGTTCGGACCGTGACGGCCGGCAGCTACGTGGTCAAGCCGAAGGGAATCCCGCATGCATTCTGGAACGCCGGCGCAGACCCGGCCCGGGTCATCGAGATGCATGTGCCCGGGCAGATGACGGGCTTCTACGCCGAACTCGCCGCGATCTTCGAAGCCGACGAGCCTGGCAGCGCAGCCTGGCAGCGAGCCTTAGCCGAGCTCAACGACCGCTACGGAATCATTCAGCACTGGGATCGCGTCGCGGAGATCAGTGCGCGTTACGGCGTCGGGGCGTCACGATCATGACCGGCGCGACGGTGTTCGTCACCGGCGGGTCGGGCTTCCTCGGGTCCAGGCTGATCCCAGCCCTGATCTCACGCGGACACCGGGTGCGTGCGCTCGCACGATCGGCCGAGTCCGTCGCCGTCATCGCGCAGCGGGGCGCGCAGCCGATTACGGCCGACCTTGCCGACGCTTCCGCCCTCACGGGCGCGATGACGGGATGCAGCCATGTGCTGCACTGTGCCGCGCGGCATCGCGAAGGCGGCTCGCTGGCCGCCTTTCATCGCGACAACGTCGCCGGCACCGAGAACGCACTCGCCGCCGCGCAGGCAGCAGGTGTGACCCGCTTTCTCATGGTTGGCGCAGCGATGTGTCTGCTCGGCGGTCCAACGATCGAGAACGCCGACGAGACCTGGCCGCTGCACGAACCGCGGTATTCCGCATACGCTCGCACCAAGACGATCGCCGACCGGAAAGTACTGGCCGCCGACCGCGAAGGGTTCACTACATGCGTCGTCCGCCCCGGCTGGATCTGGGGATCGGGCGATCCGCAGAGCGCGTCCATCGTGGACGCGGCGCGCATCGGCCGACTGCGGCTCATCGACGGCGGCAGGTATCCGATCGTGACCTCGCACATCGATAACACCGTCCACGCCATAGACCTCGCCCTACAGCGCGGCGCCCACGCTCAGGCGTACTACGTGTTCGACGACGGCACGATCGAGATCCGTGACTTTCTTGCCAGGATCTTGGCCGTCCATGGCATCCCGGCGCCAACGAGGA
>JAOPWD010000315.1 GCA_025965875.1 Pseudonocardiales bacterium
CCGACCGGATGTGGCTGGATGCGAAGACGGTGGTGGCCGAGGGTCTGGCCGATGCCGCGAAGGGACGCCCGGTGAGCGTGCCGAGCCGCAAGTACAAGATGCTCGTGAGTGCCACCCGCACCCTGCCTCGGCCGCTACTACGCAAGATCATGGCCCGCCGGTCGTACTAGCGTCGGCGATTGTGCAACTTTGACCCCGCCCACGCGGGCAGGAGTTGCACAATCGGGGTCGCTAGGGTCTCCCCGTGAGTGATCGCGACGGACTGCGGCAACTGATCAAGGATCTCGCCGTTGTGCACGGCCGGGTGACGCTGTCCTCCGGGCGCGAGGCCGACTACTACATCGACCTGCGCCGCATCACCCTGCACCGCGTGGCGGCGCCGCTCGTCGGCCGCGTGCTGCGCGAGGTCACGGCTGACTGGTCCTATGACGCGGTGGGCGGGCTGACGCTGGGCGCCGACCCGGTGGCGACGGCGATCATGCACGCGTCCGATGGAGCCGTCGACGCGTTCGTGGTGCGCAAGGAGGAGAAGAAGCACGGCATGCAGCGGCGCGTCGAAGGACCGGACGTGGCCGGGCGTCGGGTGCTCGTCGTCGAGGACGTCTCGACCACCGGCGGCAGCCCGCTGACCGCCGTCCACGCGCTGCGCGACGAGGGGGCCGAGGTCGTCGGTGTCGCGGTCATCGTCGACCGCGGGGCGCGGGAAGCGATCGAGGCGACGGGACTGGCGTACCGCAGCGCGTACACGCTCGCCGACCTGGGGCTGTCCTGACCATCGAGTGGTCACCTACCCGCCGAGTGGACAGTGATCTGTGACCACTCGGCGTCCAAGTGACCACTCGACGGCAGCCACGCCGGACCTGGCGGTCGGGGTGGGGCCACATCCGCGGCCGTGGCCGGACGATCCGCGGTTGGACCCCGAACTGCTCGCGCAGGGCGACCGGCGCAACGTCATCGACGCGTACCGCTACTGGCGCCTGGACGCGATCGTGGCCGACCTCGATACCCGGCGGCACGACTTCGCCGTCGCGATCGAGAACTGGCAGCACGACGCCAACATCGGGACGGTGGTGCGCACCGCCAATGCCTTCCTGGCCCGTGAGGTGATCATCGTCGGCCGCAGACGGTGGAACAGGCGCGGGGCCATGGTCACCGACCGCTACCAACACGTGCGCCACGTCGCCTCCGCCGCCGAGTTGGCCGCGCACGCCGAGGCGGGCGGCTACACGGTCGTCGCGATCGACAACCTGCCCGGCGCGATACCCCTCGAGACGACCGAACTGCCGCGCAGGGCATTGCTGCTGTTCGGTCAGGAAAGCGTGGGCCTGAGCGACGAGGCTCGCGGCATCGCGCAACTCGTCTGCTCGATCGCGCAGTACGGCTCGACCCGCTCGATCAACGCCGGCGTCGCGGCCGGCATCGCCATGCACGCCTGGATCCGGCAACACGCACCTGCTCCGTGAGCGTCACTCCTGGGTACGCAGGCGCTCTTACATTTCCTGCTGCCGCAGGCGCTCTTACGTTTCCTGCTGCCGCAGGTACCTCCCGAAGTGCGGGACGGTGAACGCGATCCGGCCGCGCTGCCCGGAGTACACCAGCCCTTTCTTCAGCAGCCCGTCACGGGCCGGCGACAGCGACTGCGGCTGGCGGGCCAGCGACTCGGCCACCGCTGAGGTGGGCACCGCGTCGTCGGGGATGCTCGGGTCGCATACGTCGGCCATGGCCCGCAGGTACTCCCGCTCGGCCGGCGTGGCCCGTTCGTAGCGCGACCCGAAGAAGCCGACAGCCAGCTCGGACTCGGCCTCGGGAGCCGCGACCGCGACGTCGGCAGCGGTGATCGGCGAGCGTGGCGCGACGTCCCACGCCACCTTCCCGTAGGCCTGCACGAAGTACGGATAGCCGGCCGTAGCGGCGTACATCGCAGCCAGCGCATCGTCGTCGAAGTCGGCGCCCTCGTCGCGGGCCGGCGCGCGCAGCGCCAGATCGGCGGCCGCCCGGTCGAGGCGGTCGATGCGCGCGTAGCGGAACAGCCGTTCGGAGTAGGACTTCGACGCCGACAGCACGGCCGGTAGGTGCGGCAACCCGGCGCCGACCACGACGAGCGGCAGCCGCTGCTGCGAGATCTCGTGGCAGGCCGCGCACAGCGCCGAGACGTCGTCAGGCACGAGGTCCTGCATCTCGTCGATGAAGACGGCGACGCCGTGCCCGGTGTCACCGGCCAACCCGGCCACATCGGTGAACAGTTCGACCAGGTCGATCTCGATATCGCCCGAGTCGGCTCGCCCGGTGACGGCAGGGACGTCGATGCCGGGCTGCCAGCGGTCGCGCAGCTTGGGTGCGCTGGGAGTTCGCTTGCCGTTGGGGCTGCGCGGCTCGCGCTGCGCGAAGGCCTTGAGCACCCCGAGGACGTGCTCGGCCTCGCCCTTGTTCGGCTGAGCCAGCTCACGGACGGCCAGGTGCAGCGCGGCGGCCAGCGGATGGCGCAGCGGCTGATCGGGCCGGGCTTCGAGCTTGCCGGTGCCCCAGCCGCGCCGAACCGCGGCGCCGCGCATGGCGTTGAGCAGCACCGTCTTGCCCACGCCGCGCAGCCCGGTCAACACGATCGAGCGTTCCGGGCGCGAGTGCGCCACCCGTTCCAGCACGACGTCGAAGGCGCTCAGCTCGCCATCGCGCCCGGCCAGTTCAGGCGGACGCTGGCCGGCGCCGGGGGCATACGGATTGCGTACCGGGTCCACGATCGGACTGTATCCAGCTATCTAGCGAAATCCGCAGATTGGCGCAGAAACCGGAATCGTGTCGCCTCACCTCGTTGAGTGACGTATTTCCAAGATCAGAGACGTCGAAATCGCCGTCACTCAATGTCGAGATACGTCACTCAACGGGAGTGGTTCAGGGGGAGGACGGGAGGGTGAGGATCTCGGCGCCGTCGTCGGTGACGGCGAGCGTGTGCTCCCACTGCGCGACCCACGAACCGTCGCGGGTCAGCACCGTCCAGTCGTCGTCCCACATGAACCAGTCGGTGCCGCCGAGGGTCAGCATCGGCTCGATGGTGAAAGTCATGCCGGGCTCGAGGATCGTCGTCGCGCGGGGCTCGTCGTAGTGCAGGATCGTCGGTTTGGTGTGGAACGACGGTCCGACGCCGTGGCCGGTGTAGTCACGCACCACGCCGTAGCCGAAGCGGCGCGCATACGACTCGATCACCCGGCCGATCACGCTGACCGGACGCCCGGGCCGCACCGCTTTGATACCGCGCAGCATGGCCTCGCGCGTGCGCTCGCCGAGATCGCGGACCTCGCTCGCGACATCGCCGGCGTAGAACGTCGCGCAGGTGTCGCCGTGGACGCCGTCGATGAACGCGGTGATGTCGACCTTCACGACATCGCCGTCCGCGAGCGGCCGCGAGTCCGGGATGCCGTGGCAGATGACCTCGTTCACCGACGTGCATAACGACTTCGGGAAGCCCTTGTAGCCGAGTGTGGACGGGTACGCGCCGGCCGCGACAAGGAATTCGTGGCCGATCCGGTCCAGTTCGTCGGTGGTGACGCCGGGCGCGACATGGCGGCCCACCTCGAGGACGGCGTCGCCCGCGATTCGGCCCGCAACCCGCATCCGCGCGATGGTGTCGGCGTCCTTGACCATCGGGTCGTCGCGGTCGGCGGGCGTGCCGGGAGGCGCGCCCACGTAGTGCGGGCGCACGATCGAGGCCGGGACGGCCCGGCGGGGCGAGATCACCCCGGGGCCGAGTGGCGTATGCACAGTCACCGGTCCATCTTGCCTGGCGCGGCGGCCGAGCGCCCCTCGATGAGTTCGAACACCCGCTGCACCGCCATGGTCGGCGACGCCGCCGTCTCGAGGGGCAGCGGCGCACCGTCCGGCGCGATCACCGACCAGCCCTCGAGACACACCACCGGCACATCGGCCCGCCGAGCCAGGGCGATCTCGGTGAGCGTCCCCCAGCTGCCGCCGACCGCAACCAGCCCGTCGGCGCTCCGGACGAGCAGCACGTTGCGCCCCTCACCGAGGCCGGTCGGGATCAGCACGGTCGAGTGCGTATTGCCGTCGGCGCGGTCGGTGCCGGGCAGCAACCCGATCGACATCCCGCCCGCCGCCGCGGCGCCCTCGGCCGCAGCCGCCATCACCCCGCCGAGCCCGCCGGTGACGACGACCGCTCCACGTTCGGCCAGCAGCCGTCCCACCTCGCGGGCCAGCGTGCAGATCTCCGGGGTGGCGTCGCCAGGACCGGCGACGGCCACGTGCACCGGACCAGCTGCCACCTACACCTCAACGACCGTTGGCATCAGCATCGGCCGCCGGCGGTAGGTCTTGTCGACCCAGCGGCCGACCGTGCGCCGCACGATGTTGGCCAGCGCGTCGGTGTCGCTGGCGCCGTCGACGATCGCCTTCTCTACCACCGTGATCAGCTCGTCCCGGATCGGGTCGAGCGCGGACTGGTCCTCGGTGAAGCCGCGGGCGGTGATCTCCGGACCGTAGACGATCTTGCCGAGCTCGAGGTCGACGGCCACCAGGATCGAGATGAAGCCTTCTTCGCCCAGGATGCGCCGGTCCTTGAGTGCAGCATCGCCGATGTCGCCGACGGCCAGGCCGTCGACGTAGACATAGCCGACCGGGATCGTGCCGACAATCGTGGCCAGGCCGTTGTTGAGGTCGACAACGGTGCCGTCCGGCGCGAGCATGATCCGCTCGTCGGGGATGCCCGTCGAGCGGGCGATCGCGGCGTGCGCGCGCAGATGCCGCCACTCGCCGTGTACCGGCATGTGGTTGGTGGGCCGCACCGCGTTGATCAGGTAGCGCAGCTCGCCGGCGGGCGCGTGCCCGGATACGTGCACGAGGGCCATCGACTTGTGCACGACAGTCGCGCCCAGCCGGGACAGGCCGTTGATGACCTGCCCGACCGAGGTCTCGTTGCCCGGGATGAGCGAGGACGCGAGCACGATGGTGTCGTCGGGGACGATGCGCACCGTCTGGTGCTCGCGGTTGGCCATCCGCGACAGCGCCGACAGCGGCTCACCCTGCGACCCGGTCGAGATGAGCAGCACCCGCCGCGACGGCAGTTCCTCGGCCGCCTTCGCGTCGATGAGGACGCCGTCGGGCACGTGCAGCAGACCCAACTCGCGGGCGATCTGCATGTTGCGCAGCATCGAACGCCCCACGAGGGCGACCAGCCGGCCGGAAGACACCGCGGCGTCGAGCACCTGCTGGACGCGGTGCACGTGCGAGGCGAAACAGGCCAGGATGACGCGGCCCTTCGCCTTGGCGATCACGTCGGCCACCACCACGCCCACGTCGCGCTCGGACGGGATGAACCCGGGTACCTCGGCGTTCGTCGAATCGGCCAGCAGCAGGTCGACGCCTTCGTCTCCGAGGCGGGAGAACCCGGGCAGGTCGGTGAGCCGGTTATCCAGCGGCGTCTGGTCCATCTTGAAGTCGCCCGTGTGCAGGACGGTGTGCTTGCCCGCGCGGATGGCCACGGCGAGGGCGTCCGGGATGGAGTGGTTGACCGCGAAGAACCGAAGCCCCCACGCGCCCACCGTCAGCGACTCGCCTTCGCGGACGCGGCGCAGGTCGGGCTTCATCCGGTGCTGGTCGAGTTTCGCCGCCACCAGCGCGAGCGTGAGCCGCGAGCCCAGGATCGGGATGTCCTTGCGCTCGCGCAGCAGGTACGGCAGGGCGCCGATGTGATCCTCGTGCCCGTGGGTCAGCACGATCGCGTCGATCTGGTCGAGACGATCGGCGAAGTAGGACCAGTCGGGCAACGTGATGTCGACGCCGGGGGAGTTGGTCTTGCCGAGCAACATCCCGCAGTCGACGACCAGCAGCCGGCCGTTCAGCTCGAACATGGTCATGTTGCGGCCGACCTCTTTGATGCCACCCAGTGCGACGACTCGCAAGGCACCGCGCGGCAACTTCGGAGGCGGGCCCAGCGCGGTCCTGGCGAGGGAAGTCACGTTATGAGGCTATCTGCTGCGCTCGGCGCCGATTACCGGGCGCTACGGTCTGCAGTCATGACAACCGGAAGCAAGCTGCTCACCTCCGTGCGGACCAGGGTGTTTGGTGCGGTGGCGTCGGCATGACCTCTGTGACGGCCTTGGATTCCACCCAGATCACGAAGATCGGTGTCGGCGCGATCATCGCCCTGGTCGTGGTGGGCTTTGTGCTCAGCCTGATCATCACGGCGATCGTCGGCCGGGTCATCATTGCGGTCGTCGTGGTCGCGCTCGGCATCCTGGTGTGGCAGCAACGCACGGTCATCGAGGACCACGTGAAGAAGTGTCAGCTCGACATGTCGTTCCTGGGCATCCACGTGAACGCGCCCGAGCACGTCCAGCAGGCCTGCAACCTGCAGTAGCTCACTAGTTGGCGGGGTCCTGGGGCGTCTTGCGGGTCCGCAGGTAGTGGATCGCGGCCGGCAGCAGCGACAACACGACGACCGCGATGACCGCGTAGTCGATGTAGCCCTTGTTTTGCTGAACGAACTTGATCTTGCCCAGTTGGTGGCCGAGCAGCAGGATGCCGTCTGCCCAGAGGACACCCCCGATGGTGCTGAAGAGCGCGTAGAGGGGAAAGCGCATGCGGCCGACGCCGGCCATCACGGTCGCCACTGTGCGCACGACCGGCACGAACCGGCCCACGATGATGGTCCAGCTGCCATAGCGTTCGTAGAACCGGTGCGCGCGGGTGACGTACTCGGGTCGGAAGAACTTGGAATTGGGACGGTCGAACACGATGGGGCCGGCCCGATACCCGATCCAGTACCCCACCAGGTTGCCGGCAATGGCCGCGATCGGAGCCACGATAAGGAACGCGGCGAGCGAGCTGGTAATCGCGCCAGTGGCCAACGACACACCTGCGGCGAACAGCAGCGTGTCGCCGGGCAGGAAGAACCCGACCAGCAGCCCGCACTCGGCGAACAGCACGATCGCCAGGACGAGCAGGGCTCCGGAACCGGAGAGCAGCTGATCGGGGCTGATCGGGTTGGCGAGCACAGCGGCGGCCATCGGATGCATGGTCTGGACTCTACGGATGCCTGATGTGCGGCAAACGACCGCTCTCAGCCCGCTGCCCGGTACTACGAATGCCAGGCGGCGAGCAGCTGCGCCTCTCGGTCGGGCGCCAACCCCGGCGTGCGTTCATTGCGTTGCCAGCCGCCAGGGACGCTCTGCTGCCACGCCCAGGTGTCGGCGACCGTGTCGCGCAGCGGGCGCCAGGTCAGGCCGCCGGCCTCGGCCTCGGCGGTGTCGTGGGCGAATACGCTGGGTGCCTCGGGCACCCAGAGCGGCACCTCGGTCCACGCCTCGACACCCTGCGCCACGAGCCACTCGTCGCCGACGTAGGTGAACTGGGCGTCCGAGCCGGTGGCGGCGCGGCAGGCGGCCATCAGATCGCCGCGGGTGTCGCGGCTCGGCGGTCCGGCCGCTTCGAACGCGCCGGCGGCGCCCGACAGCGCGAACGCCGCCAGGTCACGGGCGTCGATCAGTGACATCGGGTCGTTCGGGGCGCCTGGCACCAGCACCTCGCCGCCCCGCGCGACGCGGGCGATCCACCAGGGCAGCCGACCGACCGCCGAGTCGTGCGGCCCCACGATGCACCCGCCACGCAGTACCGACGTGCGGTCGGCCCCGAATGCCCGGACGGCCGCAAGCTCGCAGCCCGCTTTGAGCCAGCCGTAGGACTCGCTGGCCGACAGCTCGGCCGGCACGTCACCCCGGGTGGCCCCGGGGTCGCCCTGGTGTACGCCGCCCTCGTGGTAGTCGTCGGCTTCGGGCCAACCGGGAAACACGTTGATGCTCGACACGAATGCGTAGTGCCCGCACGTGGGCGCGAGCAGCGCCGCGCTGCGCGCCACGTCGGCCGGCACGTAGCCGCAGGTGTCGACCACGACATCGAACTTGCGCCCGGCCAGCTGCTCGAGATCCGCGGCGACGGTCCGGTCGCCGATCACCTGTGCCACGCCAGGTGGCGGCGGCGCCGACGTGCCGCGGTTGAAGATCGTGACATCGGCGCCGAGCGCCTGCGCCTCACTGACGACCGCGCGGCCGAGGAAGACCGTCCCACCGAGAACCAATACGTCCATGGCCCAAGCCGATCATCTCCGGGACCGCCGCGTCGAGCGCGTTCGCTCACCGCGCAGCGCCGCGACCTGGTCCGGTGCGCGATACTGCCTGGGGAGCCGAGCCGACCATCCAGGAGCAATCGATGCCTATCGCCACGCCCGAGGCCTACGCCGACATGTTGGACCGCGCCAAGGAGGGCGGCTTCGCCTATCCGGCGATCAACGTGACGTCGTCGGAAACCGTGAACGCCGCGATCAAGGGATTCGCCGACGCGGGCAGTGACGGCATCATCCAGGTATCGACGGGCGGTGCCGAGTTCGCGTCCGGCACCGGGATCAAGGACATGGTCACCGGCGCCGCGGCGCTGGCCGCGTTCGCGCACGTCGTGGCCGAGAAGTACTCGATCCAGATCGCGCTGCACACGGACCACTGCCAGAAGGAGAAGCTCGAGACGTACGTACGTCCGCTGATCGCCATCTCCCAGAAGCGCGTCGATGAGGGCAAGAACCCGCTGTTCCAGTCGCACATGTGGGACGGCTCGGCCATCCCGCTCGAGGAGAACCTGCAGATCGCGGCCGAACTGCTCGAGCAGGCCGCCAAGGCGCGCATCATTCTCGAGGTCGAGATCGGTGTCGTCGGTGGCGAGGAGGACGGCGTCGAGGGGGAGTTGAACGAGAAGCTCTACACGACCCCCGAGGACGCGCTGCGTACGGCTGAGGTGCTCGGCACCGGCGAGAAGGGCCGCTACCTGCTGGCCGCGACGTTCGGCAACGTGCACGGCGTCTACAAGCCGGGCAACGTGAAACTGCGTCCGGAGATCCTCAAGGAGATCCAGGACGCAGTCGGCAAGAAGGTCGGCAAGGACAACCCGTTCGACCTGGTGTTCCACGGCGGGTCGGGCTCGGCGCTGGAGGAGATCCGCGAGGCGGTTTCGTACGGCGTGGTCAAGATGAACGTCGACACCGACACCCAGTACGCCTTCACCCGGCCCATCGCCGATCACATGTTCAAGAACTACGACGGAGTGCTCAAGATCGACGGCGAGGTCGGAAACAAGAAGGCCTACGACCCGCGCAGCTACCTCAAGGCGGCAGAGGTCGCCATGGCGGCACGCGTTGGCGAGGCCTGCGAGGCACTGCAGTCCGCCGGCACGTCCAAGCCCAGCTAGCCGCAGCCGATCGGGCAACTTCGGCACCGCGTAAGGGAGCCGAAGTTGCCCAATCCGGTTAACCGGCCAGCGCGAACTGCACGTGCGTGTCGGACTCCGCCCCGTGCTTCGGCGCGTTGCGCAGTGCGAGGAACGCGGCCGCACCACCTGCGGCGACCAGCACTGCCGCGACCAGCAAGCCGGTGCGGTACCCCGACAGGAAAGCGTCGACCGGCGCGCGCCCGGCGTTGATCGAGACGCTCTGCCGGGCCGTCAGGATCGCGCCGATGACCGTGATGCCCAGCAGGCCGGCCATCTCACGTGCGGCGTTGAAGATGCCCGAGGCCACGCCGGCCTCCTCGGTCGGCATCGCATCCAGGACCATCGCTGTCAGCGGGACGGACAGCCCGCCGCCGATACCGATCAGCGCAAAGCTCGGCATGAGCGACAGGAAGGAGGCGTCGCGGCCGAGCAGGCTGACCGACGCGATGCCGATCGCCATGAGCAGCATGGCGCCGCCCACCGCGCGGTGTGCCCCGACCGTCCGGGCCACTCGCTCGGACACCACCGCACCGGCCGCCATCAACAGCGCCATCGGCACGAACGCGGCTCCCGCCTTCGTGGGGGAGAAGCCCAGGACGTTCTGCAGGTACAGCGACGTGAAGAAGTAGATGCCGAACAGGCCGAAGCCCCACATCACGATCGCGATGATGCCGCCGGAGAAGACCCGCTCGGCGAACAGCGCGACGTCGACCATCGGCTCGTCGGCGCGCAACTCCAAGGCGACGAAGACGACCCCGAGCGCGGCACTGACCGCGAACCCGCCGAGGATGACGGCCGAAGTCCAGCCCTTGTCATGTCCTTCGATCAGCGCGTACGTCAGGGCGAACAGGGCGAGCGCCGAGGTCACCAGGCCGGGCAGGTCGATGCGGCGACGCTGTTGCGCCTTCGCCGACTCGGGCGCGATCGCCCAGAGGCCGAGCGCCATGGTGGCCAGGCCGACCGGGACGTTGATGAAGAAGATCCAGCCCCATGAGAGGTGTTGGCTGATGAGCCCGCCGAGCAGCGGTCCGATGGCCAGGGCAAGTGCGCCGACGGCGCTCCAGATCCCGACCGCCGCGGTGCGCTCGCGGGCCGCCGGGTAGGCCGCGGAGATGATGGCCAGCGTGGTCGGAGTGACCAGTGCGGCACCCAGACCCTGCACGGCACGGCTGGCGATGAGGATGTCAGCGCTGCCGGCCAGGCCGGCGACGAGCGAGGCCGCGGTGAAGATGCCGAGGCCGATCATGAACAGCCGTCGGCGACCGTAGATGTCGCCGAGCCGGCCACCGGCGAGCAGCAGGCTCGCGAAGACCAGGATGTAGCCGCTGACCACCCATTCCAGCCCCGCCGTCGAGAGGTGCAGATCGCGCTGGATCACGGGTATCGCGACGTTGATGATGTTGTTGTCGAGGTAGGTCATGAATGTCGCCAGCGACACCGCCAGCAGTGCCCACTGCCGTGAAACTGTTCGCATCAGAGGTCTCCTATACGTTGTACGTTTACGTTGTATAGCTAACCTCTACTGTGTATAGTTGTCAAGCGTGGGAGCCAAAGTTGCCGTCCGGGCGGACCTGAGCCGGGACGCGATCGTCGACCGGTCGCTGGCCATCGCCGATGCCGAGGGGATCGGGGCGATCACCATCCGCCGCGTTGCCCAGGAGTTCGGCGTCACCCCGATGGCGCTGTACTGGCACGTCAAGAACAAGGACGAACTGCTCGACGCCATGGGGGACCGGTTCTTCGAACACCTGGACCCGGTCCCGACCGACGGTGACTGGGCCGACCAGTTGCGGGCCGCCGTGGCCTCGCTCGTGGTCGCGCTGCGCCGCCACCCCGGCGCGGCCCACCTGGCCGCGGCGCGCGTGATGCACTGCGCCGCGGGGCGCGATCTGGCCG
This sequence comes from Pseudonocardiales bacterium, assembly GCA_025965875.1. Taxonomy (GTDB): domain Bacteria; phylum Actinomycetota; class Actinomycetes; order Mycobacteriales; family Jatrophihabitantaceae; genus QHCC01. Next base: position 11,158 of record JAOPWD010000315.1, read on the forward strand.
AGCGGACCCTGGGCCTGCTGCGTGCCGAGGGCTTCACCGTTGCGCAGGCCGCCGACATCGCCCGCAACGCCATGCAGACGGCGGTCATGCTCGTCACCAACGAGGCAGGGGCCGAACCCCACGCGGCAGCCGAGCTGCGCCAGGGGTTGCTCGAGACCAAGCGCAACGCGCTCAAGGCGCTGCCGATCGACCGGTATCCGCATCTGGTCGAGGCGGCCGACGCCATGACCGACTGCGAGGACGTCGACGGCTACTACGAGTTCGGCGTCGACATGTTCGTGGCCGGTGCGCGGGCGACTCTCGCCGCCGCCAAGGCCTGAACCCGCCGGGCAGCGGGCCTGCCCCGCCGGGCAGAATCACCGCCATGACGCACTTCGGGAACCTGCTCGCCCCTCCGACCCTGCTGCCTGACGATCCGGCGGTCGCATTGCTCGCGGCCGGTGAGGATCCGAACGCCGTGGCCGGGGCCCACCCGACGTCGTCTGCGGCCTGGGCGACGCTGGCCGAGGCTGCGCTGGCCGGTGGCAGCCCCGTCGAGGCCTACGCCTACGCCCGCACCGGTTACCACCGCGGGCTGGACGCCCTGCGCAAGGCGGGCTGGAAGGGCCAGGGGCCGGTGCCGTGGGCACACGAGGCCAACCGCGGTTTCCTGCGCGCGCTCTACGCCCTCATGCTGGCCGCCACTGCCATCGGTGAGACGCCCGAGGCAGCCCGCTGCGCCCAGTTGCTGGCCGACAGTGATCCCGAGGCAGTGCAGCACCTCGCCGGCTGACCCGCTTGTGCAACGTCGGCACCCTGAGGCGGTGCCAAAAGTTGCACAAGCGGGAGCGTCAGCCGACGGGGACGGGTGGTAGCGCCCCGATCGCTTCGTTGATCGCGGCGTCGTCGAGTGCCTGGTCCTGCATGGCGCCGGACAGGTAGGCGTCGTAGGCCGGCAGGTCGAGGTGCCCGTGGCCGCACAGGGCCGTCAGGATCACCTTCGCCTCGCCGGTTTCCTTGCAGCGCAGCGCCTCCTCGATCGCCGCCGCGATGGCGTGCGTCGGCTCCGGCGCCGGGACGATGCCCTCGGTGCGGGCGAACTGGATGCCCGCGGCGAAGCATTCCCGCTGCGGCTTGGCGACGGCCTCGAGCAGCCCCTCCTCCTTCAGATGGCTGATCAGCGGGCTCATCCCGTGGTAGCGCAGCCCGCCCGCATGGATCGGGTCCGGGATGAAGTCGTGACCCAGCGTGTGCATCTTCATCAGCGGCGTCATCCCGGCCGTGTCGCCGAAGTCGTAGGCGTACACGCCGCGGGTGAGTGACGGGCAGGCCGACGGCTCGACCGCGCGGATGACGGGTGCCATCTTCCCGGCCAGCTTCTCGCGCAGGAACGGGAAGGCCAGCCCACCGAAGTTCGAGCCACCACCGGTGCAGCCGACGATCAGGTCGGGCGTCTCGCCCACCTTGGCCAACTGCAGCAGCGCCTCCTCGCCGATGACGGTCTGATGCAGCAGGACGTGGTTGAGCACGCTGCCGAGCGCGTAGTTGGTGTCGGCGTTCTGCGCGGCCACCTCGACGGCTTCACTGATCGCGATGCCCAGCGAGCCGGTCGAGTCCGGGTGCTCGGCCAGGATGCGGCGGCCCGCCTCGGTGAGGTCCGACGGGGACGGGTGCACCGTGCCGCCGAATACTTCGATCATCATGCGGCGGTACGGCTTCTGGTCGTAGGACGCCCGGACCTGCCAGATCTCACACTCCAGCCCGAACTGGGCGCAGGCGAAGGCCAGTGCCGTGCCCCACTGGCCGGCGCCGGTCTCGGTGGTCAGCCGCCGGATGCCGGCCTGGGCGTTGTAGTACGCCTGCGGCACCGCGGTGTTCGGCTTGTGCGAGCCGGCCGGTGAGACGCCCTCGTACTTGTAGTAGATCCGGGCCGGCGTGCCGAGCGCCTTCTCGAGCCGGTGCGCCCGGTACATCGGCGAGGGCCGCCACAGCCGGTAGACGTCGAGCACCGCGCCGGGGATGTCGATGTAGCGCTCGGTGGTGACCTCCTGCGCGATGAGGTCCATCGGGAACAGCGGGGCCAGGTCGTCCGGTCCTACGGGCTCCAGGGTGCCCGGGTGCAGGACGGGCGGCGGCGGGGTGGGCAGGTCGGCGAGCAGGTTGTACCACTGCGTCGGCTGCTCGTCCTCGTCCAGGATGATCTTGGTCTGCCGTGGGTCAGTCGAGGTCGTCATCGGCCCACTATGACGGCGCCGCGCGCGCCACGGAAGGGGGTCGATTACCCTTCTCCGGGGCCGACCAACGGATAGAGGTGACCGATGCCCGCGATCGTTCTCGTCGGCGCCCAATGGGGCGACGAAGGTAAGGGCAAAGCGACCGACCTCCTCGGCAGCCGCGTTGACGCCGTGGTGAAGTTCAACGGCGGCAACAACGCCGGGCACACCATCGTCATCGGCAACGAGAAGTACGCGCTGCACCTGCTGCCCTCGGGCATCCTGACGCCGGGCTGCCGGCCGGTCATCGGCAACGGCGTGGTGGTCGATCTCGGCGTGCTCTTCGAGGAGCTCGACGCGCTCGAGGAACGCGGTGTCGACACGTCCGGCCTGGTGGTCAGCGGCGCGGCACACGTGATCACGTCCTACAACCGGACCCTGGACAAGGTCACCGAGCGGTTTCTCGGCAGCAGCCGGATCGGTACGACCGGGCGCGGCATCGGCCCGACGTACGCGGACAAGATGGCGCGCATCGGCATCCGGGTGCAGGACATTTTCGACGAGCCGGTGCTGCGGGCCAAGGTCAGCGGCGCGCTTGACCTGAAGAACCAGATCCTGGTCAAGATCTACAACCGCAAGGCCTTCGAGGTCGACGTCGTCGTCGACGAGCTGCTCGGCTACGCCGACCGGCTGCGACCGATGGTCGCCGACACCACGCTGCTCCTCGACCGGATGCTCAACGACGGCAAGACGATCGTGCTCGAGGCGGGCCAGGCCACCCTGCTCGACGTCGACCACGGCACCTACCCCTACGTCACCTCGTCCAGCGCGACCGCCGGCGGCGCGTGCACCGGCAGCGGCATCCCACCCACCCGGATCGAGCGCGTGGTCGCGATCGTCAAGGCGTACACGACCCGCGTCGGCGAGGGGCCGTTCCCGACCGAACTGTTGGACGAGTACGGAGAACTGCTGCGCACGGCCGGTGCCGAGTTCGGTACCACGACCGGGCGACCACGCCGCTGCGGATGGTTCGACGCGGTGATCGCGCGTTACGCGACGCGGATCAACGGCGTCACCGACTTCGTCCTGACCAAGCTGGACGTGCTCACCGGCATCGACGAGATCCCAGTATGCGTGGCCTACGACGTGGCCGGCGTCCGGCACGACGAGTTGCCGATGAACCAGGTCGACTTCGCCCGCGCCGTACCGATCTACGAGACCTTCCCCGGCTGGCAGGAGGACATCGCCAAGGCCCGCACACTCGAGGACCTGCCTCGCAACGCCCGCGACTACGTGGCCGCGTTGGAAAAGATGATCAACGCGCCGATCTCGGCGGTGGGCGTCGGTCCCGACCGCGACGAGACGATCGCCATCCGCGACCTGCTGCCATGACTCGATCGTGCAACTTCGTGCGGTGTCACCTCGCACGCCGTTGCACAATCGGTCGATGCGCGTAGTCACGGCAGTACTCGCGGCGCTGCTCCTGGCGGGCTGCACGAGCACGTCGAGGAAGTCGGCACCGGCGACCAGCCCCGCCATCACCTCGCCCAGCACGGCGACTGCGACTCCCGCACCGACGTCCTCCGCGGCAACCGCCCTGCCGGATTGGCCGACGTATCACGGCGACGCCGTACGCAGCGGGGTGTCGACGACCATGCCCGCGGCGACGGGCACTCCCCGCGTCGAGGTCACGCTGAAATTGGACGGGCAGGTGTACGCCTCGCCGCTCGTCGTGGCCGGCGTGACGATCGTGGCCACCGAGAACAACACCGTCTACGCCTTCGACCAGTCGCACAAGCAGGTCTGGAAGCGCCACCTCGGCAATCCGTCGCCGGCCGGGGAGCGGCAGTGCGGCAACATCGACCCGCTCGGCATCACCGGGACGCCGGTGTTCGACAAGGCCAGCGGGCTCGTCTTCGTGGCTCCGGAGTACGGCGGCCCGCCACGCCACGAACTGGTGGCTCTCGACGTGACGGACGGATCGGTGCGCTGGCACCGGAGTATCGACCTGCCGGGTGTCGAGACCAGGGCGATGCAGGAACGCGGCGCCCTGGCGATCACCGGCGGGCGGGTGTGGGTGCCCTTCGGTGGCCTGGCGGGGGACTGCGGCGGCTACAAGGGGCGCGTGGTCGGCGTCGCCCTCGACGGCTCCGGTGACCCGATCGCCTACACGGTGCCGACGACCCGCGAGGCCGGCATCTGGACGCCACCGGGACCGAGCGTCGACGCGAGCGGCCACCTGTTTGTTGCGGTGGGCAATGGTGAATCCGGCCAAGGTGATCCTTACGACCACAGCGACTCGGTGCTGGAGATCGACACCAACGCCAAGCTCGTGGACTCGTTCTCACCGAGCACGTGGGCCACGGACAACGAGGCCGATCTCGACCTCGGCTCGCAGGGTCCCACGCTCATCGGCAAGTGGGTCTTCATCGCGGGCAAGTCCGGCACCGCGTACGTGCTGCGGCGCGGCAGCCTCGGCGGGATCGGTGGCCAGGTCAGCAGCGCCGATGTCTGCAAGTCCTTCGGCGGGACGGCGGTGGTCGGCGACGTCGCCTACGTCCCGTGCACGGACGGTGTGCGCGCGGTGCGCATCGACGCAAACGGCCAGTTGCACGTCCTCTGGCACGCGGGCGATTCGATCGCGGGCTCACCTGTCGTCGGCGGCGGCCGGGTCTGGGCACTCGATCAGGATGCCGGCGTGTTGCACGGCCTCGACCCCAGCTCGGGCAAGTCGCTCGGCCAGGTGAAGGTCGGCGTCACGAGTCGCTTCGCCACCCCTGCGTTGTACGGCAACAGGCTCTACGTGCCGACCCTCACCGGCCTGTCCATCGCCACGTCGTCCCCGTGAGAGCCGAGCACTTCGGGCCGCGCATGGATTGGTAGTGCTCGAGGTCGGTGGGTTCGGCCCGGCCGACGCCGAGGCCAGCTGATACGTCTTGATGATGCTGCTCGAGCGCGGGCTGGACCCGGCCCCCGACGCGAGCTCAGCGGAGCGGGTGCCCGCCATCGGCCCCGCCGTGCACCAAGGGCCGTAGGCTCGGCGCTCGTGCGCGTCCTTGTCATCGGTTCCGGAGCGCGCGAGCACGCCCTGTGCCTGTCGCTCGCCGCTGATCCGACGGTGACGTCGCTGATCTGCGCACCGGGAAACGCCGGCACTGCGGCCGTGGCCGAGCAGCGCGGTGTCGACCCCATGAACGGTCCTGCCGTGGCCGCACTCGCGGCCGAGGTGGCGGCGGACCTGGTGGTCATCGGCCCCGAGGCGCCACTCGTGGCCGGCGTTGCGGACGCGGTCCGCGCAGCCGGCATCGACTGCTTCGGCCCGTCGCGCGAGGCGGCGCAACTCGAAGGCAGCAAGGCGTTCGCCAAGGACGTGATGCACGCGGCGGGGGTGCCCACCGCGGCGGCGCGGGTATGTGTCGACGAGGCGCAGGCGGCCGCGGCCCTGGACGAGTTCGGGCCGCCGTACGTGGTGAAGGACGACGGGCTTGCGGCCGGCAAGGGAGTCGTGGTCACGCCCGACCGCGCCGCGGCATTGGCGCACGCCGTCGCCTGCGGGCGGGTCGTCATCGAGGAGTATCTCGACGGACCCGAGGTGTCGCTGTTCTGCCTGACCGACGGCTCGGCCGTGGTGCCGATGGTCGCGGCCCAGGACTTCAAGCGCATCGGCGACGGCGACACCGGGCCCAACACCGGCGGCATGGGCGCCTACGCACCGCTGTCGTGGCTACCTGTCGGGCTCACCGACGAGATCGTGCGCACGGTCGCCCAACCGACGGTCGACGAGATGGCCCGCCGCGGTACCCCGTTCGCCGGGCTGCTCTACATCGGGCTGGCCATGACGGGTCGCGGGCCACGGGTCGTGGAGTTCAACGCGCGCTTCGGTGACCCCGAGACGCAGGTCGTGCTCGCCCTGCTCGAGTCGCCGCTCGGCGCCCTGCTGCAGGCGGCGGCCACCGGGACGCTGGCAGCCCACCCGCCGCTGCAATGGCACGACGGCTCGGCCGTGACGGTCGTCCTGGCCGCGGCGAACTACCCGGACACGCCCCGCGTCGGCGATGTGATCACCGGAGCCGAGCAGACCGGCATCATCCACGCGGGCACCCGGCGCAGGCACGACGGCGCGATCATTTCCTCGGGCGGCCGGGTGCTGTCGGCCACCGCGGTCGGGCAGACGCTGGCCGCCGCCCGCGAGCGCGCCTACGCGCTGGTGAGCCGGGTCGAACTCGAGGGCGGCCAGGCGCGCAGCGACATCGCGCTGCGCGCCGAGCGCGGCGAGATCAGTGTCTGAGGACCCCCTCGGGGACGAGGAACTGGCGGATGTAGCCGGGCCGCGCTGGCTGGGGACGCCCAAGCACCGGCGCATCGTCGCGGCACTGGCGCTCGCCCTGTTGCTGACGCTGGCGGGCGCCCGGCTCGCTGCCGCCCACCGCAACTCGCCCCAAGCCAGGCCCGAGCCCGTCCCCACCCCGCGGCCGTCGACGGCGACGATCGGGCCGTCCCCGGTCGACGTGACGCCCGGCCGACCCAACTTCCGCAAGGACGACCCGGCGCACTGCCCTGCCACGATCAGCTGCACGAGCGTGGACTCGGTGCCCGCAGGGGTGCTGGCCGCCATCCGCACCTACCTGCCGAATGCCGTCTCGAACAGCCACTCCAGCGTGACGCAGGTCCACCCCAGCCGGCTGTACTTCCGGCAGGTCGACGCGAGCGCACACCACGTGACGATCAACGTCCTGGTATCCCGGGCATCCCGTATGCAGCACCCGTCGCCGACCGAGGGCACCGACGAGCTTCCGGACACGTCAATCGGATACGTCCGCACCGTGACCCGGGACGGCTTGGTCGTGCAGGTGCAGTTCACCGGGCTGCCGGGCTGGACTCCGCCGATGCCCCAGATCCGGGCGCTCGCCGCGGATCCCCGGCTGCTCACGCTCGGCTGAGACAATGGCCTGGTGAAGCCTGTCATCCCGAACGTCCTCGCCGGGCGCTATGCCTCCACGCCGATGGCCACCATCTGGTCGCCCGCGCACAAGGTCGTCCTCGAGCGGGAGCTCTGGCTCGCGGTGCTGCGGGCTCAGGCTGCGCTCGGAGTCGACGTGCCCGACGGCGCGATCGAGGCCTACCAGGCTGTGGTCGACCGCGGCACGGATGCCGTCGACCTGGCCTCGATCGCCGCCCGCGAGCGGATCACCCGGCACGACGTGAAGGCCCGCATCGACGAGTTCGCCGAGTTGGCGGGCCACGAGCAGATCCACAAGGGCATGACCAGCCGCGACCTCACCGAGAACGTCGAGCAGCTTCAGGTGCGTTCCGCGCTCGCATTGATTCGGACGAAGACGCTGGCCGTCCTGGCCCGGCTCGCCCGTCGCGCGGCCGAGTACGACTCGCTCGTCATGGCCGGACGCTCGCACAACGTCGCGGCGCAGGCCACCACTCTCGGCAAGCGCTTCGCGTCCGCGGCCGACGAGCTGCTGGTGGCCCTCAACCGGCTCGACGGCCTGCTCGAGCGCTATCCGCTGCGTGGCATGAAGGGGCCGGTCGGCACGACGCAGGACATGCTCGACCTGCTGCGCGGCGACGATGCGAAGCTGGCCGAGCTCGAGGCCCGCGTCGCCGAGCACCTCGGTTTCACGCACACGCTCACCAGCGTCGGGCAGGTCTATCCACGTTCGCTGGACTACGACGTCGTGTCCGCGCTCGTGCAACTGGCCGCCGCGCCGTCATCGCTGGCCAAGACGATCCGGCTGATGGCCGGCAACGAGCTCGTCACCGAGGGCTTCCAGCCCGGCCAGGTGGGCTCCTCGGCCATGCCGCACAAGATGAACAGCCGCTCGGCCGAGCGGGTCAACGGCTTCGCGGTGATTCTGCGCGGGTATGCGTCAATGGCCGGCGAGCTGGCCGGCGACCAGTGGAACGAGGGTGACGTGTCCTGCTCGGTCGTGCGCCGCGTCGCGCTGCCCGATGCGTTCTTCGCCATCGACGGACTGCTCGAGACCGCCCTCACGATCCTGGACGAATTCGGCGCGTTCCCCGCGGTGATCGAACGCGAGCTGGACCGCTACCTGCCGTTCCTCGCGACCACCAAGGTGCTGATGGCCGCGGTGCGCGCCGGAGTGGGGCGCGAAGCGGCGCACGCGGCGATCAAGGAGAACGCGGTCGCCGTAGCGCTCGAGATGCGCGAGAAGGGTGCCGAGCGCAACGACCTGTTCGAACGGCTGGCCCTCGACTCACGGTTGGGCCTGTCCGAAGCCGACCTCGACGGCCTGCTGGCCGAGACGATCTCCTTCACCGGAGCCGCCCGCGCCCAGGTGGCCGCAGTAGTGGCCAGCGTCGACGTCGTCCTGGCGTCCGAGCCCGCGGCGGCGCACTATCGACCGGAAGCGATTCTGTAGGTAGCGAGGAGCGGCGATGGCTCGCGTCGAGGACGTCGAGATCTTCGCCGACGACGGCAACGCGGTCGGGTCCGACGAAGATGCGGTCGAGTTCGGCGGCCGGAGACCGCCGCGCTGGGCGAACGTCGCGGGCGGCGCGCTGGTGGCGGCCATCTTCATCGGCATCGTCGCCACCAGTCCGCAGCCCAAGTCAGCCACGCCAGGGCCGGAGCAGTCCGCACCCGACGTCGTGTCAACCGCCGACCCGAGCACCGTCGGACGATTCGGGCCGGTGCTGCATCTCGACGGTGCCGCGGATGTCCGCGACGCCGTGGTCCACCGCAACCAGCTTTTCGTCCTGCGCTCCGCCGGTGTCAGCGTCGTCGAACTGGCGGCGAGGAAGGTCACCTCGATGCCGTTGACCGG
>JAOPWD010000321.1 GCA_025965875.1 Pseudonocardiales bacterium
GCCTTTCCGTGCTGGCATTGGCCGTGCCTTCCCGTGCTGGCACTGGCCGCCGCGGCCAGTGCGTTCGGTGGCGTGGCAACCCGAATCGCGTGAGCTGCGGGGCCGCCTGACTCGCATGATCAACGACGTCGATGCGTCCAGCACCGGCCACTCATGCCTCGGGCGGCAGTGGTGCACGCTTGCGCCTCTTAGGTAGCCACGCACGCCGAGGAGCAGAAGGACAAATCCGCTGTCCACACGCGAGTGCGCGGCGGCGCAACTGGCGGCCCATCATCAAATCCAGCAGCCATCAGCTGGCGTCACGCCGGCGGCACTTCCCGGAACGTTGGACGAGATCAGCCAACTCGCCAACTTGCATTCGTCGGGCGCCCTAAGCGACGAGGAGTTCGCCGCCGCTAAGGCGAAACTGTTGGGTCTCTGACACCACAGACATCCGGGTCGCATCGCAGGGCACAGCTGGGCCTCAGATCGTGAAGCAGCGGCAAGCGGACGGGGTGTCGGCAACGCCTGAAAACGAGGCCATAGCGACGGTCGAAAACGAGGCCACCCAGACAGATTGGATGGGTGATCTCGGTGGAGGACTGGGCGTTGATCAGGCGGCTTGTCGCGGACGGTGTTCCGCGGCGGCGAGTCGCGAGGCAGTTAGGGATCGGGCGGGCGACGGTCGATCGGGCGTTGGCCTCGGATCGGCCGCCGAAGTACGAGCGGCCGTCGGTGCCGACGTCGTTCGCACCGTTCGAGGCCAGGGTGCGGGAGTTGTTGTCCGACACCCCGGAGATGCCGGCGACGGTGATCGCCGAGCGGGTCGACTGGCCAGGCTCGATCACGTGGTTCCGCGACAACGTCCGGCTGCTGCGCCCTGACTACCGTCGCATCGATCCGGCCGACCGGCTGGTCTGGGAACCCGGCGACGCCGGGCAGTGCGATCTGTGGTTCCCGCCGAAGCGGATCCCGCTCGAGGACGGCACGAGCGCGCTGCTGCCGGTCCTGGTCATCATCGCCGCGCACTCGCGGTTCATCACCGGTCGAATGGTGCCGACCCGCAAGACGCAGGATCTGCTGCTCGGCTCGTGGGAGCTGATCCAGCAGCTCGGCCGGGTGCCGCGACGGTTGATCTGGGACAACGAACCCGGCATCGGTCGCGGCAATCGCCTGACCGCTCCAGCGGTCTCGTTTGCTGGCACGCTGGCGACGAAGTTCGTGCTGGTGCCGCCGAACGACCCGGAGTCCAAGGGTCTCGTCGAGCGACGCAACGGCTACTTCGAGACCTCGTTCATGCCCGGCCGGACGTTCACCTCGCCCGCGGACTTCAACGACCAGTTCGGTGACTGGCTCGTTCGGGCGAACCAGCGGATCGTGCGCACGATCAAGGCCCGCCCGATCGACCTCATCGACACCGACCGAGCCAAGATGCTGCCGCTTCCGCCGGTCCCGCTGCACCTCGGCTGGCGAGAACGGGTCCGGCTCGGCCGCGACTACTACGTCCGCCTGGACACCGGCGACTACTCCGTGGACCCGACCGGGATCGGGCGCATGGTCGACGTCAGCGCCGATCTGGACCGGGTTCGGGTCCGCCTCGACGGGCGAATCGTTGCTGATCACGCCCGGGTTTGGGCCCGCGGCGCCACGATCACCGACGAGACCCACCGCGAGACAGCACGGCTGCTGCGCGAACAATTCCGCGAGCCCCGCACCGGTCAGCCGGTCGATGACCTGGCCAGGGATCTTGCCGACTACGACCGCGCGTTCGGCCTCGGCGGAGAGGTCGCGTGATGGCAGCCAAGACCACTCCCGACGCGGTCAAGCAGATCCACTACCTCGCCGCCGCGTTGAAGGCGCCCCGGATCACCGAGGCCGCGCAACGCCTGGCCGACCAGGCCCGTGACGCCGACTGGACCCACGAGGACTACCTCGCCGCCGTCCTCGAACGCGAGGTCTCCGCGCGCAACGCTTCCGGCGCGGAGATGCGTATCCGCTCCGCGGGGTTCCCAGCCCGCAAGACCCTGGAGGACTTCGACTTCGACGCCCAACCCGCCGTCCGCAACCAGGTCGGCTCGCTCGCCTCCGGGGCGTTCCTGACCGAAGCCCGCAACATCGTGCTGCTCGGCCCACCCGGCACCGGCAAGACCCACCTCGCGACCGCCCTCGGTGTCACCGCAGCACGACACGGGCACCGAGTGCTGTTCGCGACAGCGACCGACTGGATCACCCGGCTCACCGACGCACACCGCCTCGGCAGGCTGCCGCAGGAGCTGGCCAAGCTGCGCCGCTACGGGCTGATCATCGTCGACGAGGTCGGCTACCTGCCCTTCGAACAAGACGCCGCGAACCTGTTCTTCCAGCTCGTCAGCTCCCGCTACGAGCACGCATCCCTCGTGCTCACCAGCAACCTGCCATTCTCCGGCTGGGCCGGCGTGTTCGGCGACCAAGCCGTCGCCGCCGCGATGATCGACCGCATCGTCCACCACGCCGACGTACTCACGTTGAAGGGCGCCAGCTACCGGCTCCGCGGCCGCGGAATCGACAGCCTCCCGAGCATCAGAACGCAGAACCAGGCAGACTAAACA
>JAOPWD010000343.1 GCA_025965875.1 Pseudonocardiales bacterium
TCCGCAACGTGACCCGTGTCTGCTCTGTTACCACTTGGTCACGATCGACGTGTGTGCTTGCGGTAGGCGTCCCACTGGTATTTGACTGTGCCATCGGGCCGCCGGACAGATCGTCTGCGCGCCAGCACACAGGAGGTCACTCACCAGTGAGAGTCCACAAGGGCAAAGCACTAGTTGCGGGGTTGGCGGCGCTTGCGCTCGCCCTAACCGGCTGCAGCAGTAGCAAGGGTGGCAACGGCGGCGGCGGCACTAAAGCCGACACGTCCGGCACCAAGGGAACCGGCATGTTCGCCGATTGCGCGAAGTCGCCTAACGACTGCAACACCGCGACGGTCAAGAAGGGTGGCACGCTCACCTATACGCTCGAGAAGACGATCGCGGGCTGGAACATCAACACATCGAACTCCAACACCTTCGAGTTCGCCGAGGTCATGGACGGCGTCATTGTCGGTGCCTTCACTGCGAACCCTGACCTCAAGCCGGTGCTCAACTCCGACATGATGGTCTCGGCCGAGCAGACCAAGGCCAGCCCGCAGACCCTGGTATACAAGATCAAGCCTGAAGCGATCTGGAGCGACGGCAAGCCGATCGACGCAACAGACTTCGACTACCAACTGAAGACGTCTGACGGCACGACGTGCAAGGACTGCACCCCAGCGAGCACGTCCGGCTACGACCAGGTCCAGTCCCTCACGCCGTCGGACAACGGCAAGACGGTCACCGTGGTCATGAAGAAGCCCTACAGCGACTGGCAGAGCATGTTCGGCTCGCTGTACCCGGCGCACATCGCCGCTGAGCATGGTGATCTCACCACCCCGGCCGGCCTGGCTGCCTCGTTCGCGTATCTGGACAAGACCCAGCCGACGTACTCCGGCGGCCCGTACATGGTCAAGGCCGCAGTCAAGGACACCTCGGTCACCGAGGTCCCGAACCCGAAGTGGTACGGCAAGGTCAAGCCCAGCCTCGACCAGCTGATCTTCCGCATCATCACCGAGCAGACCCAGGAAGTCCCGGCGCTGCAGAACAACGAGGTACAGGCGATCTACCCGCAGCCCAACGCGGACATCGTCACGCAGGTCGGCGGCCTCCAGGGCGTTGACTCCTACCTCGGCAAGGGCCTGACCTGGGAGCACCTGGACTTCAACACCACCGGCAAGGTCCTCAGTGACAAGGTGCTGCGCACCGCGATCTTCACCGCGGTCAACCAGCAGGGGATCATCGACAAGACGATCGGGCAGTTCGTCCCGGGCGCCAAGCCGCTGAACAACCACATGTACGTCCCCGGCCAGCCTGGCTACAAGGACAACGTGACCGCCAGCGGCCAGGGCTCCGGCGATCTCGCCAAGGCCAAGAAGCTGCTGACCGACGCGGGCTACACCGGTGTGGGCTCGGCGCTGAAGAACAAGGCCGGGAGTGCCGTCTCGATCCGGTGCTCGTTCACCGCTGGCAACACGCTGCGTCAGCAGTCCTGCCAGCTGCTGCAGGCACAGCTGGGTGCCCTGGGCATCACGGTCAAGCCGACCCCGTTGGACGACCTCGGCGGCACCCTCGACTCGGGTGACTTCGACCTGATCATCTTCGCCTGGGTCGGTGCGCCGTTCGTGGTGGCCGGTGCCCAGCAGATCTTCAAGCTGAAGGGTGGCGGGGACTACGGCAAGAACAACGACCCCGCCATGGAGACAGAGCTGGACGCGGCCTCGACAGAGACCGACCCGGTCAAGGTCCAGGACCACATGAACAAGGCCGACGCCCTGCTCACCGCGGACGCGTACAACCTGCCCTTGTTCCAGAAGCCGACGTTCCTCGCGGCGTACGCGAATCTCGCGAACATCCACGACAACGCCACGAGTGTCGGCCCGCCGTACAACGTCCAGAGCTGGGGTATTCGCGCATCCTGACCAGCTGAGCTGACCAGGCTTATACCTGCCAGCTAGGCAACCCTGATTCTGGCGTCGTGTGCCCCGGGAGCTACCCTGCTTCCGGGGCACACTCCGGCTTTGGAGGTCTAAAAGTCAATGTTTGCGTTCGTGATCCGACGGATATTGATTTCGATCCCAGTACTGATCGGCTCGACCATCCTGACGTTCCTGATGGTCAAGGCAACGGGCGATCCGCTTCAGAACCTGAAGTTGCGCAACCCGCCGGTGCCGCGGCACACGATTGCGTTGGAAGAGCATCGCCTGCATCTCGACGAGTCCTGGCCGGCGCAGTACTGGCACTGGATCAGCAACGTCGTCCTGCACGGCAACTTCGGGCCTGCCATCAACTCCACCGACAACATCGGCCACAACCTCTTCCTGGCGATGCAGGTCACGGCCCGCCTGGTGATCCTGTCGGTAATCATCTCGCTGATCCTGGCCGTCATCACCGGGGTCTACAGCGCGGTGCGGCAGTACAGCATCACCGACTACACGACGACGTTCATGGGCTTCCTGTTCCTGTCAATGCCGGTGTTCTGGTTCGCCATCCTGCTCAAGCAGGGGGGGATCTGGTACAACCAGCACGTCGCGTCGGGCACGTTCTACACCATCGGCGAAAAGTCGGTCTTCCTCACCGACAACTCTGAATGGTCCCGTATCAAGGACTATGCCGGTCACCTCATCTTGCCGACCATCGTGCTCAGCCTGGCGGGTTACGCCGGCTGGACCCGGTTCACCCGCGCCTCCATGCTCGAGGTCCTCAACAGCGACTACGTCAGGCTGGCCCGCTCCAAGGGCCTCAAGCCGCGACAGGTGCTGGTCAAACACGCCCTGCGCACAGCACTGATCCCGTTGACCACGGTCACCGCGCTCGACATCGCGGCCCTGCTCGGAGGCGCGATCGTCACCGAAACGGTGTTCCAATGGCATGGAATGGGCAACCTGTTCCTGACCGCACTCCGCCAGCTCGACTTCAACGTGATGCTGGCGTGGCTACTCGTCACGGCGACCATCGTGATCCTGTTCAATCTGCTCGCCGACATCCTCTACGGCGTGCTCGACCCGAGGATCCGTCATGCCTGATATGAAGACGCCGCTCGCCGACAAGCCCGAGTCCCCGTCCGTCGCGTCACAGCCTGGCCTGAGCCCCGTCGAGCGCGAGTTCACGGTCAAGGAGAAGAGCCAGTGGCAGCAGGCTGCGCGACGCTTCCTGCGCCACCGGATTGCCATGGTCAGCTTGGTCCTGCTCTTGCTGCTCATGCTCTTCGCCTTCGTCGGCCCACACTTCTGGCAGTTCCGTTACGACGACGTCTCGGGCAATGACACCAGTCAGGCGCCGAGCCTGAAGCACCCGTTCGGCACCGACAACCTCGGCACGGACAGCCTGGCCACCGTCATGCGTGGCGCGCAGCAGTCCCTGAAGATCGCATTCAGCATCGCCCTATTGGCTGTCATAGTCGGTTCTATCTGGGGTGTCGTCTCCGGCTACTTCCTGGGGTTCGTGGATTCGGTCCTGATGCGACTGGCCGACCTGCTGCTGACCATCCCGGCGCTGGCCCTCGCGGGCGCGCTGGCGCACAACACCAGCGGATCCTGGTGGGTCATCGCGCTCGTTCTCGGTGGGCTATCCACTCCGTACGTGGCGCGCGTCGTCCGCGGTGTGGTGCTCTCGCTGCGAGAACGGGAGTTCATCGAGGCGGCTCGAGCGCTCGGCGCGTCGAACACCAGAATCATGTTCCGGCATCTCATTCCGAACTGCCTTGCGGTGGTCATAGTCAACGCCACGCTGCTCGTGGCCGCCGGCATCCTCGGTGAGACCGCACTGTCGTTCCTCGGGCTCGGCGTGCGCGCACCGGACACCTCGCTCGGCCTGCTGGTCTCGGGCGCCCAAGGCGCCGTCGACACCAGGCCGTGGCTGTTCTACTTCCCTGGCATCTTCATCATCCTGATCGCCCTGACAGTCAACTTCATCGGCGACGGATTACGCGACGCGCTGGACCCGCGTCAGACAAGGCAGCGCCGATGACCATCGACCTCGCGGTTGAGCAACCCCGACCCGACGAGACCGATACCGACGCTCTGCTGGTCGTCGACAACCTGACCGTGTCGTTCCCGACCGACGACGGGGCGGTGAACGCGGTGCGCGGCGTCACCTACACGTTGCGCTCGGGCGAGGCCATGGGCATCGTCGGCGAGTCCGGCTCCGGCAAGTCCGTGAGCTCGATGGCGCTCATGGGTCTGTTGCCCAAGAACGCCCGCATCGCCGGGTCGGTTCGGTTCCGTGGCAAGGAACTGCTCGGCATGACCGAGAAGGAGTACACCGAGGTCCGCGGCAACAAGATCGCGATGATCTTCCAGGATCCGCTCACCTCGCTCAACCCGGTGTATTCGGTGGGCAAGCAGATCGGCGAAGCGGTCCTCGCCCACAACGATGTCTCGAAGAAGGCGGCCCGCGACCGCGCCATCGAACTGCTGTCACTCGTGGGCATCCCGTTCCCCGAGCAGCGGGTCGACAACTACCCGCACGAGCTGTCCGGCGGTATGCGGCAGCGCATCGTGATCGCGATCGCGATGGCGAACAACCCGGACGTGATCATCGCCGACGAGCCCACGACCGCACTCGATGTCACTGTCCAGGCGCAGGTGCTTGAGGCGCTCGAGGCAGCCCGGGCCGAGACCGGGGCGGCGCTGGTGCTCATCACGCACGACCTGGGTGTCATCGCCGGGCACGCCGAACGCATCTGCGTGATGTATGCAGGCAAGCTGGTCGAGACCGGCACGGTCGAGGACGTGTTCTACCGACCGCGGATGCCGTACACGCTCGGCCTGCTCGGCAGCCTGCCGCGCCTGGACCGCGTCGAGCGGCAGCGGCTGACACCGATCAAGGGCTCGCCGCCCTCGCTGCTCAACCTGCCGCCCGGCTGTCCCTTCACGCCCCGCTGCCCGATCGCGCAGGCCATCTGCGACCAGGACGAGCCGGACCTGCTGCCGGCCGGCGGACCCAATCACTCGGCTGCCTGCCACTTCCGCAACGACGTGGCCGGTGCGACCGCATCCAGCATGTTCGGGACCGAGTCAGATGACGCCGAGACTCCCGACCCAGCACCTTCGGAGGTCTCCGCATCGTGACGAGCGCTGACACGCAGGGCACGACACCGGTCGCGACCGTCCCGGGCGATACGACGCCAGACGTCTCGGTCGACAAGCGGGGTCCCCGCGGCGCCGCCGGAGGCCAGGAACCGGTTCTTTCAGTACGGCATCTGGTCAAGCACTTCCCGATCCGGTCGAAGGGCTTGACTCGCCGCAAGATCGGCGATGTCCACGCGGTCTGCGATGTCTCCTTCGACATCTTCCCGAACGAGACGCTGTGCGTCGTGGGCGAGTCCGGCTGTGGCAAGACGACCACGGGCCGGCTGGTGCTCAATCTGGTTCCGGCGACGGCCGGCGAGGTCATCTACCGCGGCCAGGACCTCACCAAACTGTCCTTCCGGCAGATGCGGCCGTTGCGGCGTGACATGCAGATCGTGTTCCAGGACCCGTTCGCCTCACTCGACCCCCGCATGACCGTGAACGAGATCGTCGCGGAGCCGCTGCGGATCCACGGCATGTACGGCAAGAACAACGTCGGCCGCGACACGATCCGGGCTCTGCTCAAGCAGGTGGGGCTCAACCCCGAGCACGGCAACCGGTACTCACACGAGTTCTCCGGCGGTCAGCGCCAGCGCATCGGTATCGCGCGGGCACTGGCGCTCAAGCCGAAACTGCTGGTGCTCGACGAGCCGGTTTCTGCCCTCGACGTGTCGATCCAGGCCGGTGTCATCAACCTGCTCGAGGACCTGCAGACCGAGCTGGGCCTGGCCTTCATGTTCATCTCGCACGACCTGTCGGTCATCCGGCACATCGCCGACCGGGTCGTGGTGATGTACCTCGGCAAGATCGTCGAATCCGCCGACGCCGAAGAGCTTTTCCGGCGTCCGTCGCACCCGTACACCCAGTCGCTGATGTCGGCGATCCCGCTGCCCGACCCGATCAAGGAACGGGAGCGGCAGCGGATTCTGCTGGCCGGCGACGTGCCGAGCCCGGTGAACCCGCCGTCGGGATGCCGGTTCCGTACCCGCTGCCCGAAGTTCGCCAACGAACTCAACAACCATCAGCGCGAGTGGTGCGTCAACATCGAGCCTCCGCTCGAGGAAAAGTTCACTGGGCACACGGCCGCGTGCCACTTCGCCGAGGTCCGGACGGACATTCTCGAGAGTGGTGGTGGGCCTACTGCGGCGGCCTCGCCGGCGCTCGTGAAGTGGCCTACCGGAGTCCCGACGGACGAGCAGATTCAGGTGCCGCCGGTGTGCATGCCGAAGAGCCCACCGCTCATGCCACAGCGACTCAGTGATGACGTCATCGTCGACGCGGAAGGCGAGCTCGTCACCCAAGGGGAGCACGGCTGATGCCGGCGCGGTGGTAGCCCCGACCGAGCCCGCTGCGCGTCGCATGCTGCTCGTGCATGCCCACCCCGACGACGAGTCCATCGGCTCCGGCGCGACCATGGCGTATTACGCCGACGCCGGAGCCGGCGTCACCCTGCTCACCTGCACGCTGGGCGAGGAGGGCGAGGTGCTGGTGCCCGAGCTGGCTCAGCTGGCTGCGAGCCAGGCCGACCAGCTCGGCGGCCTGCGGATCTGCGAACTGAGTGAGGCGATGCGCGAACTGGGCGTCGTCGATCATCGCTACCTGGGCGGCCCCGGCCGCTTCCGCGACAGCGGGATGATGGACACGCCGGCGAACAAGCACCCGCGTGCGTTCTGGCGGGCCGCGAGTGAGCCGGAGGTCTTCGATGCCGCCGTCGCCGCGGCCGTCGAGGTCATTCGGGAGGTCCGACCCCAGGTGATGGTCACCTACGACGACAACGGCGGCTACGGCCATCCTGACCACATCATGGCGCACCGGGTGGCCACCGCGGCCGCGGACGCCGCCGCGGACCCGAGTTACGGCGACGGCGAGCCGTGGCAGGTGGCGAAGTTCTACTGGACCGCGACACCGAAGTCCCTGCTACGCAAGGGGTTTGAGGCACTCAAGGATGCGCCGGTGAATTTCGGCGTGGCCGATGTCGACGACCTGCCGTTCGGCGTCGACGACGAGCTGGTGACCACCGAGATCGACGGCACCGGCTATGGCGAGGCGAAGATGAAAGCCCTGGCCGCGCATCGAACCCAGATCGCCGTCGACGGTGTGTTCTTCGCGCTGTCGAACATGCTGGGCCGCGAGATCCTGGCCACCGAGCACTACCGGCTCGTGCGCGGCGAACTCGGCGCGGACCGAAACGCCGACGGTCACGAGACCGACCTGTTCGCAGGGCTGGTGGAGTGAGGAACCGGAAGCACGCTGCTCATCTCCGTGCGGGCCGTCGTGATTGTCGCGGGGCGTCCGCATGAGCCGTCTCGATGACAGCACGGCGTGGGCCTGGGCGGGCGTAGCGCTGCTGTGCGGCTGTGCCGTGCTGGCCGGGGTCCTGGCCCTGTTCCTCGTGCCGCTCTACGCCGGGTCGGTGCTGGTGCCGGTCGCGGTCGTGGTGGCAGTCGCCTCCAATGTCGCGCTGCCGCGGCTGGCGCGCACCCTCGTTGAGACCACGGCGGCCACGGTGCTGCCGTTCGTGTTCTGGCTGCTGGCCGTCATCATCGTCGGCGTGCTGCCCCGGCCCGAGGGCGACGTCGTGCTGCCCGGTGGCGGTGGCGCGCTGCAGTGGGTGTCGTACGGGGTGTTGCTGGGCGGCGCGCTGGCCGGGACGGTGACGGTTGCCATGAGCGGTACCCGGCGCCCGGCCCAGGTCGACGAACTCAGCCGGTAAACGGCTCGCGGTTGGCCTCGAGCAACGCCTCGGTGACCGCGTTGACCGCCGCCGGCGGCAAATCCGTCTCGACGAGCACCGTGTTGGGGAAGCGGCTCAGCTCGCGCTGCAGCGCCGCGACCGACACGTGGCTGACGAGCAGCGCGAGCGCAGTGCGCCCGGGCGGCACCGCCTCGCGCAGTTCCTTGATCGTCTCGTCCTTGACGCCCGTGTCGACCAGCTTGGCGAACAGCGCGGCACCGCCCGCGGATGCGGCGCCGACGACCAGACCGCCGATCGGTCCACCGAACAGCGTGCCGAGCAGCAGGCCCCACACGCCGGCACCGGCGCCGGCCTGGACCGGCGTGACGTCGGTGGTCTCGCGAACGTGCGACGTGCCGTCCTTATCCCGCTGGATGATCACAGCGTCGTGCAGGTGGATGTCGCCGTTCTTCTGCAAGCGCGCTGCGGCGAGCAGGAACTCCTGGGCTCGCAGCGGGTCGTCGAAGGAGATGACGAGCAGTTTGCTGTTGTCCGGCGGCGGTGGCATGCAACCAGCCTACTGACTCGGATCCGTGCGGTAGCGGTAGTCGTGGTGGCGCCAGTAGCCCAGCCGCTCGTACAGGGCCACGGCAGCGGCGTTGTCGCTGGATACCTGGACGTAGGAGCGCTGCGCCCCCGCCGCGGTGCCCCAGATCCACAGCGCCTGCATAACGACGCTGGCCAGCCCCTGCCTGCGCAAGCCGGGCGCGACCTCGACGGCAGTCACGCCCAGCCACTCGTCGTCCAGGGCGCCGCGGCCGATGGCGACGATCTCACCGTCGAGCGTGACCGAGGCGAAGCCGACCCGGTCGTGGCGGGTGAGCAATGCCCGCGCGGCGTCCGTCGCCCCGACGCCGTCGCGGTAGCGCGCGAACCATCCCGGCCCGGGCTCGCCCACCACGTCGGCCGGTGGCGCGGCGCCGCTGGACACCGGCGGCAGGGCGTCCAGCCGAGCGGCCAGGACGTGGACGTCGGGGTCGGCCGCCCAGCCGCGCTCGGCCAGCCCGGCGTCGAGCAGCCGGCGAGCGTCCAGGGGCACCTGAATCCGCAGCGGCAGGCCCCGCTCGCGGTACCAGTCCCGTGCGGCCGCGAGGGCGTCGTCGAGGGGCAGGCCCGGGGCACGCAGCGGCAGCACGGAGTTGGCGCGGCCGGTGAACCCGCCGGCCGCGCGTAGCAGCCACCCGCCGACCTCGCCCGTCTGCTCGGGCCGCCAGCCGCGGGCGGCCACCGCCTCCAACTCCAGCTCGTCAGCCGTGGACGGCCAGGCCAGTTTCGCGGCTGCGATATGCGCCACCTGCACCTCGACGACCCCGGATCGGCCGTGGATCAGGGCCGTATCGTCAGTCAGGGTGACCAGGTCCCCGACGACGTCGCCGAACAGCACCCTGCCCTCGGCGGTGCGATCCACAACACGACGCACGGTCACACGGCGACCCACCCAGCTACGCTCCAGCACGAGCGGCATACTAGAGCGCGCTGTAGGCCGGGCCGATACGATTCCGACTTGCCGCTAGCTAGATCCCATCGGAGGACCGCAGTGACATACGTAATCGCCGAGCCGTGTGTGGACGTGCTCGACAAGTCCTGCATTGAGGAATGCCCCGTCGACTGCATCTACGAAGGCGGGCGGATGCTCTACATCCACCCGGACGAGTGCGTCGACTGCGGTGCCTGCGAGCCGGTCTGCCCGGTCGAGGCGATTTTCTACGAGGACGATCTGCCGGACAAGTGGCGCGACTACACCCAGGCCAACGTCGATTTCTTCGATGAACTGGGCTCGCCGGGCGGGGCGTCGAAGGTCGGCAAGACCGAGAACGACCCCCAATTCATCAAGGCGCTGCCGCCCCAGGGAGAAGAAGCCTAACCACCGGGCTGGAAGAGATTGAGCGCTTAAGCGCCCAACTAGTGACCACAACGCGATGAGCTCCCCCGCAAGCGGGGGGACCCCAGCGCGAAGAGCGGGATTAGCGTTGGTACATCGTGGCTACGACTGCGGTTGCGGGGGCCGTTGCTGACTTCCAGCCGTTGGCCCGGGTCCATTGCTTGCCCGAGTAGGCCACCTTGTCGATGCCGAGCCGGTCGGCGTTGGCCACGAACCACGCCACCGTCTGCCACCTGGCACCGGGGACGCTCACGGTCGACGGAGTGGTTGTCGGTGCCGTGACCGGCAGGTCGCGGACCACCTGAGTCACCACTGTCGCCACCGGCGCGACCTGCGTGGGTTTGCCGAACGAGCAGGTGATGCCGCCCTGAACCGCTCCGGTCAAAGCGTTCGACAACGCCTGCGCCTCGGCCTCGTGTTGCGCGTATGCGCTGCCGTCGGCGGAAATCTGCACGGCCTGAATGGCGACGGCAAGGTCTTCCTTCTGCCAGTTCGGCACCTTGATCAGCGCATCGAGGAAGGCGCCGGTCGCGAAGCGCAGGTCGCTCAACTGCTGCTCGGTGCCCCAACCCTGCGAAGGACGCTGCTGCAGCACCCCCACCGAATCCCGGTCGCCGTCGCCCAGCGCCAGGTTGCGCAGCTTGCTCTCCTGCAGCGCGGCCGCCAGCACGAGGACGGCGGCCCGTTCGGGCAGTTGGCGCCTGGTGACGACCCCGACCATCGTGGACGCGACCGCGGCCTGGCTCGTGTCGAGGTCGTAGCGATCGACCGTGCAGCCGTGCACTGCGAACGGGCTGGTTTTCAGCGCCGCGCGGATGGCGAACACGCCACCGACGGCGACGGCAGCCACGAGCAGGGCTGCGATGAGCAGGCCGAAGCGGGTTCGCGTTGTCATAGATCCAGTGGGTGTCAGTCGTTGGCGTGCAGGGCGTCGTTCAAGGTGATCTCGGCGCCGACCCGCGGCCGGGCCTCAAGCGCGCCGGTCAGGGAGTTGCGCCAGAACTGCAGGCCCGACTGGCCCGACAGCGACGCCGCCTTCACGACGCTGCCGTCGGGCAGAAGGAGTTTCGAGCCCGCGGTGATGTAGGTGCCGGCCTCGACCACACAGTCGTCGCCGAGTGAGATGCCGATGCCGGCATTCGCGCCGATGAGGCAGCGCCGGCCGACGCTGATGCGTTCCCGGCCGCCACCGGACAGCGTGCCCATGATCGACGCTCCGCCGCCGACATCGGAGCCGTCACCGACCACGACACCCGACGAGATCCGGCCCTCGACCATCGACTTGCCCAGTGTGCCCGCGTTGTAGTTCACGAATCCTTCGTGCATGACGGTCGTGCCTTCGGCCAGATGCGCCCCGAGGCGCACCCGGTCGGCGTCGGCGATGCGCACGCCCGTCGGGACCACGTAGTCGGTCATCCGGGGAAACTTGTCGATGCCCAGGACCTGGACCGGGCCCTTGCGCCGCAGTGCCAGGCGGGTGCGTTCGAAATCCTCGACCGCGCATGGACCGACCGTTGTCCAGACCACGTTGGGCAGCACGCCGAAGATGCCGTCGAGATTCACGCCATGCGGCTGCACCAGTCGGTGGGACAGCAGATGCAGGCGTAGATAGGCGTCGGGCACCGCGGCCGGTGCGGCATCGAGGTCGATCTCGCACAGCACCACGTCGACGCGGATGCCGCGGTCGCTGTCTCGGGTGCCGGTGGCGGTGGCGAGTTCGTGCGGTGCCTGGGCGCCCGTCGGCTCGCCGAGCGCGGGCGTCGGGAACCAGGTGTCGAGCACGCGGCCGGTCGACTCGCCGTCGGCGACGGTGGAGGCCAAGCCGTAGCCCCACGCTGTGCTGCTCACCTGATCAGCCTAACGAGGCCGGTCGCGTAGCCTCGCAGCGTGCTGGATCTGGCCTATGACGCAGGCGCTCTGACCGCGGCTCTCGTCGATGTCGCGTCGGTCTCGGGGGACGAGACGGGGCTGGCCGACCTGGTCGAGGCCGCCCTGCGGCGCTACCCCTCGCTGGCCGTCGAGCGTGACGGCAACGTCGTGCTCGCCCGCACTTCGCTCGGTCGCGCCGAGCGGGTTGTGCTGGCCGGCCACCTCGACACCGTGCCGATCGCCGACAACGTCCCGTCTCGCATCGACGGTGACCTGCTGCACGGATGCGGCACGGCAGACATGAAATCCGGTGTGGCCGTCCTGCTGCGCGTCGCCCACCTGGTCGGGACGCAGGCTCTCGACCCGCGGGTCGACCTGACCTGGGTCTGCTACGACTGCGAGGAGGTCGACGCGGCACGCAACGGCCTGGGTCGGCTGGCGCGCACCAGGCCGGACGCACTGAGCGCGGATCTGGCGATCCTGCTCGAACCCACGTACGGCGTGGTCGAGGGCGGGTGCCAGGGGACGCTGCGCGCGGTGGTGCGGCTCAGCGGGGTCCGTGCGCACAGCGCCCGCGCCTGGCTGGGCGTCAACGCCATCCACGCGGCCGGGCCGGTGCTGACCCGCCTGGCTGCCTACGAGCCGCGCACGGTGGACGTCGACGGATTGACGTACCGGGAAGGTCTCAACGCGGTCGCCATCGCCGGTGGCGTGGCCGGCAATGTGATTCCCGATGAGTGCACTGTCACGGTGAATTTCCGCTTCGCGCCGGACCGGTCCGAAGCGCAGGCGGCCCAACACGTCCGCGATGTGTTCGACGGGTTCGAGGTGGACGTCGTGGACTCCGCTCCCGCGGCACGCCCGGGCCTGGACGCCCCGCTGCCGCAGTCGGTGGTGGCCGCCGTCGGTGGCCAGCCGCGCGCCAAGCTCGGCTGGACGGACGTGGCCCGCTTCGGCGAGCTCGGCATCCCGGCGGTGAACTTCGGGCCGGGCGATCCGAATCTGGCGCACACGCCCGAGGAGCACGTCGAGCTCTCGCGGGTGGCCGAGGCCGAGGCGGCGATGGTGCGGTTCCTCTCGTGACGCCCCACGTGTGCGCCGTCAGCCGCGACGGCGCACATCGGTTCAGCAAGACGCCAGTGGAGGTGATCGAGCTCCTGGTGGGGCTCGGCGCGGCCGGCGATGCGCATGCGGGTGAGACGGTGCAGCACCTGTCGCGCGTGCGCCGTGACCCGTCCCAACCGAACCTGCGCCAGGTGCATCTCATCGGCGCCGAGTTGCACGACGAGCTCGCCGCTCACGGCTTCGCCGTGGCTCCCGGCGACATGGGCGAGAACGTGACCACCCGCGGCGTCGATCTGCTCGCCCTGCCGACCGGCACTCGACTGCGCCTGGGTGCCGAGGCCGTCGTGGAGGTGACGGGACTGCGCAACCCCTGCGTGCAGCTCGATCGGTTCGCCAACGGTCTGATGGCCGCGGTGCTGGACCGGGCGGCCGACGGCAGCGTGGTCCGCAAGGCGGGCGTCATGGGCGTCGTGATCGCCGGTGGGCAGGTCCGCGCCGGTGATCCGATCACGATAGGGCTACCGGATGGCTCACACCGGCCGCTGCAGCCGGTGTGAGCCCGTCCTGGTCTCAGTCGTCGTCTGAGTGGCCGCCGAACCGCAGCCGCCACACCTGACCCGAGCTGTCGATACCTGGTATGCCGCCGCCTGTGTCAGGCGAGATGGAGAAGGCCGACACGAAGACGTTGCTGTGCTTGTCGACCACCACGCCGGCCGGGAAAGGCACGTCGACGTTGGTGCGCTGAGCGCCCTTGACCCGGGTGAGCACGCCGGGCAGCCCCAGAGCGGATGGGTCAGCGAACAGCTGGCTCACGTAGAGCTCACCGTCGTGCCCGACGGCGACGCCGGTCACCGAGGTGAAACCCGTCCATACCTTCAGCGTGTGCCCGTGGCGGTCGAGCTTGACCACGCGGCCCTGGCCCGGGACGAGGCCGGCCAAGCTGCCGACGTAGATGTTGCCCCAGCGGTCGCTGGCCAGCGACGTCGGCACGAAGTTACAACCCGCGAACGGCGGTGCCGGGTCGAACTGGTTCGCACACGGCCCGGTCGTGACGTTGGCGAACGTGCGGAACACCGAGATGTCACCGTGCTTGTTGACTCGGAGCACGCTGTTGCCCGCCGCGTCGGCGACCAACCAGCCGTCGCCATAGGCGAGCACCGCGTACGGGTTCGAATCGACGCCCATCCCGTCGGGATCCGTGCCTTCGAACTCGGCAATGTCGGCAAACGGCCGGATCGGCCCGAAGGGCCTGGTCAGTAGGAGGTGGCCGTCGCGGTTCTGGGCGGGTGCGTCTGGGCCGAACGTCGTCTCGATGACGCCGATGTGCCGCAGCGACTTCGCGGACACGCCGTCCGGCCCCGTGGCGCCGCCGCCCTTGGGGCCGTCCGGGGTGTCTGCGGCGGCCGCAGCCGAGAGCAGGCCCCGCACGATGCGGAACGGGTGCTGATTGTGGGCGCTCGCGGGCCGGAAGACCGCGGACACCGAGCCGGTGAAGCCGAGGCCCTGCGTGCCGCCCTCCGGGTCGGTGATGGTCGCGAGGTCGCCGCCCTTGCCCGCCTCGGCGACGAGCAGCACCTTGCCGTCAACCAGCGACAGCTGGCGTGGGTTGTTCAGGCCGGCGACGACCACAACCGGAGCGCTGCTGCCCGACTTGTGCCGCGGCGCGGCTTGGGCGGTGCCGACTGCCACCGGCGCGATGAGTGCGCTGGTCGTGGCGACGATGAGTGACTTGCGCAAGATTCGTGCCATGACAATTCCCCCGATTGGCATGATTCCGGACCGAGCCGGGCTCTCTTCGCGCCGCTTAGCTAAACGTCGTTCCTTTGAGAGCGCAAGGGAAATCGGCAGGTCGGCCCGTGAATCTGCTGGAGCTGATGACGTTCTGACCCGGAGCGGACGTCTTTGTCCGAATCACGCCCGCCCGCCTCGGCGGTC
>JAOPWD010000355.1 GCA_025965875.1 Pseudonocardiales bacterium
CGGCGCCGTGGACCAGGTCGCGGACCTCGCGGCAGGTGGCCTGCTGCCACTCGGGCAGGCTGTTGAGGTAGTCGTCGACGCGCGGATCTTTGGTGTACGTCATGAGAATCGACGTTATCGCTATGGCAATGGGCTTGGGGTGCCAATCCCACCCGGTCAGGCGCGCGTGCCCCGGGGAGGTATCGCAATTGCCGCGGGGATACCACCGGTGAGCGGGGATGCCTCGCGGCGGGTACTAGGACCAAAGTCCAAGTGACGCCCGCATCCGGCGGTCCTACGTTGATCATGATGTCATCTCCCGTCGTCCTCGCGCGCGGTCCCGAGTGTTGCGACCTCGCGGGTCCTGACCTCCCCGGTGGACTGGAAGAGGCGGCCTGACAATGACAGGACATTGGCTAAGAATTGCGGCGACGAGGGCATTCGCCTTGGTGTTGGTGGTCGTGCTCGCATTGGCGGGCCTAAGCGGTACCGCGGTCGCCGTACCACCCGCCGCACCCGTCCTGCTGGGACCCGCGGACGGCGCCGCCGGCGTCACCATCCCCTTCACGATCTCCTGGTCAGCGGTGAGCGGCGCGGGTGGCTACAACTGGCAGATCAGCAAGTCGTCGGACTTCGGCACCGTCATCGAGCGCAACCAGGCGCTGCTGCCCGGGGCGGCCACCACCAACGACGTGGTCAGTGGCCTGGCCGCAGGCACCTACTTCTGGCGTGTGCAAGCGGTCAACCCCGACCTCGAGGCAGGTCCCTGGTCGTCGGCCCGCAGCGTCGTCGTCACCGGGGCCGGCGCCGGCGTGCCGGGCTCGCCGACGCTCGACCCACCCAGAGACGCGATCGCGTTCCACCCCTTGGAGACCATCACCTTCTCCTGGAGCGCCGTCCCGGGAGCGGTCAGCTACGTCCTTCAGGAGTCGACGGACCCGAGCTTCCCGGTCGACACGCGGGTACGGCAGGTCAACATCACCGGCACCACCGAACGTGTGTCCTTGAACTCGAGCAACCAGGGCAGCTTCCAGGCGCGGGTGCTCGCCGTCAACGCGGACGGCCTCGTGGGCGCGCCGTCCAACCTCGTCGGTTTCAGCGTCAGCGACACCAACCCGCTGCCTGCGCCGCCCACGCTCCAGGGACCGGCCAACGGGACGACGAGCCGGCTGCCGTTGACCCTCTCGTGGAGCCATGTGCCGAACCATCAGGACGACGGGTACCAGCTCCAGATCTCGAGCAGTTCGGCGTTCAGCACGATCGAGAAGACCTTCCGGACGAGCGACAACCAGCAGATTGTGCCGACGCTGACGGCGGGCGGCAAGTTCTGGCGGGTGCGTTCGCAGCATGGCTACTCCGGCGCGACCGAGGCCTACACCGCTTTTTCAGCCACAGGCACGTTCACCGTCCTCAGCCAACCCCTCGCGATGGGCGCGGTGAGCTTCCCCGCCCAAAAATTCAGCGGTGGCGAGGCCCGCGGAAGCGTCGACCTGACCGGTCTCGCACCAGCGGGTGGCGCCACCGTCGCCCTGAGCACGAACCAGCCGGCACTGCTGCCCGAGCTGCCGGCATCCGTCCAGGTCGGGTCGGGCACCTCGTCGTCGCAGGTGCTCGTGGCGCCCAATGGGTTCCCCAACTCGTTGCGCGGAATGCGGGTGGGGTTCGTGACGACGCCGACACCGCTCACCGTGACGGCGACGTACAACGGGACCTCCGTATCGACAACGATCACGCTGCTGCCTCCGACACTGAACGACACTCCCCTTCAGCTGTTCCCGGTGAAGGCGACCGGTGGCGAGGACCTGATCGGGATCGTGGACCTCGAGGTGGGCTGCTTCGCCGGCTTCTGTGACGGGCTGGCGCCTCCGGGCGGTTTCCAGGTGAACCTGTCGAGCTCCTCGCCGGCCGCGACCGTGCCCGCGACGTTCACCATTCAGGCGGGCGCCGGCGGTGACTCGTTCCCGATCCACACCAACCCTGTCGCGACGCGCACCCAGGTCACGATCTCGGCCCGGGCCGGCGGGGTCACGGCGAGCTGGACCCTGACCCTCACGCCGTCGCCAGAGCCCGCCGGCCTCAAGCTGCTGCCTGTCACCACCAGCAACGGCTCCCAGGGCCAGGTCACCATCCCGCTGTCGGAGCTGGCCGGCTACGACCAGCGGGTGCAGGTGACCAGCAGCAACCCGGCCGTCGCTTCGGTCCCGGCGTTCGCGACGATCAACGCCTCGACGGAATTGGGGCGGTTCGACATCACGACCAGCCCGGTCGATGTGCCGACGGACGTCACGATCTCGGTGACCGGCCGAGGCGTGACGCGTTCGGCCACGCTGACGGTCTCGCCCAACCTGCCGGCGCTGACCGGGCTCAGCGTGAACCCGAGCAGTGTGCCAGGCGGGACGCCCTCGACCGGGACAGTCACGCTCGGCAGCGCCGCCCCGTCCGGCGGGGTGAGCGTCAGCCTGGGCAGCAACCTGCCCGGTTCGGCCAGCGTCCCGGCGACCGTGACAGTGCCCGCGGGAGCCACCAGCGCCACCTTCCAGATCACCACGTTCCCCGTGGACAACACCACCGTCCAGCTCTCCGCGGCGCTGGGCGACACGTTCCAGTTCGCCGCCCTGAGCATCACCCGTTCGACGTCCGCCACCCTGAGTGCGCTGTCGCTCAGCCCGACGACTGTCGCGGGCGGCAACTCCGTGACCGGGACCGTCACGCTCAGCGCGGCGGCGCCGTCGGGTGGAACCGTGGTGGCTCTGTCCGACGACTCGGCGGCGGCCAGCGTGCCGGCGAGCGTCACCGTGCCCGCCGCAGCGACCAGCCGGACCTTCACCGTGACCACCAGCGCGGTCACGGCGTCGACGCCCGTCGTCCTGTCCGCCGCCTCGGGTGGGGTGACCCGAACCGCGACCCTGACCGTGAATCCGGCAACCCCGGCGACACCGACTCTGCAAAGTCCGGCCAACGGCGCCACCGGACTGGTGCAGCCGGTCACGCTGGACTGGACCGACGTGCCCAACGCGACGAGCTACGAGGTCACGGTCGACGACACCGCGACCATCGTGGCGCCGTTGGTCGCCAACCCGACCGTGACCGCGTCACAGGCCGTCGTCGGCGGACTGCCGGCGCGCCAGTTGTGGTGGCGGGTGCGCGCCCGCAACGCAGCGGGTGTCTTCGGACCGTTCTCCGCGACCCGTAGCTTCAGCCCGCAGGCGGCGACGGGCACCACGTCGGCCCTCTCGTCGCTGGCACTCTCACCGACGAGCGTGACGGGGGGTGCCTCATCGACCGGCACGGTGACCCTCACGACGCCGGCCCCCTCGGGCGGGACCGCGGTGAGCCTGACGAGCTCGAACGCCGCTGTCTCGGTGCCGACGAGTGTCACCGTCCCCACGGGCCAAGCCACCGCGAGCTTCACAGCGTCCACCAACACCGTCAGCACGCAGACCGCGGTGACCGTCACGGCCACGGCCGCTGGCATTTCCCGGACGGCCAGCTTGACCGTCAATCCGCCCGCGTCGGGCACGCTCGCGACTCCGTCGCTGCTGTCACCGGCGGTCGATGCGCGCTTCAACGCGGGCCAGAACGTCGTCTTCGACTGGACGGACGTGGCCGGGTCGGCAGGCTACGAAATCGCGATCGACGACCAGTCAACCTTCGCCTCCCCGACGGTCCTGCGCACGGTCACGGCCTCGACCTTCTCGACGAGCACCCTCCCTGCGGCGCGGATGTGGTTCCGGGTCCGGGCCCTGGAAGCCTCGGCCGCCGCCGGGGCATGGTCGGGCTCTCGCCGCTTCGAGGTGCGCTAGCCAGCGATCAACCGGCGTCGGTCTCGCCCGCTGCTGCCAGCAGCCGCTGCCCGAGCAGGCGTGCGGTCTCTTGAAGCTCGGGGCACCTCACGATCCGGTAGGGCGCCGGGATCGCCGCGAGCTGCTCGGCGTACCAAACCGGGTTGCTGGTAC
Organism: Pseudonocardiales bacterium; assembly: GCA_025965875.1. Lineage (GTDB taxonomy): Bacteria > Actinomycetota > Actinomycetes > Mycobacteriales > Jatrophihabitantaceae > QHCC01. The sequence goes on from JAOPWD010000355.1 coordinate 3,936, forward strand.
TGCCGACCAGGCGGGTGGTCTCGGAGTCGAGCGGTTCGAGCAGCCCCATGACGGGCGAAACGCAGCGCGCCACGGTGTCGACGGGTGCGTCGATGACGATCTCGACGTCGTACTCCCAGCCCACGGCGAGATGCTCCTCGAGCATGGCGACCGGGTCGAGGTCGGCGGGCGGGCTGAAGGTGTCGTCGAGCATCGTCACCTCGCGGACCCGGTCGATTCGGTAGGCCCGGCGGGCGTTCGTGGCGTGGGACCAACACAGCAGGTACCAGCGGCCGTGGCGCACGACGACGGCCCAGGGGTCGACCTCGACGAGCCACTCGGATCCGGCTTCGGTGCGGTAGCCGATCCGCACTCGCCGGCGGTCCGAGCAGGCCTGGACGAGGGCCGTCGTGGTCGCGGGGTCGGGTCGGGCGGCGGCGCGGTCGGGGGCGGGTGCGGTCGTGCGACGGACCGCCTCGGCCTGGGCAGCCGTCGGGTCTGGGAGTGCCCGCACGATCTTGCCGAGCGCGCTACCGACCGGGTCGGTCGGGTCGCCTGCGTCGTGGTGGCCGTCGAGGACGGCCATCACCAGGCCGATGGCCTCGGTGGCGCTGAACATCAGGGGCGGGAGGCGCAGGCCGCGGCCGAGGCGGTAGCCGCCGTGGGGCCCGCGGACGGACTCGATCGGGATGCTGGTCTCGCGGAGAATGCCGACGTAGCGGCGGGCGGCCCGCTCCGAGACGCCGAGCTTGTCGGCGAGCCGGTCCGCGGTGATGCCCGGGCTGCCCTGGATCAGTTCGAGGGCCAGCAGCGCCCGTGCCGTGGGACTCGCGTCGGGCTTCACGGCATTCCCCCGATCCGGAAGCAGAACGTCCGGAATGGATTCTAGGGTGCGGTGCATGACCGAAGACACCGTTCTGGACACCACGATTTCCGAGCCATCGATGATGCCCGACGAGGTCGAGATGCTGCTGTTCGCACTCGAGCGTTCCCGGGCGCAGTTCGCCTGGAAGTGCGGCGGCCTGGACGCGGCTGCACTCAGCAAGCCGCACCCGCCGTCCGCAATGACCCTGGGCGGGCTGCTCAAGCACATGGCCCTCAACGAGGACTGGAAGACGGTGCAGATAACCGGGCAGCGCATGGTCGAGCCGTGGACCACGGTCGACTGGGATGCCGAGCCCGAGTGGCCCTGGCATTCGGCGGCCGACGACCCGCCCGAGGAGCTCTACCGGCTGTGGCGCGAGGCGGCCGAGCGCTCGCGCAAGGCGGTCGCCGCGCTGCTCGCCGACGGGGGGCTCGACCAGCCGGCGAAGCTCCCCGTCGAGTCGGGTGAGACGCCCAATGTCCGGCGATTCCTTGTGGACCTGCACGACGAGTACGCCCGCCATGTCGGCCACGCCGACCTGTTCCGCGAAGCCGTCGACGGACTGGTGGGAGAGGATCCGCCGCAACCGTGATGCGGGTCGTCGACCCGCTCGGCGAGCGCGGGCCACGTAGGGTGCCCTGATGCGGACAGCGGAGCGGTCGCGATGGCGGCTGCGCCTCGCGCTGCTGCTCGCCTCCTCGCTGATCATTGCTTCCGGGCTGCCCGCCTCGCCTGTCTCGGCCCGCGGGGAGTCCGTGCCGGCGCACCAGGCCCACGCCCGGTCCGGATCGGCGCTGGACAACGTCAGCGTCTCCCCGGTCCCGGCGGCCGCCGGCAACGTCGGCACTCCCAGCCGCACCGGCACACCGCTGCTCGACGCCCTCGTTGCCACCCACCGCGTGCCGTGCGCCGCGCTGACGCGCGACCGCGCGGCGCAGCCGAGCCAGGCAGGAATTCGGAGCCTCGCACACTCCATATCGCGCGAACGTTCACCGCCTGCTGCGTCCTAGCGCGCATTGAACTCGACGGCCCGATTTGCGGTGCCGCGTGATGCCGATGCCGCTCACCGCACGTGCGTGCCGTGTCGGCACGCGCCCTTTCCCTGATCTGCGCGGCTCTTTCGGCACTGCCCGTCGGGTTGCCATTTAGTCGCGCACCTATTCCCAGGTGGTCTTATGTTGTTCGCTGCAATCTTTGTCGCCATTTTCAGCACCGCCGCTGTCGCTCTCGCGGTGGGGATGTATGTATGCCGCGAGTCGATCCTTGGCCTCTATGCGTTGGTCGCCGCGCTGGTGGCCGCTGTCGGGGCAGTCGTTTTCGCGGGTATGGCAGGAGACGGGTGATCGCCCTCTGTTCATGGAACAGGTCGCTGGGCCACGGGTCTTCGTCAGCCTGTCGGGCGGTTGCGCCGGACAAGGGTGCGGATATCGCTCTCGGCCGCCGCGGTGGCCACGAGCACGATGCCGTCCCCGGCGTCGAACGTCAGGTTCGGGTGCGGCGTA
>JAOPWD010000259.1 GCA_025965875.1 Pseudonocardiales bacterium
CAGATCGCCACGCACACTGGGCAACAGGTGATACCCCGCCATCGCCCCGCTCGCATCGAGAGCGTCCACCACCACCAACCCCGCAGCCGGACCACGAGCCATCCCCACCGCAACCGCCCGATTCAGCTCGACCACGGACGAAGGCTCAACCGCCGCCAGCGCCTCGTACAGACCAGCGATCCGATCCCAATCCGTAGCCACAACAGAGCGAGCCCGCGCATGACAAGCGGCTATCGCCGCCTGCAGGACGTACGGACCCGGAACGTCGCCGAGAGTCTCGGCCTTCTCCAGCGCCGCAAGCCCACGCCGGATCAGCAACTGGTCCCACTTGGCCCGGTTCTGGTCGAGCAACAGGATCGGCTCTCCGGACGGCCCGACCCGGGCAGGAGTACGCGACGCCTGGATCTCCATCAACGCGAGCAGTCCGTGCACCGCCGGTTCGGTAGGGCAGAGCCCGGCAAGTACCCGACCCAGCCGAATAGCCTCAGCACACAGCGTCGGGCGCATCCAGTCATCGCCCGCAGTGGCCGAATATCCCTCGTTGAACACCAAGTAGATGACCTCGAGTACCGAGCTGAGCCGCTGGTCGCGCTCAGCGCGGTCAGGCTCCTCGAACGGCACCCGCGCTTTGGTGAGGCTGCGCTTCGCTCGCACGATCCGCTGCGCGATAGTCGGCTCCGACGAGAGGAACGCCCGGGCAATCTCCGGCGTGGTCAATCCGCCGAGCAGTCGCAGGGTCAAGGCAACGCGCGCCTCCGTCGAGAGCACCGGGTGGCAGCAGATGAAGATCAGCCGCAGCAGATCGTCCTCGATGTGGTCGTCGAGGGCCGCGTCGAAGTCCGGCACGAACGCCTCCTGCTGCGTCTCGAGCGCACGACCGAGGACGCTGTGCGTCCGGTCCAAGCGCTCCGACCTGCGAAAGTGGTCGATGGCGCGCCGCTTGGAGATGGCCATGAGCCAGGCGCCCGGGTTACGCGGCACTCCCGACTCGGGCCATTGCGAGAGCGCGGCGACGAGCGCGTCTTGGGCCAGGTCCTCGGCCAGGCTGACGTCACGCACCATGCGCACCAGCCCGGCGATCAGCCGCGCGGATTCCATCCGCCAGACGGCTTCAATGCTGCGATTGGTTGCGGTGTCCGTCACGACTGACGATCAGAACACCCCGCGCCGCCGTGCGCAAAACCGACGGCGGCGCGATCGAGTGGTTACGGCTGCGGGAAGTCATCCGGACCGGCGATCTGGCGAACGTCGCACACGGCCTCGACACCGGGCCAGAGGTCCGCGTGCAACTGCATGAACCGGCGGGCGGCCTCGATGGCCTCTTCCTTCGAGCGGACCTCGTGGATCGCATACCCGCCGACCAGTTCCTTCGCCTCGGTGAAGGGCCCGTCGGTGACGCTCACTTTGCCGTTGGCCACCCGGATCTGCGCGCCGGCGGCACTGGGCAGCAGGCCACCGGTTTCCACGAGCGTGCCGTCCTTCGTTCCCTGCTCGCCGAGTTCGCCGATCGCCACGAACAGCTCTGCGGGCGGCGGGCCAGCGGGGAAACTCTCGTCCATCGCCACGGTCGTCATGAATCGCATGATGATTTCTCCTTGTGCTTGCTGAACCCGGCCAGCCCGGGCTCTGTCAACGCGTCGCTCGGGTTAGCCCGGAATCGACACCGTCCGCAAAATTGTTTTGAGCGGCGTCAGATCCAGCTGATCCGGTTATGTAGGTAGAGGTACCCGATGAAGCTGATCGCATCCAGGAGGAAGTGCGCGATCACCAGCGGCACTACCCGCCGGGTGCGCTGGAACCAGTACCCGAAGATCAGCCCCATGACCATGTTGCCCAGAAAGCCGCCGAAACCCTGGTACAGGTGGTAGGACCCGCGGAGCACGGCGCTGGCGACCAGGGCCCGTTGATTCGACCAGCCCATCTGCCGCAGCCGGGTCAGCAGGTACCCGACCACGATGATTTCCTCGGCCAATCCGTTCTGGAACGCCGACAGCAACAGGTAGGGGATGCGGTACCAGACGTCAGGGAAGTCGACGACCGCCAGGGACGCGTTGAGGCCGAGTTGGTGTGCCGTCCACACGAGGGCAAGCCCGGGAATGCCGATGAGCGCCACGAAACCGACGCCCTGCGCGATATCGCGCCGCCACTTACGCAGGTCGAAGCCGATGCCGAACCCAGGGCCGCCGGGGTTGCGGGCAAGCAGGACCAATGCCAGCAGTGGGGGGACTATGCCGTTGAGGATGTCGGCGAGGTTGTCGGCGAGATCGAGCCACGGATAGGTCGTCTTGACGCCCGAGACGACGGTCGCCGTCGTGCTGCCGATGCCGCCCTTGACCGTGATCTCGGCCCGGATCAAGTACAGGAGCGCGTACAGCCCCGACATGCCGAGGGAGACACCCAGGACGGCCAGGACCTCCAGGCCGTAGCGCTCCCGCGGGGGCGCGGCGGGCGCCGAATCCAACGGTTCGCCTGCTGGGCGTGCTTCGGAACGCTGGCTCACCCCGACAGTGTGCCCGACGGGGTTACGCGGCCTGGGGCTCGCGCAGCGTGATGTTGGCGCACGCGGCGCAGGTCGCTTCAGGGACGAGACCCACGCGCATCAAGCCGGCGAAGACGGTGCAGCCGACGCAGATCGCCAACACCGACTCCAGGGTCGCCGCGACGGCGATCAGGCCGACGAACACAAGGGCTGCGCTGTCGAGGGCGAAGCCGAAATGCAGGATGAGGGCGGTCAGCGACATCGCCGCCCCCATCGCCTGCGCGAAGCGCTTCGGGGGCCCGGCGACGAGCTTCGCGTGTCCGATCCGCGGCGCGACGACGCGGGTGGCGAGCTGCCCCAGTGGGCTCAACGTCGGACCGCCCAGTACCCGAGCCACGAACCCATACGCGAGGACGACGGTCAGCCACAGCCAGCCGTGACCGAGGCTGATAGTGAGCACGATCGTCAGGATGCTCAGGATGAGGACGCCGGCGGCGACGGTACGTGCCGCCACCTCGTTCACCGGGTTCGGAAAGCCGAACAACGAAGTGGGCACGTGAACAAGCCTACGTGGCTTGCTCACGTGCCCACCACCAAGTCTGTCGACTCACTAGAAAAGGTCAGCTCTGGTCGAGCACAGCCTCGACCTCGATGTTGATCGTGATCTTGTCGCCCACGACCACGCCGCCGCCGTCCATCGGCATGCTGATGTCGATGCCGAAATCGCGTCGGTTGATCTCAGCGGTAGCCGAGAAGCCCGCGCGCTGGCCGCCGTACGGGTCGGCGGTAAATCCGTTGAGTTCAAGGCTCAGCGGGACGCGCCTGGTAACGCCGTGCAGCGACAGCTCGCCATCGACCGTCCAGTTCTCGCCGTTGCCGGACAGTGACGTGGAGCGGTACGTCATCGTGGGGTGCTGCGCGACGTCGAAAAAGTCAGCCGAGCGGATGTGGTTGTCGCGCTGCTCGTTGCGCGTGTCGATCGAGTTGAGTGTGATCGACGCGGTGACGCTGGAATCCGTAGGGTTCTCGGCGGTCACGATCGTGCCCTCGAACTCGGTGAAGTAGCCGCGGACCTTGCTCACCATCATGTGCCGGACGCTGAAGGAAACCTCTGTGTGCACCGGGTCGATCTGCCACGTACCCGTTCGATAACCGGGGATCGTGACACTGTTCGTGGACTGCGTCATCGATTCTGCCTCTCTGTGTTGGTTGAACAATCAACCATGCAAACTACAGAGTGCTCCTGCAAATTCCCCGGCGCAATACTGACTTTTCGGACGGTCACCGGCCGGCGGCGCGAACCGGTGCCACCACCAGCGTCTGAAGGGTCGAGCCCACTGGGCCGCAGACGTCGGCGAGGGTCGACCGGGCCAGGCCCGACCCGGCCGCACCGATCGCCGTCGCGGCGTCCATATGCAGCCAGTCGCCGATGACCGGGCGGCTCAGGTGCACGTCGAGGTCCACGTTCAGGAACGACCACTCCGACCAGTCCAGGACGGATGAGATACCACTGGCCGAGTCGCCGATCAGTGCCGCGCGCTGCAACCCGGACAAGGGCTGCCCGGCAAGCAATTCCAGCCGCGGCCGCGCCCACACGACTCCTGGCCCGGGCTGGTCGATGTTCCCACGCACCGTGCGCCATTCGATGCTGTCGCCATAGGGGAATCGCATGTTCAAGGGTGGCAGGCCCGTGGGCGGTTCGAGCGGCGCGGGGAGCGGCGGCGCGATCGCGGCCGTGTCGCGCCCACCGACGAGCCAGACCCGCGCGTGCAGGCACTCACGGCCGCCCGCGCGCAGGGTCGCCTCGACCAGGACGGCACTCCGGGCCGCCCTGACGATTCGGGCCTCGGCGCTGACCTCGGCCACGGGCACCGGTCCGACGAACTCGGCGGCCAACCGGACAGCGAGCAGGTCCGAACGCCCGGTTCCGGCCATTGCCACGCGCTCGGCCTCGTGCACCAGCAACGCGTTCGGCGGGCCGCCGTGCTGGCGGTCCGCTACCCACGGTCCGCCGGTTTCTGGGCCGGCCAAATAGTTGCCACCGGCCGCACCCTCATCGACAATCTGGAAATATGTATTGACCACGAGGCTCCAAACTAGACGCCCCGATCATGCATGTGACGCTGTACAATGCCTGGAGAAGGGGCGAACGGCACATCCCTCCCGTGCCGCCGCCCCTTCCCTATGCTCGAATGAATTCTGCGCGAGTAATGCCGACGTCACCGGCGATCCCTGGAACCGAATATCGCCTCCCGACGAACTCCAGATACGGCCGGATGATCCGGCCCTATCTGGTTCTCGCGGAGGTCGTCGCAAGTGACACGCCCAAGGTTGACCCGCCGGCGGATTGCAGTTGTTGGCAGCGGGGTGGCCGGCCTCACCGCCGCGTATGTCCTGCAACGCGACGCCGACGTGACCCTGTACGAGGCAGCCGAACGTCTCGGCGGCCACGCCGACACCCACGATGTGCCGCTGGCTGACGGTCGCCTGATCGGCATCGACACCGGCTTCATCGTGCACAACGAGCGCACCTACCCGCTGCTGCGCAGGCTGTTCGACGAACTTGGCGTCGCCACCCAGGAATCGGATATGAGCATGTCGATCTCATGCGGCGGCTGTGGCCTGGAATATGCCGGGGGCAGGGGACTGTCCGGATTGCTGCCGTCGGTGCGGACGGTCGCGAACCCGCGGTACCTCAG
>JAOPWD010000382.1 GCA_025965875.1 Pseudonocardiales bacterium
CCCGTCACGGCCACCCGCTACGGCGGCATCATCCACGACTTCGTGATGCTGCACCCACTCGCCGCGACCAATGCCGCCCGCGCCGCCACCGCACAAGGCGCCGCGTTCCTGCGCGCGGCACTGCACCACACTCCCGTCCGGAGCGAGCTCATGAGCTGACCCTGTCACCGACCTTCCTGTGACAGCGGCACGTACAGCGGGGCATCACGCAGAACGCGGTGCCCACCTGCGACGTGAACCCAGGGCCTGAATTGCGCAAGAACCAAGGCGGGTCAGGCGCGTAGGCGGCGTTGCACTCGCTGGAGCTGCACCTGCAATGACCAAGTGACTTCGTCCATCGGTCGTGCCCCGTTCACGACCACAAGTTTCTCGCGGACCGCGTAGTAGTCAAGCATCGGCCTCGTCTGATCTTCGTACACGCGCAGCCGGTGGTCGATGACCTCCTGCGTGTCTTCGGAACCCCTGCCGCGGGAGAGCAGCCGCCGGACGAGCTCGTCGTGATCGACATCGAGATGCGCGGCGACCTGCACGGCGACCCCTAGATCTTTCGCCGCGAGGTATGCGGCCTGCGCCTGGTGCACCGTCCTGGGGAACCCGTCCAGCACGTATCCCCCATTCTTGTTGGCCGCGACGACTGGCTTGCGGAGCATGTCCATGACGATCTGATCGGGAACCAGGTCACCGCGTTCAACGTAGCCGCGGATGGATGTTCCGAGCGACGTTCGTCCCGCGATGTGCTGGCGGAGCAGGTCGCCGCTGGAGATGTGGGTGATTCCGAAGTGTTCGGCCAAGCGGACCGCTTGCGTACCTTTTCCGGCTCCGGGGGCTCCTATCAGCAGCAACCTCATCGCGAGCGATCTGCCTCCTCGACGACTGCCGGGCTCGGCCGGAATCGCCTGATCTCGGCGAACATTGCTGCCTCCGCGCCATTACCTTGCGCCACCCGCGGTGTCTCCGACCCGCAACGACCGGCATTCGACCCGGTGAACTCTACCGGCGCTTCGGCACGCCAGCGCATATCGGCCCGCGCAACCTGTCGATCCTCGATTGAATGCGCGCTCATACTCGCCAATCTGTGTGGGGGCTGGTCAGCCGATGCGGACGTCCGGGAAGATCGCGCCCGCTGCGAGGCCGACGATGTACAGCCAGCCGAATGCGCGGTGGTGGACCAGGCAGACCCGGTGATACCAGAGCGGCCAGCCCACGTAGCCCGCCGGCGGCTCCGACGGCGCGGGGAGCGACATCACCTGCAACGCGCGGATGGCGCGCGGCGCGGCCAGGAAGACCACCAGCGCGAAGACTGTCAGCGAACCCACCGCGATCGCCACGAGCGTCACGACATACATCGCTGCCACGGCGACCTGGTTCAGGCGCCGCGCGCCGCGTTCGCCGAGCAAGACCGGCAGCGTGCGCTGCTGCTGCGAGGTGTCGAACACGCGCTGGTCGATGTGCTTGCCGATAAGGATGGACGCCACGCCCAGCCCGATCGGCACCGAGACCAGGAACGCCTCGCCGGAGAGTTGCCCGGTGATGACGTAGTAGCCCCCGCCGATCATGAGCGGACCCCACACCGCGAACGCCGCGACCTCGCCTAGCCCGAGTTCCTTCAGTGCTCGCGGTGCGGCGTCGTAGGCGTAGAGCAGCACGGCACCAACAGCAGCCAGGATGAGCGCGCCCCAGCCCCGCAGCGCGACAAAATAGACGGCGATAGCCACCGCGATCACGCCCAGGAGGACGAGCCCGCTGGCCAGCAACCGCGGCGTCACCGCACCGCTGGCGATCGGATGCAGCGTGTACCGCCGGCGCGGCGAGTCCTCGGTGTCGTGCCCGCGGCGATAACCGAAGTAGTCGTTGGACAGGTTGCTGATCGCATGAAGGACCACGTAGCCGACGAACACCAGCACGAACGGCAGCACCTCGAAGCGGCGGTGCGTCGCGGCGAGCAGGCCGGCGATCACCGCCGACTGCGCCGAGATCACCAGGATCACGCTGCGCGAGGCGTACAGGAACCGGGTCACCGGGTCGAGGTGCGCGAACTCCTCGGCCTGAGCTGGATAGAAGCCGGTGAACGCGCCCACCCAGGCGAACGGCCCGCGCTGCGGAGGCTTGCCGAGGGCAGGCTTCGTGGCGGTCATCGTGCGCTCCTTCCCAGAGACTGATTTCCACCCTACGGCGCCCGAAACGGCGCTGACCGGCGCGAGATCGTTCGGTTAACCACACCACAAGTAGAGGGGCTGGCTCCATCGCGGTGAGCGCCTGCGGCCACGAGCATTGACGCCATGATCATGACCACTGATTCGCACACCAGACCGCACCGCGACCTCCTTCGGCCCCTGCTCACCATGGTGGCCGCGTACCTGGTGGGACGCGCGATCCTGGAACCATTCGTGATCGACATGGGCGACCCGGCGACCTACCGCCACGACTGGGGTGGCCCGTCGCTGATCGGCGTGCTCGCTGTGCACTGTGGCGCCGCCCTGCTGGTCATCGGCTATGCCGCGGTCCGGCTGCGTCGCCGCGCGGGGTCCCGTGGCACCCTGACTCACTGATGAGCGACTCCCCCACCTTCGCCGGCGCACTGTTCGCGCCACGCACTTGGCGCGAGTTCTTGTACGCGCTGATCGGGCTGCCGCTCGGCATCGCCGGGTTCGTCTTCACCGTCACCACCTTCGCGGTCAGCGCCGGGCTCGCGGTCACGTTCATCGGACTGCCGCTGCTCGCGCTCACCGGTCTCGGGGCACGCTGGTTCGGCTACGGACTGCGCGAGCTGTCGAATTCCCTGTCCGGCACCGCGGTTCCCCCGCCGGCACCGTTCCGCGCCCATCCCGGCCTGCTGGGCTGGATCGGCTCGGGCCTGCAGGACGGCACGGCGTGGCGGGCCAGGCTGTACCTGCTGCTCAAACTCCCGACCGGCATCATCGGCTTCGCCGCTGCCATGGCATTCATGGCGTACGGCCTGGCTGGGGCGACCTACTGGATCTGGCGGCCGTTCCTGCCGTGCAACACCTCGACGGACGGGGTGTGCCATCGCGGCGCGGGACTCTACAACGATGTCTACCTCGACACGTTCTGGGGCGTCGCACTGACCGCGGTCGTCGGGGTCGTCCTGCTGCTGCTCGCACCGTGGGTTCTGCACGGCGTGCTCACCATCGACCGGCTCCTGGTCCGTGTGCTGCTCGGACCGACGGCCTCGGCCGAACGTGTGCAGGAGTTGGAGCAGTCCCGCGCCCAGGCCGTCGATGACTCGGCCTCCACGTTGCGCCGCATCGAGCGCGACCTGCACGACGGAACGCAGGCTCGCCTCGTGGCGCTGGCCATGAATGTCGGTCTGGCCAAGGAGAAACTGGCCGAGGGCGGTGACTCCGCCGAGGCTCGCCAGCTCCTCGACACTGCGCACACCACCGCCAAGGAGGCGATCGTCGAGCTGCGCGACCTGGCCCGCGGCATCCATCCGCCCGTGCTCGATGCCGGACTCGACAGCGCGCTCGCGACCCTCGCCGCGCGCAGCGCCGTCCCGGTCGACCTGCGCACGTCGATCTCGGCACGTCCGTCGCCCGCCATCGAGACCATCGCGTACTTCTGCGCGGCCGAGCTGTTGACCAACGTCGCCAAACACAGTGCCGCGCACCACGCCTCCGTCGACGTGCGCACCGCGGCCGGCGTGTTGCGTCTGCAGGTCAGCGACGACGGCCACGGCGGCGCGCGCGTCGGCGCCGGCAGCGGGTTGTCGGGTCTCGCCGACCGGGTCCGGACTGTCGACGGTCGGCTGTCCGTCGACAGCCCAGAGGGCGGCCCCACGGTCGTCACAGTGGAACTTCCACTGCAGAGCACGAGGGTCGGATGAGGGTCGTCATCGCCGAGGACAGTGCGATCCTGCGCGACGGGTTGGTACATCTGCTCGCCGACCGCGGCCATGAAGCGGTAGCCGCGGTCGGCGACGGTGATGCGTTGCGCGCAGCGGTCGCCACGCACGAGCCCGATGTGTGCATCGTCGACATCCGGATGCCGCCCTCCTTCACCGACGAAGGGCTGCGGGCGGCGATCGCGCTGCGCCGCGAGCATCCCGACGTCGGTGTGCTCGTGTTCTCGCAATACATCGAGACCCGCTACGCCACGGAGCTGCTCGCCGGCTCAGGCGCCGGTGGCGTCGGCTACCTGCTCAAGGACCGGGTTGCCGACGTGCGGGAGTTCATCGAAGCGCTGACCCGGGTAGCCGGCGGCGGCACCGCCCTCGACCCGGAGGTCGTCGCCCAGCTGCTCGGCTCCAGCGGCCGAACCGACGTGCTCGCCGGGCTGACGCCACGCGAGCGCGAGGTCCTCGAGCAGATGGCCGCGGGGCGATCCAACTCCGGCATCGCGGCAGCTCTCGTCGTCACTGACCGGGCGGTCGAGAAGCACGTGGCCAACATCTTCATGAAGCTGGGCCTGCCACCGTCCGAAGGTGAGAACCGCCGCGTGCTGGCGGTCCTGCGCTACCTCGAGTCCTGACCTCAGGCCTGGTGCCCGCGCTCCTGCAGGACCCAGGTGTTGCCGTCGGGGTCGCGGAAGTCGGCGAAGGAGTTGAAGTCGGTGTGCGCCGGATCGGCGCCGGGCACGAAGCCGTTCGGCGTCATGTGCCGGACGTCGCTGACTTCGGCGCCGCGTCCGACGAGTTCCGCCCTGGCCTTCTCGATGTCGGTGACGATCAGGTGCGTTCCCCTGACCGTGCCGGGAGTCGCATCGGTGATGCCGATCCCGAACGAGATCGAGCAGGACGATCCTGGTGGCGTCACCTGTACGACCCGGAATTGGTCACCCGCACGGTGGTCGACGTCCAGGTTGAAGCCGAGTTGCTCTGTGTAGAACGCCTTCGCACGGTCGACGTCGGATACCGGCATCAGTACAACCTCGAGCTTGAACTCCATGGTGTTGCGTCCTTCCTCTGTATTCGCCTTTGTTGCCGGCAGTGTCGTCGGCTCTGTTGTCGCGCTCATCGGAGCACCAGCCCGCTGGTCACGTTGGTCATAGTGCCGGTCATCCCCGACGAACGGTCGGAGGCGAGGAACTTCGCCACCTCGGCGACCGCCGCCAACCGCGGCGCCCGGTTCAGCACCGGTCCGATCAGGTTGAACGACCCACCTGCGCCTATTCCACCGGCTCCCCGGTCGATGATCGCGTTCTTGCCTTCCAGCATCGTGCTCATCGTGCCTCCGCTCATCGTTTTGGATCTCTCAACAGATGAAACGCCGGCACCCGGAGAAACTCATCGGTCCCGCGATGTGTCGTCCTCGGGGAACTGACCGTTGATCCGGAACGACGCCATCGCGGGGACGCTCGGCTCGAACACCTCAAGACGAACGCGGCCGCATCGCCCGTGCGCTCACGATTGTCGAGCAGTCCAGCGTGGGGTCCGGGACGACGCGCATACCGCACATCGTCGTGATCGGAGTGCGGGTGGCGCCCACATCAACAAGCCGCTCATCGGCGCGCCAGAAGGTGCAAGTCAGCTGGGTACCTTGTCGAGGAAGCCGAGGACGGTGGTCAACCGGCCGTCGCCGTCAGTGACCGCGACGTCGAAGCCGATGACGATCGGCTCGACGCCCTCCGGGCCCAAGCCCCAGGTGAACCGCGCCTGGCGGTGGTGCGCGTCGACCGAGCCGACCGGCGTGAAGACGAGCCCGGGGAACTGCCCCTGGACGGTGGCGATGGTCGCGTCGATCGCGTCGCGGCCGTGCGCCTGCGCCATCGGGTCGATGTAGCTGGCGTCCTCGGCCCACAGGTCGTCGATGAGCTTGCGCCGCGCGGTCGGCTCGGTCTCGTTCCAGCAGGCGAGGTAGCGCTCGATCAGGTCGTTCATGGCGAAATCCCTTTCATGGTCGGCCATTCGTCGGTGTCGACGAGGACGATCCTGATCAACCGCGGTGGGGCTGTCGATTACGCGGGAGGTAATGCCCAGCCATGACCTCGGAGGTAATGGCGGGGCGGCACCGCGCTCGATAGCGTCGCCGTCGTGACTGCTGTGAGTGCGCGACCGAGTGCCCGACCTGTCGGCGAGCTGCTGCGCGAGTGGCGCGAACGGCGCCGGCTCAGCCAGCTCGACCTGTCCATCCAGGCCGAGATCTCGACCCGACACCTGAGCTTCGTGGAGACCGGCCGGTCGCGGCCCACGAGCGAGATGATCCTGCGCCTCACCGACCGGCTCGAGGTGCCGCTGCGCGAGCGCAATTCACTACTGCTGGCCGGTGGCTACGCGCCCGCGTACCCCGAGCACGGCCTGGACGAGCCGGAGTTGGGGCGGGTGCGCGACGCGTTGCGCCAGGTGTTGACCGGCCATCAGCCCTACCCCGCCGTCGTGATCAACCGCTGGTGGGACCTGGTCGACGCCAACGCGAGCATCTCGGTGCTGACCGCCGGGGCCGCGCCATGGCTGCTCGAGCCGCCGGTCAACGTGCTGCGGCTCAGCCTGCATCCGGACGGCATGGCTTCACGAATCGCCAACCTGGGCGAGTGGCGCGCGCACCTGCTGGCGCAGCTGCACCGGCGGGCGGATGTCACGGGCGACGCGCGGCTGCGGGAACTGCACGACGAGCTGCGCGGCTACCCCGGTGACACCGCGGGCACGCCATCACCGACCGACGTCGTACTGCCGCTGCGCTACCGGCACGGCGAGCAGGAGCTGTCGTTCTTCAGCATCAGCGCCACCGTCGGTACCGCAACGGACGTCACCGTCGAAGAACTCGCGATCGAGTCGTTCTACCCCGCCGACGAGTCGACGGCTGGCACGCTGCGCGCCCTGAGCCAGCGACGCTAGTTCCCGCGGACGCGCTCGACCTGCACCGTCACGGGGACGGAGTAGACGGCACTGAAGGCCTCGAGATTGCCGCTCACCTGGGTCATCCCCCCGCCGTACTTCGCCACGTAGTCGGGGTTCTCGTGCGGCGCAGGTAACTGCGGCGCGACCTCGGCCCGCCCGGTGAGCACCACGATGTCCCCGCCCTGGCCGTTACCGTCGAAGTTCAGCGACACCCGGGGGTTCGTCGCCAGGTGGGCCAGCCGGGCCGCGGTCGACATGTTGTAGATCAACACGGTCGCCGGGTCCGTCCACAGAAACCACACCGGGTTCGGCTGGGGCGTCCCGTCGGCGCCGACCGTCGTGAACCAGATGACCTGCTCGTCGCGCAGTCGAGCCCGCACGCGTTTGCCGAATTCGCTACCGGGATCGGGCAGGACGTCGCTGGCCATGGCTACTCCTCCGGACTACGCCGAGGCGTAGCGCTGCTGGGCCCGCTCCCGGGCCTTGGCTGCCTCAACGGTCCGGTCGCGCTTGGGCGCCTTGGTCACGAGCGCGTCGAGCAGATGCTCGGTCACGTGCGCGATCTCGGCGACCGCTTCGTAGAACGCGGCCTCGTTCGCTGCCGACGGCTTGGTCGTCCCACTGACCTTGCGCACATACTGCAGCGCAGCCGCCTGCACCTCATCGGACGTCGCGGGCGGCTCGAAATTGTTCAGGACTCGAATGTTGCGGCACATGTCTCCACCCTGACACGCGCCGCCCGCCGCGCGCCACCGCGGGAGCTGGTGGATCTTCCTGCACCTCGGCGGCCATAGGTACCCATCGCGCAGGAGGATCGAGGCACCGCGGCCTACGCTCGACCCGTGACCGAGACGCCGAACCGCGAGCGTGATCCCAGCGGCAGGCCGCTCAACGCGCGCCCGCGCGACGGGCTCGGTCGCCCGCTGGCTCGCGGCGAGGCCGGCGTGGCCCGCGTGCCCGAGGGGTTCGTGCTGGCGCCGGCGGAGTCGCTCGCGCAAGCTCAGCGGCTGCTCGACGAGGGCCTGCCGTTTCATGCGCACGAGGTGCTCGAGGCCAGCTGGAAGTCCGCACCCGAGTCCGAGCGCGAACTCTGGCAGGGTCTGGCCCAGTTAGCCGTCGGGCTGACGCACGCCCTGCGCGGTAACACTTCGGGCGCCATCGCCCTGCTGCGCCGCGGACGGGAGCGCATCGCGGACTACGCAACCGCACCGCCCCATGACATCGACGTGCCCGGGCTGGTGACCTGGGCCGACGCCGTGATCACTCAGCTAGAGGACCCGGGCGGCCGCGAGCCACCCGCGGTTCCCGTCCTGCGCCGCCCAGGTTCGTAACGCCTCGAGGTCAGCCGGGCAGGACGTGTCGACCGAGCACGTCGATCGCGTGGTCGACGTCCTGCTCGCTGGTGGAGACGTGGAACGACAGCCGCAGACGCCCGGCGCGGACCGAACCCATGATGCGGGCAGCGTCCATGGCCTGCGCGGCGCCGTCGTCCACGGCCAATGACACGATCGCGGACCCGCGCGACGGCAACCCCATCTCGACGCAGAACCGATCGGCCAGGTTCACCGCGTGCGAGTGCAGGGCGGCTGTCCCCAGATCGGCCAGCAACTCCAGCGCTGGCGCGGCGGCCACCCAGGAGTGCCAGGCCGGCGACAGGTCGAACCGGCGAGCGTCGGGCGCCAGCCGAAGCGGCCCGCCGTAGATGCTCGACCAGGGTTGGTCACCGGCGTACCAGCCGGCGGCATGCGGGATCAGACCGTCCATGAACTCAGGTCGGACGGTGCAGAACGCCGTCCCGCGCGGATTGAGCAGCCACTTGTAGCCGGCGCAGACGGTGTAGGCGTACCCGCTCGCGTCGACCGGGAACCAGCCGACGGCCTGCGTCACGTCGAGCAGGATCGGCGTGCCGTTCGCTGCGCAGGCCGCACGCAATGCGTCGAGATCGGCCACCCGCCCGTCCGCCGACTGCACCGCCGACACAGAGACGAGGGTGGTCGCCGGTGTCACCGCGTCGGCGATCCGCTCCAACGGCACCGCGCGGACCGTGACGCCCCTGCGGACCTGGGCATGGAAGGGGAACAGGATGCTGGTGAAGTCGCCTTCGGCCGTCAGCACCTCACTGCCGTCAGTGAGGCTGGCGGCGACCAGACCGGCGAACGCCGACACCTGGCTGCCGACTGCGACCGCAGAAGTCGGCACGCTCACCAGCCGGGCGTACGCGGACCGGGCCGCGGCAAGGGGCGCGTCGTAGGCGACCGGGTCCGCCGTGCCCGCCCGCCAATCGGTCAATGCATCCTGCAGCGCGGCCCAGCTGCGCCGTGGCGGTAGCCCAAGCGTGGCCGTGTTGAGGTAGGTCACCTCGGCATCGAACTCGGCCCGGGCGGCGGCGAGGCGCTCGGCCCGGTTGGCCACGTCGGCGGGCAGTCGGCTCGTGGTCATACCTGCATGCTCCGGTCACAGGTGCACTGCGCGCCAGAGCCGATTGGCGCCACTGGCTCAAAGCTGTGCTTTAGCGTGCGGGTGAGCCAGTCCGCTGAGGCGGGAGGCGACGGCGATGCCCGCCGTGCAGGTCGGCCTGCGCGCACTCATCGCGCCAGCCCGATGATCATCTCGCGCTAGCTGCGCGACTTGCCCGTTCCGCTCCGTGGGAGACGGGAGTTGATCAAGCAAGCCCGGCTGGGTCAGGGTCGGTGCCGGAGCCGATCCCGCATGGCCCGCCCGTCCGGGTCGTAGATCCAGCGGTACACCGGTACCGCCCACGGCCGGTGCCGGCGCGGCAACCGCTCCGGCACGTGCGGCCGCAGCCGTCCGGCCGGCCGTGGACCCTCGCGCCCGGAGTCGTGCCAGGCCTGCAGCGCGTCGGCACTCTGCTTCACCGACACGTAGGCCTTTTCCAGGTCCAGCAGATCACCGGCGGGGTCGTCGGCGTCGCGGCCGAGATGCTCACGCCACAGCCGCAATCGCAGGTCCCGCGCGAAGACCCGAGCCTGGTCGCCGAGCCCGGCGGGATCACGGGGCTCGCGATCGTCGACGTCTGCATCTAGCACTGCGCACGACAATTCGCTGTCGTGCGTCCACGATCTGCGGTTCAGGTTGTCCGAGCCGATCATGGCCCAGACGTCGTCGATCACGACGACCTTCGCATGCACGTAGACCGGCGTCCCGGCCTCGTTCTCGACGTCGTAGATGGCGAAGCGGTCGCCGCCGGCCGCGCGGCAGACTTTGATTGCCTGTTCCCGGCCGACCAGGCTGGGCCAGCGCGAGACCCCCTCCTTGTCCGGGTAGCGCGGAACCACCGCGATGATGTGCAGGTCCGGGTTGGCGTGCAACGCGTCGGCCAGCAGTTCTGCCACGAACGGCGCCCACAGGTACTGGTCCTCGACGTAGATCAGCCGGCGGGCGCGGGCGAAGACCTTGCGGTAGGCGTTGGCAATGCTGCGCTCGCCCAGCGGCGCGAACGGGTACCGGCGCAGCCGGGCGGGATAGGTCCGCAGCACCTGCGCCGCATGGCTGCCGGCTGCGGGTGGCTGGGGCAGCGGTGGGGGAAGGTCGCGGCCCACGAGCTTGCCGGCGTGATAGGCGCGATCGACCAGCATCCGCACCGGGCTGGACAGGTCCAGCGCGGTGCTGCCGTACCACCGCTCCCGGAAGGTGTGCTCGACGTCCGCGACGGCCGGGCCGCGGATCGCCGCCTGGACGTCGTGCCACGGCGGCCGCTGACTGTAGACCGACGGGAAGTCCATCGTCTGCGGGTCGCCCGCGTGCTCGCGGTCGTCGTGGCGGCTGCGCCCGAGGTCGATGCCACCGACGAACGCAATGTCGCGATCGGGACGCCCGGGATGACGGATCACGACGAACTTCTGATGGTGCGAGCCGGCGCGGCGGGTCCGCGAATCGAGCAGTACCTCACCACCCGCTTCGGACACGGTGCGGGCGAGTTCCGCGTTCGCGCCCTCGCTCTGGTCGAGCCAGTCGGGCTGCGAACGCCAGATCAGCCCGAAGATCGCTACCCCGCGGCCGGCCAGTTCGACCAGGACATCGCCGACCGAGGTGCCTGGACCGGCGAGGAGTTCGTCGGTGTCGCCGCGGAAGTCGGCGAGATAGACCTGGTCGCCGGTCTGGGTACGACACAGTTCCTCGTGCAGTCGGTGGAAGTACTCGGCACCGTCGACCAGCGGCTCGACCGTGTTGCCGGCCGTCCAGCGGCGCAGGTCCGTCGCGGAGTTACCCCGTTGCGCAGCTGTAAGGAACCAGCGCTCGACACTGGTCTCCGCTTCGTCCGACACAGCAGCCAGTCTTGCTCACGCGAACCAAACGGCAAAGGGTCGGTCCCACCCTCGTCTCAGGCGACGGCCCGCACGGCGTTGCCGCGCAGCATCCACCAAGACCCTGCGCACTCTCGAGCGCGACGGCCTGGTGCGGCGCGAGGCCTACGCCAGCGTCCCGCCGAGGGCGACTACTCCCTCACCCCAGCTGGGCGCGAGCTTGCGACTCCCGCCCGGGCTGCTCAGCACGTCAGCTTTCGAGCGCGGCATCCAGGGTGATCTCGAGCCCGGTCAGTGCCTTGCTCACCGGGCAGCCGGCCTTGGCCTCCTCGGCGACCTTGACGAATTCGTCGGCATCCAGGCCGTCCACCTCGGCGCGCACGGTCAGCGCGCTGGTCGAGATCCGCAAGCCGGACTCATCCCGCCCGACTGTCACCACGGCCGTGACGTCGAGGGCATGCGGAGTGCCGCCGGCCTTCGCGATGCCCGCCGCGAGTGACATCGCGTAGCAGGACGAGTGCGCCGCCGCGATCAGTTCCTCGGGGCTGGTCGTGCCGTCAGCGTCCTCGGCCGCGCGCTTGGGGAAGGACACGTCGTATGTGCCGACGTGCGAGCTCGTCATCTCGACCTGGCCGGAGCCCTCCATGAGGCTGCCGGTCCATGCTGTTCGAGCGGTACGGCTGGGCATTCGCTTGCTCCTTCAGAGACATCGAGCGCATGGTTCAGGACCGTTTGGCATCGTATGCGGCTACCAATGCGCGCGGTGCCTTGGCCCGCCAGGCGTCGGTGAGCAGCTCGGTGAGTTCGTCGGGAGCGACGGCGGCCAGCCGGACGAGCACGGCCGGGAAGCCGTTGTAGTGGTCCTCGGTGAAGAACTTGTCCGGGTCCGCGGCGAGCAGTTCCTGCTTGGCACCGTCGCCCGCCACCCGCACGGCCAGCACGTCACGACGCTCGACCCGTGCCTGCTTCGGGACAACCCGCTCCTTCCACGACCACGCGAAGCCCTTGCCGCGGACCGCGAAACCCAGCGTGTCCTGATCTTCGGTCACCTCCGGCAACGCCAGGGCGATGCGGCGCACGTCGTCCTCGGTCGCCATCAGCGTACTGCGGCCGTCTTCACCGACCGGCCGCCCTGCCAGACCCCGATCACGTGATCCGGGTCGGCCAGCACGCTGATGTCGGCGACCGGGTCGGCGTCGAGCGTGATGACGTCCGCTGCGTACCCAGCGACGAGCTGGCCGGACTGCGGCGCCTGTGGCCCGAGCGTCAGCGGCCCGGTGGCGGTCGCGGCCTCGATGGCCTGCAGCGGCGTCAGCCCGGCTCGCACGAGCAGCGGCAGCTCGCGGCCGTTACGACCCCACGAGTTGGGCAGCTCGCGTCCGCTCAGCGCGATGTCGGTCCCGGCCGCGATCGTCACGCCCTGCTCGTGGGCCAACGCCATCGACGCGGCATGTGTGTCGGCCATCGCCCGCAGCTTGGCCATCGCCCAGTCCGGTGCTGCGCCGCTGGCCAGCAGTTCTTCGATGATCGTGCGAGTGGGGACGAGGATCGCGCCGGTCTCCTTCATGGCCGCGCACACCTCCTCGTCGAGGTAGGTGCCGTGCTCGATGGTGCGCACGCCCGCTTCGAGGGCAGCCATCATGCCGGGCTTGCCGTGGCAGTGCGCCGCGACAACCCGCTCGGCCAGACCGGCGACCTCGACGATCGCCTGCAGCTCGGACACGGTGAACTGCTGGTGGATCGGGTGATCGATCTCGGACAGCACACCGCCGGACGCGCAGATCTTGATCACCCGCGCGCCGCGGCGCAGCTGTTCGCGAACGGCCTTGGCGCAGTCGGCGGCCCCATCGGCGAGTCGAACCTCGCCGTGCGAGTTGAGGTCGGCGATCCACGGCAGCGGGATGGCGTGGATATCGCCGTGGCCGCCGGTCGTCGACAGCACCGAGCCCGCGCCGTAGATCGACGGTCCGGCGACCGTGCCCTCGTTGACGACGCGGGCCAGGTACACGCCGAGGCCACCGACTTCGCGTACCGACGTCACGCCGGCGTCGAGCGCGGCCTGCATGTCGCCGACGCACCTGGCGCCGCGCACCGCCAACGGCTCGGTTGCGATGACGCTGAAGTCCATCGTGCGTAAGCCGAAAATGTGCGCGTGGCAGTCCCAAAGTCCGGGCATGACGACCGCGGCGCGGCTGACCTCGGCGGCGTCGTCAGCCGGGGCGTCGGCCGCCGGCCCCGCGTAGGTGATCGTCGCTCCGTCAAGAACCACCACCCCCTCGACAACGGGGTCGCCTCGGCCTGGGATCAGCAAGGACGCTTCGATGCGATGCACGTCAGTCACCCTATTGACCGGCTCGCCACCTCGGTTCTCGGCCCTGCGGGTACGGTCCGGACATGACCGAGCACCCCGATGAGGAACGCATCGAGAGCCGCGCGCAGCTGACTCCGGAGGAAACCGCCGCCGGCAGCGATGACGCACACCGGCAGGCCGAGATCATCCTCGAGGACTCCGACGAACGGACGGCCCACCCAGAGGAGACCAAGCGCGCCTCGCCCCAGACGCCCGACTAGCTCGGGTCGGCAGGCTGGATGAGATCCCACTTGTTGCCGTACAGATCCTCGAATACTGCGACCGTGCCGTAGGGCTCGAACCGCGGCTCCTCGAGGAAATGCACGCCGGCCCCCTGCATCCTGGCGTGGGTGGTCGCGAAGTCGTCGGTGTGCAGGAAGAAGCCGACCCGCCCACCCGTCTGGTCGCCGATACGCGCCCGCTGTGCGTCATCACCGGCTTGTGCGAGCAGCAGGCCGGCCGCGCCGCCGGGCGGTCGGACTACGACCCATCTCGTGCCGCCACCGAGATCAACGTCCTCGGCAAGGTCGAATCCGACAGCGTCGACGTAGAAGGCGATCGCCTCGTCGTAGTCGCGGACCACGAGCGTCACCTGGGCCAGTTGCATCACGTGCGGATCTGCCCGTCGCCGGTGACGACCCATTTGGTGGACGTCAGCTCGGCCAGCCCCATTGGGCCGCGGGCGTGCATCTTCTGCGTTGATATGCCGATCTCGGCTCCGAAGCCGAACTCGGCGCCGTCGGTGAAGCGGGTCGAGGCGTTCACCATGACCGCGGCGGAGTCCACGCGCGAGACGAAGCGGCGGGCCGTCTCGAGGTCGCGGGTGACGATCGCCTCGGTGTGCCCGGACGACCAGCGGCGGATGTGCGTGATCGCCTCGTCCACGTCGGCGACGACGCGCGCCGCCATGTCGAGGGAGAGGTACTCGCGGGCCCAGTCGTCGTCGGTCGCGGTCTCGACGCCGTCGAGTGCGCCGAACGCGTCGTCGCCGTGCACGACGACGCCCTGGGTCTGCAGCGCCGACGTGATGCGCGGCAGGAACTCAGTTGCGATGTCCTGGTGCACGAGCAGTGTCTCGGCGGAGTTGCAGACGCTCACCCGGGAGGTCTTGGAGTTGACGACGATGCGCTCGGCCATCTCGAGGTCGGCGCTGGCGTCGACGTAGACGTGGACGTTGCCGACCCCGGTCTCGATCACCGGGACCGTCGCGTTCTCGACCACGTAGTTGATCAATCCCGCCCCGCCGCGCGGGATGACGAGGTCGACGAGTCCGCGGGCCCGCAGCAGGTGCCCCACGCTGGCGCGGTCGGTGCCCGGCACGAGCTGGATCGCGTCGCGCGGCAGGCCGGCCTTCTCGGCCGCGGCCGCCAGTATGTCGACCAGCGCCGTGTTGGACTCGTGCGCCGAGGCCGATCCGCGCAGCAGCGCCGCGTTGCCGCTCTTGAGGGCCAGACCCGCGGCGTCGACGGTGACGTTCGGGCGGGCTTCGTAGATCATCGCGATGACCCCGAACGGAACGCGGAGCTGCCTGATCTCGAGGCCGTTGGGTTGGGTGTAGCCGCGCAGCACCTCGCCCACGGGGTCAGGCAATCCGGCGACATCGCGCAGGCCCTGCGCCATCGCGGCGACCCGCTCGGCGTCCAGGGCGAGCCGGTCGATCAGCCCCTCGGCCAGGCCGTCGGCGCGCCCGGCGTCGACGTCACGCTTGTTGGCGGCGAGGATCGCCTCGGTCGAGTCCTCGAGCGCACTCGCCATGGCCTGCAGGGCGGCGTCCTTGTCCCCGCGGCTCAGCGGCGCCAATTCGACTGCCGCGGCGCGGGCCCGCTCTGCCACCGCGCGGACGGCCTGCTCGGTGACCGCCGCTTCGCTCATGCGCTCAGCGTACGGCCGGGCGCTGTCTCAGCGCGCGGCTGCGCGGGCCGCGATGCGCTCCCGGCGGCGCGCGCTGGCGTCCCGTTGGGCCCGTATCGCCTGGTCCTGCCGGGTTCGCTCACCGAGCCCGACCGGGTAGCCCGCCTTGACCAGCCGATGTTCGGTCGTCTCGACCATGAAGGCCATGCTGAAGATCAGCCCCAGCAGGGTTGCGGCCCCCGCGGTCACGACGCGGATCCACGCCGACCCGGGCAGGAGCACCAACACGACAACGATCGGGATAGCGAGTTGTACGAGGGCGCGAGCCAGATGACGCAGGTACCAGGTGCCGCAGGTGGTGTCGTGCAGCACCCAGGTGCGGTTGGCTGCGGGTAACCCGCCGCCGAACGCGTAGCCGAGCCAGCGCAATGCAGTCGGCCGGCTCCGGTCAGTGGCGCTCTCGTTCTTCGTCATCGTGACTCCACTAACTGATAGGCTGATATTAAATCGTGCACGATCTAGTTAACATAGCGCAGCCCAGGAGCATTCCGTTGTGAGCACAGCCACCCGCACCTCCAAGGCCGCCGTCCCGGACCCGCTCGCCCTGGAACGGCAGGTGTGCTTCGCCCTGTCGATCGCCTCCCGCAGCGTGCTCGCCGTCTACCGTCCGCTGCTCGAACCGATGGGTCTCACCCATCCGCAGTACTTGGTGATGCTCGCCCTGTGGGGACACTCGCCGCTGTCGGTCAGCGACATCGGTGGGCTGCTCCAGCTCGACTCGGCCACCCTGTCGCCGCTGCTCAAGCGTCTCGAGGCCGCCGGCCTGGTCACCCGCACCCGGCGCGCCGAGGACGAACGCCAGCTCGACGTTGCACTCACCGAGGCCGGGCGCGCGCTGCGAGCCGACGCCGAGCGCATCCCGTCGGCAGTCGTGGATCGCCTGGGTATCGACCTGGCCGACCTGGAATCACTGCATGCCGCGCTCACCCGAGTAATCGCCGCCGCCCGCACCGCCAACGTCCCCGTTGAGTGACGTATCTCGACGTTGAGTGACGGGGTTATTGACGTCTCTGATCTTGGAGATACGTCACTCAACCGGGGGTTAGAGCAGGACGAGGTCGTCGCGGTGGACGATCTCGCGGCGGAACTCCACCGGCAGGTCCCCGGTCTTGCGGCCCAGCAGCGCGGGCAGGTCGGCCGCGTCGTAGCCGACCAGGCCACGGCCCACGGCCACACCGTCGGGGCCGACCAGCTCGACCGGATCGCCGGAGTCGAAGTCGCCCTCGATCGCGGTGACCCCCGCGGGCAACAGCGACGTCCGCCGTCCCACGACAGCAGCGACCGCGCCGGCGTCGAGAACCAGCCGGCCGCGCGGAGTCGTGGCATGACGCAGCCAGAACAGCCGCGACGCCGTGCGATCGCCGGAGGCGTGGAAAACGGTGCCGGTCGTGCCGGCCACCGCGGCGGCGATGTGCTCGGCCGAGGCGAGCACGACCGGGATGCCCTCGCTCGTCGCGATGGCGGCGGCGTCGATCTTGGTGACCATCCCGCCCGAGCCGATGTGGCTGCCCGAGCGGCTCATCTTCACGCCGGCGAGCTCGGCGAAGGAGTGCACCTCGGGGATGAACCGGGACTCCGGCCGGCCAGGCTTGCCGGTGTAGAGACCGTCGACGTCAGTCAGCAGTACCAGGGCGTCGGCATGCACGAGGTGGGCGACGAGGGCGGCCAACCGGTCGTTGTCGCCGAAGCGGATCTCGTGGGTAGCCACGGTGTCGTTCTCGTTGACGATCGGGATGACGCCCAACGCCAGCAGCCGTTCCAGGGTCCGGTCGGCGTTGCGGTAGTGACCTCGGCGGTGCAGATCGTCTGCGGTCAACAGCACCTGACCCACGCGCAGGCCGTAGCGGGCGAAGGACGCCGCGTAGCGCTCGACGAGCAGCAACTGGCCGACGCTCGCGGCAGCCTGCTGGGTGGCCAGGTCGCGCGGGCGACTGCGCAACCCCAACGGCCCGATGCCTGCAGCGATCGCGCCCGACGACACGAGCACCACCTGCTGCCCGGCCAGATGTCGGGCAGCCAGGACCTCGACGATCGCGTCCAGTCGTTCGGGATCGAGCTGGCCGGCCGAGGTGAGCGAGGACGAGCCGACCTTGACGACGGTGCGATGCGCCGACGCGACCAGCTCGCGCGTCATGCCGTCGCCGCCGCAACCACCACTTTGGCCCGCATGGAGGTGAGCAGCTTGCTTCCGGTTGTCATGCCCGGTCGGCCTCGTCCGCGGCCGTCTCATCGGCCCAGTCGGCGTCGTCCGCGGCCGTCTCATCGGCCCAGTCGGCGTCGAGGTCGTCGTCGCGAATCCGCCGGGCTTTCTTGGCCGCCAGCCGCTGAGTGGGATTGGGCCGGGTGATGTTCTCGAGCCGCTCGTCGGTGCCGCGCCGGGTTGGCGTGTACTGCGAGTCGTCGATGCCACCGGTCGGTTCGAAGTCGAAGGTGACCTCGCCGATGGTGACCGCCGCGCCGGGCTCGGCGCCGAGCTTGGCCAGCTCGGCCTCGACGCCCAGCCGGGCCAGCCGATCGGCCAGGTAGCCCACGGCCTCGTCGTTGTCGAAGCTGGTCTGGCGCACCCAGCGCTCGGGCTTGTCGCCGTGCACGATGAATCCGCCGACGTCTGCTGGGTCGGGCACCACCATGAACCCGGTGTCGTCGACGGCCTTGGGGGTGAGCACGATCCGGGTGGCCTCGGGGTCCGGCCGCGCGGCGCGGTCGGCCTCGACTGCCTCGGCCAGCGCGAACGTCAGCGCCCGCAGGCCGGCGTGACTGACCGCGGAGATCTCGAACACGCGCAATCCGCGCGCCTCCAGCTCGGGGCGGACCAGCTCGGCCAGCTCGGCCCCCTCGGGGATGTCGGTCTTGTTCAGCGCGACCAGGCGCGGCCGGGCCAACAGATCGCCGAACGTGCCTTCGTACTGGGCGAGTTCGGCTTCGAGCGCGTCAAGATCGCTCAGTGGGTCACGGCCCGGGTCGAGCGTGGCGCAGTCGAGGACGTGCAACAACACCGCGCACCGCTCGATGTGGCGCAGGAAGTCCAGTCCCAAGCCCTTGCCCTGCGCGGCGCCCGGGATCAGACCGGGCACGTCGGCGACCGTGAACGTGGTGTCCCCCGCGCTGACGACGCCGAGATTCGGCACCAGCGTGGTGAACGGGTAGTCGGCGATCTTCGGGCGGGCCGCTGACATCGCGGCGATCAGCGAGGACTTGCCCGCGCTGGGGAAGCCGACCAGGCCGACGTCGGCGACGCTCTTGAGCTCGAGGATCAGGTCGCGGGCCTCGCCGGGCTCACCGAGCAGCGCGAAGCCGGGGGCCTTACGTCGCGGCGAGGCGAGCGCGGAGTTGCCGAGGCCACCCCGGCCCCCCTGGGCCGCGACGAAGCGAGCGCCGGTGCCGGTGAGGTCGGCCAGCACCTCGCCCGTCTCGTCGAGGACGACGGTGCCGTTGGGCACCCGCAGCTCCAGGTCACCGCCCTCGGCGCCGTTGCGGTGACTGCCGGCGCCTTGCTTGCCGTTGCCGGCGTGCTGGTGCGGGTGGTGGTGGAAGTCGAGCAGCGTGTGCGCGCTCGAGTCGACCACGAGGACGACGTCGCCACCACGCCCGCCGTTGCCGCCGTCAGGACCGCCGAGCGGCTTGAACTTCTCGCGGTGGATCGAGGCGACACCGTGGCCGCCGTTACCGGCGGAGCAATGCAGCACCACGCGGTCGATGAAACTGGCCATCGCTGGCTACACCTCCAATCTCTGCCCGGTTGTGCAACTCGGACCGCCGTGAGTTGCACAATCGGGAAAGAGGCGGGCACCGGATACCCGGGCCCGCCTCTGGTAAAGCTGTTGCCGGTTGGCGCCCGTCAGGCCTCGACGAGTTCAGCCGGGACGATGTTGACGGTCTTGCGACCACGCGAGACGCCGAACTTGACGGCGCCCTCGACGAGCGCGAACAGCGTGTCGTCGCGGCCCCGGCCGACACCGACGCCCGGGTGGAATTTGGTGCCGCGCTGGCGAACCAGGATCTCGCCGGCGTTCACCGTCTGGCCGCCGAATCGCTTGACCCCGAGGTACTGAGCGTTGGAGTCGCGACCGTTCCGCGAGCTGGAAGCACCCTTTTTGTGTGCCATGTCTGTACTCCCCTACTTCGCGTCGATCGCGGTTACCTTGACCTGGGTCAACCGCTGACGGTGACCCATGCGCTTGTGGTAACCAGTCTTGTTCTTGTACTTGTGAATGCGGATCTTCGGGCCTTTGGTCTGCGCGAGAACCTCGGCGGTGACGGCGACCTTGGCCAGCTTGGCGGCATCGTGCGTGACGGCCTCGCCGTCGACGAGCAGGATCGCGGGCAACGTGACGTCGGCTCCGGGCGCGACATCGAGTTTCTCGATCTCGAGCACATCGCCCACGGCGACCTTGTATTGCTTGCCGCCGGTCTTGACGATGGCATACATCGCGGGATCCACTCCTCGAACTTGCGCTGCGTGATTGGTGCTGTGGTTGCTGCTCGGCGGCGCCGATCAGGCGGCGCACGTGAAGGTGGCCCACCGCAAGATGGGCCGTCGTTCAGATTACGGCACCGCCTGGCAGTGAGGCAAAACGCCTCCCGTTAGCCCACCGCCACCGGTGGCCCGGCCGGACGGCTGGCCGCCCGGCGCCGGCGCGAGGCGGGTCGCTTCTGGACAGGTTCGGTGTCGGCGTCCTCGACCGCCTCGTGGACCACGGCGACGGGTTCGACGGCTTCGGCCGCGGGCTCGACATCCACTACGACGGCGTCCACCACGTCCGCGTCCACGGCACCGGCGTCCACGACGAGGGCGTCCACGACGTCCGCGTCCACGGCGTCCACCACATCGACATCCACGACGTCGGCGTCGACAGCCGCGGCGTCCACCAGATCGGCGTCGACCAGTTCGACCTCGACGGCCACGGCAACCAGGCCGTCGGCCAGGTCGTCCCCCGGGGACTCGGGCTGGTCGGGCGTTTCCGTCAGCTCGTCATCCGGGTGCGCAGCGCGGTGGATCGCCGCGATCGCGGCCAGTCGCTGTTCCTTGTGCTCCTCAGGCTCGAGCTCGACGGGCTCGGCGTCCTTCTTCGCACCGCCGCGCTTGCGCTTGGCCTTGGGCCGGTCCTCGTCGGAGTCCTCGCCTGAAGCCGCGGGTTTGTCGACGGGCTCGCTGTGCAGGATCACGCCGCGGCCGTTGCAGACCGCGCACGGCTCGCTGAACGCCTCGAGCAGGCCTTCACCCACTCGCTTGCGGGTCATCTGCACCAGGCCGAGCGACGTGACTTCGGCCACTTGGTGCTTGGTGCGGTCGCGGCCCAGGCACTCCGTGAGCCGCCGCAACACGAGGTCGCGGTTGCTCTCGAGCACCATGTCGATGAAGTCGATCACCACGATGCCACCGACGTCGCGCAGCCGGAGTTGCCGCACGATCTCTTCGGCCGCCTCCAGGTTGTTGCGGGTGACGGTCTGCTCCAGGTTGCCGCCGGAGCCGATGAACTTGCCGGTGTTGACGTCGATGACCGTCATCGCCTCGGTGCGATCGATGACCAGCGAGCCGCCGGAGGGCAGGTAAACCTTGCGGTCCAGCGCCTTCATCAACTGCTCGTCGACCCGCAGGTCGTGGAACAGGTCGGTGTCGGCGGTGTGCCGCGAGGCCCGCTCGGCCAGATCCGGGGCGACGCCCTCGATGTAGTCCGAGACGGTCTTCCAGGCGTCGTCGCCCTCGACGACCAGCTTCTTGAAGTCCTCGTTGAAGACGTCGCGCACCACGCGGATCGCGAGGTCGGGCTCGCCGTGCACGAGCGTCGGCGCGGACGAGGTTTTCTCGGCCTTCTTCGACATCTTTTCCCACTGCGTCTTGAGCCGTTCGACGTCGTGGGTGAGGTCCTCTTCGCTGGCCCCTTCAGCTGCGGTGCGGATGATGACGCCGGCGTCCTCGGGCACGATCTTCTTCATGATCGACTTGAGGCGGTGCCGCTCGGTGTCGGGCAGCTTGCGACTGATGCCGGTCATCCCGCCGCCGGGCACGTAGACGAGGAAACGGCCGGGCAGCGAGACCTGGCTGGTGAGCCGGGCGCCCTTGTGCCCGATCGGGTCCTTGGTGACCTGGACCAGGACGACGTCGCCGGACTTGAGCGCGTGCTCGATCGCCCGGGACTTGCCTTCCAGGCCGGCGGCGTCCCAGTTGACCTCTCCGGCGTAGAGCACGCCGTTGCGGCCCTTACCGATGTCGACGAACGCGGCCTCCATGCTGGGCAGCACGTTCTGCACCCGCCCGAGGTAGACGTTGCCGACGTAGGACGTGGCGCTGGCGCGGGTGACGTAGTGCTCGACGAGGATGCCGTCCTCGAGGACGGCGATCTGCGTACGGTCACCGTGCTGGCGTACCGCCATGACGCGGTCGACGGACTCGCGGCGGGCGAGGAACTCGGATTCGGTGAGGATCGGCGGGCGACGGCGGCCGGTGTCTCGACCATCGCGGCGGCGCTGGCGCTTGGCCTCGAGGCGGGTCGAGCCCTTGACGCCGCGGACGCCATCGTCTCCGTCGTTCCCCTTGTCTTTGTCCTTGTCGGCCTTCTCGCGCGGCGCGCGCACATGGACGACCGTGTTCGGCGGGTCGTCGTCGGTGCCCTCTGTGCCTGCTCCGCCGGCCGAGCGGCGCCGGCGCCGGCGCCGGGTCGCGGTGGCCTTGCCGCCGTCGTCGGTGTCCTCGGCGGCGGTGTCGTCTGTGGTGGCGTCG
>JAOPWD010000395.1 GCA_025965875.1 Pseudonocardiales bacterium
CTCGCCGACGCGGCCAACCTGGTGCTGTTGAGCGAGACCGAGATCGAGGACGCCGCCCGCCGTCTCGTGGCCGCCTCGTGACCGGGCCGTCACTGGGCGTCGTGTTCCGGCCGCAGTTGCCGCCGCAGCGATTGCACTCGGTCTCGATGGCGGCCGACGCCGCCGGCTTGGACGAGCTGTGGCTGTGGGAGGACTGCTTCTTCGAGGCGGGCATCTCGGCCGCGGCGGCCGCGCTCGCCTGGACGTCTCGAATCCGCGTGGGCATCGGCCTGCTCCCCGTTCCGCTGCGCAATGTGGCACTCACCGCGATGGAGGCGGCCACCCTGTCCGGGCTGTTTCCTGGCCGGATCGAGGTGGGGATCGGGCACGGTGTTCTGGATTGGATGGCGCAGGTGGGCGCCCGAGTGGATTCGCCGATGACGCTGTTGCGCGAGCACGCGACGGCACTGAGGTCGCTGCTCGCCGGCGAGCGGGTTACGACACATGGCCGCTACGTCCACCTCGACAACGTCGCTCTCGACTGGCCGCCCGTCCAGGTCCCCCCGCTCGTCATCGGCGCTGTCGGCCCGCGCACGATCCGGCTCAGCGGTGAGCTCGCCGACCGAACTCTGTTGACCAGCGGAACCTCGCCCGAGATGGTGCGTCAAGCCCGCGCTCTGCTGGACGAGGCGCGCAGTGCCGCCGGTGTCGCGGGACCGCACACGATCACCGTCTATCTCATCGCGATCACGGGCCCGGACGCCGCGGAGCGGCTGGCCGCGGAGCTCCGGTCGTGGTCGCTCGACCCGGCCGACGACGTCGCGATCACGGGCGGAGCGCAGGAGCTCGCCGAGGGAATCAGGCGCTGGACCGAGGCCGGGGCCGACGCAGTCGTCCTGCAGCCGACCGCTGACGAACCCGATCTGGAGGGATTCATCGACCTCATCGGCCGCGAGGTCCGCCCACTCTGCTGAGTCGTGCGCTAACGGCTGAGTAGTGCGCGGTAGCGCACCACTCGACGCGCAATGCACCGCTCAACGGGATCCCACGGACCGGAGCAGGACGGTGGCCCAGGTGCGCCAGGGGCGCCACTTCTCGGCGATCGCCTCGAACTCCTGCTGCGTGGGTGGGCCGGACAGGTCATAGAGCTGCCGGACGACCTCCAACGCCTTGGGTTCGTTCACCGGCAGCACGTCGGTGAACCCGGTGGCCCGGACGACGATCAGCCCGGCATAGAACGGCCCGATGCCGTTGATGCGCTGGACCTCGGTCATCGCGTCGTTCGGGCCGAGTTCGCGTAGCCGGGCCACGTCGAGCAGGCCGTCGACCGCCGCCTGCGCGACGCCATGCATCCGCTCCAGCCGCGCCGGCTCGATGCCGGGGAATGCCTCGACCCTCAGTAGCTGCGTGGGCGTCGGCAACGCGGCGAGGCGTTCGCCGGCCAGGTCGAACGTCGCGCCGTGCGCCTCGCTGAGTTGCGCGCGCACCTGCGACATCTGCCAACCAGACCGCCGCGCACTCAGCACCGACCACGTGGCAGCCTCGTACGGCGAGTAGAACAACGGCGGGCGCAACCCAGGGGCGGTCTGCTGCAGTTTCTTGATGACCCGGTCGCGCTTACCTACCTGGACGAAGCCCGTCGCGTCGTGATCGAGCGAAAGCACCCGGGACACCTGGGCCTCGACGGCGGCAAGGTCTCCCTTGCCGTGGACGACGGCCCGCACGCCATCGTCGACCTGCCGCAGTTCGACGCCCACCTGGTCGCGATAGCCGTCGAGGCAGAACGCCAGCCGCATGACGCCGTCGAACGTGGGCTCCTGCGAACCGACGCCCCCTGGACGCATCCGCTGGCCGAAGCCGAACAGGGCCGACTCGCGCAACGAGAACGGACCCTTCGCGACGATCGTGAAAGAGCGGGTTGCCATCCCACGAGCATGCCGACGCCTACCGACAACAACGCCGCTCAGCGGGCGAGGCACGCAAGGGCTGCGTCCAGGGATGCCCGCTGCTGGAGGGCGTAGAGGTCGACCGGATCGGCAACCGACTGCCCCAGAACATCGGACAGCCAGGCCGCGTCGCGCCGGGTGCCCCGCTGCTCGGCGTCCCACGTGGTCTCGGTGCTCAGATTGGACTGGAAGATGCCGGCGGCCGAGCGCGGCAGGAAGTCTTCGTACACGATCGGCGTCGCCGTCAGCGCACCCGCCTCGACCAACGCAGCCGGGTCAGCGCCAGGCGCCGCAGCCGAGCGGTCTGCCACGGAGTAGGTGAAGAAACCGAGCCCGTCCCGCAGCAGCCCCAACTCGGACGACGGCAGATCCCGCGTCCACACCTCCGCGGCCACGTCAGTCCGAGACGCGTCCGGCGAGCTGGCCAACACCCAGTCGACCTCGGCCATCATCGCGTCGTAGCGGTCCCGGCCGGCCGGCGTCAGCGCAATGCCGCGCGCCTCCACCTCACCGAAGCGCACCCGCAGCGACCCCGGCGCCACGGAACCGTCCGCCGCGCGGAACAGCCGCTGCTCGGCCAGCGCGCGGAACGACGTCTGCCGCAACAGCACGTCCGGACCAGCCCAGCGCGGCGGTCCCTGGACCGAGTCGATCATGGCAACGCCGTGCGCCGACATCCGCCGGTAGAGCTCGTCGATGTCGAGCACGCGCGGCGTGAGGTGATTGATGTGCGTCGAGCTCACACCACCGATGTCGGCCGCCACCGCCGAGACCGCCTCCAGCTCGGCGTACCACGCCCGGTCGACCGGTTCGGCGGACAGCGCGAACGCGTCGGTAGCAAGCTTCAGGAACCGCCCGGCGTCGTCGTCGTCGAGTCCACGAGCAGCGATTGCCTTATTGGACAAGGTGATCAACTCGGCCGGAAACAGAACCCGCTGAGACAGGAACGCTTCCAGCCGGGCCTGCAGCTCAGCGGAGAAGAAGCGTCGGTCGTCGGTGACGAGCATCGAGGTGAACATCCGGAACGGGTTACGGGCCAGCTCGTCGGGGTCCGTCGGACGGAAGGCGGTGCTGATCACCGGCACCGCCGACCGGGCGGCGTCACGCAGGTCGTAGAAGCCGACCGGATGCATGCCCAGCGCACCGAAGATCCGGGCCACGTCGCGCAATTCCGCGGGCGAACCGACCCGGATCGCGCCGTGCCGCTCGGCGGTCACCCGGCCGATCGAGCCCAGCCGTTCGGCCGACGCGCCGTCGCGGGCCAGAACAGAAGCATTCACCTCGGCCGCGACGTCGACGAGCGTGTTGTACGCGGGCACCTCGCGGCCGTAGGTCGCAGCCATCTGCTGCGCGAACGCAGCACGCAGCTCGCAGGCGGTCCGGTTTCGCATCGGCGTCAGACGAGCGAGGAGAGCACTCGGTCGATCGCCGCGATCCCGCGATCGAGCTCGTCGGCCGAGACGGTCAGCGCCGGCCGGAAGCGCAGGCTCGACGCGCCACAGCCGAGCACCAGGACCCGCTCGTCCTCGCGCAGCCGCGTGATCACGGCGTTGCGCAGCTCGGCCGAAGGCAGCGTGAACGCGCACATCAGCCCGCGCCCCCGCACCTCTGAGATCACATCGTGCTTACCGGCCAGCGAGTGCAGCCCATCGAGTAGGTGTGACCCGAGCGAGGCCGCCCGCTCGATCAGGCCCTCGGACTCGATCACCTCGAAGATGCGACGGGCGCGCACCATGTCGGTGAGGTTGCCGCCCCACGTCGAGTTGATCCGCGACGACACGGCGAACACGTTCTGCGGCACCTCGTCGACGCGACCCCCCGCCATCACTCCGCACACCTGGGTCTTCTTGCCGAACGCGACGACGTCGGGGGCGATGCCGAGCTGCTGATACGCCCAGGCAGTGCCGGTCATGCCGACGCCGGTCTGCACCTCGTCGACGATGAACAGCGCGTCGAACTCGCGGCACAGCGCCTGCATGCCCTGCAGGAACTCGGGGCGGAAGTGGTTGTCGCCGCCCTCGCCCTGGA
This sequence comes from Pseudonocardiales bacterium, assembly GCA_025965875.1. Classification (GTDB taxonomy): domain Bacteria; phylum Actinomycetota; class Actinomycetes; order Mycobacteriales; family Jatrophihabitantaceae; genus QHCC01. The sequence goes on from JAOPWD010000395.1 coordinate 3,954, forward strand.
TCGGCTCGACGATGAAGCAGGCGATGTCGGCCGGGTAAGTCTCGAACGCAGCGCGCGCCGCGGCCAAAGCAGCGGCCTCGGCCGCCGCGACGTCGGACGTGCCGTTGATCGACGGCGCCGGGATCCGCGGCCAGTTGAACTTGGGGAATCGGGCGACCTTGACCGGGTCGGTGTTGGTCAGCGACATCGTGTAGCCGGTGCGGCCGTGGAACGCGCTCTCCAGGTGCAGCACCTTGGTGCCCACGGCGGGGTCGAGGCCGTGCGCCTCATTCCAGCGGCTCTTCCAGTCGAACGCGACCTTGAGCGCGTTCTCGACGGCCAGCCCGCCGCCGTCGACGAAGAACAGGTGCGGCAGCGCCGGGTCGCCCAGCACGCGGGCGAACGTCTCGACGAAGCGCGCCATCGGCACCGTGTAGATGTCGGAGTTGCTCGGCTTGTTGACGGCGACGTTGGCCAGCTCGAGCAGGAAGTCGGTGTCCTCGGTCAGGCCCGGGTGGTTCATGCCGAGCGCCGAGGAGGCGAAGAAGGTGAACAGGTCCAGATAGCGGGTGCCGTCGCGGGCGTCGACCAGCTCGCAGCCCTGGGAGGCCTGCAGATCAAGCACCAGTTCGAAGCCGTCGGCAAGCATGTGCCGGGCGATCGTCGCGTGGACACTGTCGGCGGTGATGTCGGCGGTGGTAGCCGAACGCAGCATCGTCATGCCTCCAGTGTACAAGAATATTTCCTGCATCTTACCCGTTTGGCCGATCTTTTTCCGGCGCATCGAGCGCGCGGTCAAGCTGGCCGATCGGGTGGGGACGGCCCTCGAAGGACGTGTGCAGCACCACCGTAGTGCGGGTCGACACATTGGCCCGCTTGCGAATCTCGCGGATCAGCACCTCCAGCGCTGTCGGGGTGGCCACCCGCACGAACAGGACGAAGCTGTCCTCGCCCGCGACGGAGTGGCATGCCTCGATCTCGGTCAGTTCGACGAGACGGTCGGGGATGTCGTACTCGCGCGCCGGGTCCAGCGGCGTGATCGACACCAGCGCCGCGAGCGGCAACCCGATCGCCTCGGGGTCGATGCGCGCCGTATACCCGCGAATCACCCTGTCGGTCTCGAGTCGCCGCACTCTGGCCTGAACCGCTGACACCGACAGTCCGGTCGCCTCGGCCAGGCTCTTCAGCGTGCTGCGCCCGTCGGCGATCAGCGCGGCGGCGATCAGCCGATCCGTCGGGTCGTCGAGAGGTCGCGTCACGCCGGTGAGGTTATCTCCCGGGCGAAGCCGTGCATGTCCGACATCAACTCGGCCATCTGCTGCCGTCCGCCTTCACACCGGTCCAATGGCGTGCCACGCTCGCGCCGTTACCGCCGAACTGGCAGGTGCATCGCAAGGAGGATGGACATGACCGTACTGATGACGCTGAGGGTTCCCGCGGACCCCGCGCGACTGGAGCAGTTCGCCAAGGACAACCCGGGGCTGATGTCGAGCATCTCCGCAAGGGGCAAGGAGCAGGGCGCGATCTCGCACCGGTTCTACGCATCGAGCGGCACCGTGATGGTCGTCGACGAGTGGCCGGACGAGGAGACGTTCCACAAATTCTTCGAATCCGAGCCGGAGATCAAGGACATCATGACGGCCGCCGGCGCCAGCGGCCCGCCGGAGATCACCTTCTGGACGAGGCTCGACGTGGGCGACGAATTCTGAGGTTCCTCGTCGCGTGACGGAAGTGCTCGCGGGTGCGATGCTTCCGCGATGATCGGTGCCGTGGGGGACGCCAACGACGCCCGGTTGGCCCAACTCGGCCGGGTCACGGCCGAGTTGGCGGCGGCCCGTGACTTCGAAGCCGTCATCGAGATAGTCGTCTCGCACGTCGCCGACGCGGTCAATGCGGCCGTGTCGACGCTGTCGGTGCTCACGGACGACGAAACACTGACCCTGGTGGGCATCCGGGGCGGGCAGCCCGACACCGAAAAGCTGTGGGCGACGTACCCGTTGAGCGCCGAATTGCCCGCCTGCGAGGCGGTACGCAGTGGCCAGACCGTCATCGCAGCGTCACGGGCAGAGATCGAACGCCGCTACCCCGCGCTGAGCGGCCAACTGCCCGAGGAGCGCTCGGTGCTGTGCCTGCCGCTTGCCGTGGGTGCGCAGCCGCTCGGCGTGATCGGGCTGGTCTTCATAGGCCCCTGGTCGCCTGGCCCGCTCGAGCTGGACTTCCTGCGGATATTCGCCGACACCTGCGCCCAGGCCGTGCTGCGCGTGCGTGCGGTCGACGAGGCGGGAGTGCGGGCGACGCAGTTGGCGTTCCTCGCCGACGCCTCGGCCGAACTGGCCAGCAGCCTCGACTACCGATCCACGCTGGCCAACGTCGCCCGGCTCGCCGTCCCGCGACTGGCCGACTGGTGCGGGGTCGACACGCTCCAGGACGGCGTCCTGCAGACCCTCGCCGTCGCCCACGTCGACCCGGACAAGGTGGCGTGGGCGCGTGAGCTGCAGCAGCGCTACCCGCCGAACCCGAACGCGGAGACCGGCGCGCCGAACGTGGTGCGCACCGGCGTGAGCGAGCTGTACGCCGAGATCACCGATGAGATGCTCGTCGCCGGCGCGGTGGACGAGGAACACCTGCGACTGTCTCGTGACCTGAACCTGCGCAGCGTCTTGATCGTGCCGCTGCAGGCGCGCGGCCGCGTCCTCGGCGCGATCACGCTCGTCCGGGCCGAGACCCCACAGCGTTACGGTCCCGCCGACCTGGCCGTGGCCGAGGACCTCGGCCGCCGGGCGGGCGTCGCGATCGACAACGCGGACCTGCACAGCCAGACGCGACAGGTCGCCTTGCAACTGCAGCGGGCCGTGCTGCCCGAGCGCCTCGACGACATCCCCGGCTGGGACATCGCCACCCACTCCAGTCCGGCCGCGCGCAGTGAAGTCGGCGGTGACTTCTACGACGCGGTCGGCTTGTCCGACGGCAGGTTGATCGTGTTCATCGGTGACGTCATGGGTCACGGCATCCCCGCGGCGGCGGCCATGGCGCAAATGCGGGCGGCGGTGCGCGCCTATATCGCCAGCGACCCCGACCCGTCGAGTGTGGTGTCGCGGCTGGACGACATGTCGGAGATGTTCAAGATCTCCGAACTGGTCACGCTGGCATTCCTGGTGATCGACCCCGCCCGCGAAGCCCTCACCGTCGTCAATGCCGGGCACTGCCCGCCGTTGGTCGTCACCGCGCAGGGCACCGCTGACTACGTCCAGGCTCCTACCAGCCGACCCGTCGGCGCCGGGCGCGACGACCGCACCGCGACGACCCTGCCGTTCCCGACGGGCTCGACGCTGCTGCTCTTCACCGACGGGCTGATCGAACGGCGCGGCGAGGACATCGACGCCAGCCTGGCCCGGCTGGCGCGCAGCGCGTCCGGGCTGGCCGGTGGGTTGCTGGCCGACGGGCTCGGCCAGCTCGTCGAAGCACAGCGCGCCGGAAGCGGGGACGACGACGTGACCGCCCTGGCCATTCGGCCGACCCAGCGTCTTTGATCAACTATCGCGGTCGGCGAGATCAGCGCGTGGCCGATCGCACTGCAGCGTCACGGTGACTTCGGCCGGGAGAGCCAGCGTGACCCGCACCCGCTTGCCACCGGTCTCGATCGACTCGGCCTGCCAACTATCGGCGAGTGCATCGACCAGGACCAGGCCGCGGCCATGGGCTTGATGCGCATCTGGTCGCACGAGCGTCGGCCAGCCGGGGCCGTCGTCGGTCACGTCTAGTTCGAGTTCACCGTGGTGCAGTTCCATCGCCACCCGCACGGTCGCGGCACCGGACCGAACCGCATTGGTGACCAGTTCACTGACCACGAGTTCGGCGTCGGCGATCGCCTCGGTCTCGCCCAGCGGCGGCAGCAGGCGCAGCAAGGAAGTGCCGACGAACTGGCGCGCCGCGCTGGGCGCGTGCGCTTCGCTGTTGAAGCCTCGTTCTGTCGCCCAGCACACGTGAGTGCCTCTCTTCGGCCCTACTGCCCCGCGGCGTCCAGATGATCATAGAGCCGCTGTACGACCCACCGCCTGTGGCGTACCCAAAGTCGATCGATGTGACACAGTGTCGCCGTGGCCGACTTTGCGCTCAGTGAGAAGAGCACCGACTCCGGGTGCACGGTGCTGGGCCTGGTCGGTGAACTCGATCTGGCCGGCGCTGCGACCATGCGCGCGGCCGGGCTCGCCGCCCTGGGACAGCCGGACTGTACGACCCTGGTCCTTGACGCCACCGCGCTGACGTTCGTCGACTCCACCGGGATCGGCAGCTGGGTCGAGCTGCGCAATCACGCCAACGAGCACGACCAGCGCCTCGTCCTGCGGGGCGTCTCCGAGAACCTCATCCGGGTCCTGACGATCGCCGGGCTCGTCTCGCTGTTCAACATCGACGCGCCCGACGGCCCAGCCTGAGATTCGGGTGGGTCGGGATCTGCTTCCCGTAGACCCGCGACACGGACAGAATGACGGGCGTGGCTGAGCGATATCTCGAACGCGAGGTGAAGCTAGCTGTGGGCGAGGACTTCCAGATGCCCGATCTCGGCGCTCTGGTCCCAGCGGGCGGCATTCTCCAGACGGCGCTGATCCATCTCGACAGCACGTACTTCGACACCGCCGGCCGCGATCTGCTGAACGCGAACGTGACGCTGCGCCGCCGCGATGGCGGGCCGACCGACACCGGCTGGCAACTCAAGCTGCCCACCGGAGCCGACCGCACCGAGGTCCGACTGCCTCCGGGAGAAGGCGCGGGCGTTCCCAAGGAACTGCGCGATCTGACTGCCGGCCTACGGCGCGGTCGGGGCCTGCGGCAGGCGGCGCGGATCCGCTCCGAACGCACCACCTACCGGCTGTGCGACGTCCGCGGCGACCTGCTGGTCGAGGTGGCCGA
>JAOPWD010000264.1 GCA_025965875.1 Pseudonocardiales bacterium
CAGGCGTGTCGTTCACCTTCGACGGTCACGTGTTGGTGACGGGGTCGAACGGTCAAGCCACCTACACCGCGGAACACGATTTCGCCAAGCACAAACTGTCCGTCGTCGACGTCTCGGTGTCGTTACCCGCTCACCGCTACAAGTTCAGCCGATGGGGCGGACAACGTGATCCCAATCAGGCCTTCCGCCGCACGGTTACCGGCCTGCCGCTGCGCGCGAACTACGCGGTCACCGCGGCGTTCACACTCCAGCAGCCGCTACAGCCGCGGCTCGTCCAACAGGACGGCAGCCCCGTCGACCCCGCCGAAGTCTCGACGATCACGGTCAAGAGCAAAGCCGGACAGATGGTCACGCTGTCATCCTCCGCCCCGACCTGGCTCGACGTCAGCCTCCCGGCGTACCGGCACGGGACCCTCTCCGCAGCAGGCGTCAGGTACTCGCTGCAGAGTGTGATCGTCCGAGGTAGCAACGTCGTGGATGCCGGACGCCAGGTCTTCACACCCGCCAGCAACCCGACGTTCGTCACGCAGTTCCATGACCTGACCGTCACTGGTCATGACGCTCTGTTCTCTTCCCCGCGGGGCTCGGCGGCAGTGGTCACCTTCCCAGACGGCGGCAAGCTGAGCGCGCCCTTCGACGCCCGGCACAAAGCTGTCTTCAACAACCTGCCTCGCGGCAAGTACCGGGTCGATATCAAGGCGGGCACCGCAATCGTTGCCTCCGACCAGTTCACGTTGTCGAGGGACAAGACCGCCGACCTGGCCGTCATCAGCCTCCTCGACATGAGTCTCCTCGGCGGTCTCTGCCTCGTCCTCGCGATTGGTTTGCTCGTGGTCGGACGCAAACACTGGCGCAACTGGCTCGTCCGGACGCTCCGCCGCGCATTGCGCAATCGATCCAAGCAGCCGCTGTCCCCGGAGAAGGTAATGACGTGAGACGGTGGGCGGTACCGGCGTTACTCACGGCCCTGTCGCTAGTGGTCGCCTTGCTCACCTCGGGTACGTCCGCTCGCGGCGCACCCAGCACCACGTCCCGGAGCTCGCCGCTTCCGCTGTTCGCGTATTACTACCAGTGGTTCGACGTGAGGTCGTGGAACAGAGCGAAGATCGATTACCCGGCACTCGGCAGGTATTCCAGCGATGACCGCCAAGTGATGACGCGACACATCCGAGAAGCCAAGACCGCCGGGGTGACCGGATTCATCGTCAGTTGGAAAGATACGCCGACGGATACCAGGCGACTCCATTCGCTGGCCGACGTGGCGGCGCGGGAGCATTTCAGTCTGGCCATGATCTACCAAGGCCTGGACTTCAACAGAAAGCCGCTACCGGTGGTGAAGGTGGCCGCTGATTTCAAGATGTTCGCCGCTCAATTCGCTCAAGACCCGGTGTTCTACCGGATGGGCGGAAAGCCGCTCACGATATGGAGTGGCACGTGGGCTTACTCCCACCACGATGTCGCGTCCGTGACCGGCGCCGTTCGCCCCGCCCTGCTCGTGCTCTCGACCGAGAAGAGCGTGGCCGGTTACCAACGGATCTCAGACGTCACCGATGGTGACGCGTATTACTGGTCTTCAGTCAATCCAACGACGAATCGCACGTACGCCGCGAAGCTGAGAGACATGAGCTCGGCTGTGCACGCCGACGGCAAGTATTGGATCGCGCCCGTCGCGCCCGGCTTCGACGCGCGATTGGTCGGCGGTACGAAGACTGTTCCGCGTGGCGACGGCGCCACGCTACGGACCGAATACAACACCGCAATGGAGTCCTCACCGGACGCGCTCGGGCTGATCAGTTGGAACGAGTTCAGCGAGAACACCTACGTCGAGCCATCTGAACGACTCGGGCGGCGCTACCTCGATGTGCTAGCCGACCTGACGAACACGTCCGTGCCGACCCCGTCGACTGCGGTGGACTCGAGCGATTCGCCCGTTGCGTCGGCTGCGGTGCAACGATGGCCAACTGTCGCGGCGCTGATCGGCCTGCCAGTGTTGCTGGTCCTCGCGGTAGCAGTGCTCGCACGTCGCCGCCGCAGGGCGCCCGGAACCAGGCCGGCCATCGTCCATCACGATCCAGCAAGCGAGCACAGACATCGCCTCGCCCGGAACGCGGGGCACCGATCATGACAGCCTGCACGACCACCAAGACCGACGTCACCAAAGGCCGCATCGAGAGCCGCAATCGGCTCCTCGACCAGGTGGGCGCTCGGCTCTCAGACCCCGAGGCGCCTGTTACCCAAATGTCCCCCCGGTGCGGGTGCCTCGGGCTCGACCTTCACGCCACGCCCCAACCGGACGCACGGCACCCGAGCGTCCGCCGTAGATCCGAGAGGAGAACTGCGGGCGGAGAACCCGTGCCTGCGGACTCGGCGGCCCAATCACCGAGGTCGCACAACGCCGTCACATTGCGAAGAACTTCCTGAATCTCCGCGAGCTCGTCAGCCTGTTCCTGGATCAATCGTCTCAAGGAAGCCAGTTCCTCGGGCGTAGCCAGCTGTTCCGCGCTGCCGGCGGCCTCGGCCATGTTCACCACCTCGTCAACTCGTTTCCAGAATGCTACGCACCCCCTCCCTGTTGTCGCATGTCTACCGTCTTTCCTGGTTTCGACGATTAGGCAAACAGTTGCCGCTCGCACGGCGAAGTCACGACCCGGCCCGCAATTGTCGATCTTTACGCCACCACCCGGTCGGGGGGCCGTGCATACGCCGAGCTAACAGTGGGGTAACTTTGCTGCGTCCGGCGTGTTAGGACGACAGTGCATGTCGGATGCACCCTGTCGCTGCGCTGGCCCTGCACAGATTGCAGGCGTGTCCAGGCTTGGCCGAATGGCCAGTGACCACGACAAGGTCGGAGAGTCGATTGAGATCCCATACCGCTACCCATGCCCTACCGCGCAGGCGATTGAGTCTTCTGGCCGTGGCGCTGTCCGCGTGTCTGCTGGCCTGCGTGGTCGCGGCGCGTCCGCACCACGCAACCGCGGCAACGACAACGCCGAGTCCGTCGGCGAGCAAGCCACCCGTCTTCGCCTACTACTACCTCTGGTGGAGTGCGAATCACTGGAAGAGTGCCCTGGGACCGCATTACCCGATTAGTGCCTCACCGTTGCCACTGCCGGCCACGCTGGACGCTGCGGGTTGTGGCACCCGAAGCAACTACGCCGGTAACACGCTCACGGACGTACCGGCGCGTATCTACAGCCAAGACGACCCCGGCTTCATCGAGGCTGACGTGCGACAGGCGGCGGCGGCCGGACTCGCTGGCTTCGCGGTGAACTGGGCAGGTACCGGACAGCCGGCGCAGACCGTCACCAGCAACCCGTACAGCAAACGGTTGCAGACCATGGTCGACGCGGTGCACAAGGTGAATGCGCAAGGCATTCCCTTCAAACTGTGGCTCAGCTACAAGGCGTCGGCTGTTGTGCTCTCGCATACCCAAATCACCAATGACATCAAGTACTTCCTGGCTAAGTACGGAACGGATCCCGCGTTCGACCGCGCGCAGTCAGCCAAGCCGACCGTCATCTGGCAGGGCAGCCGCAAGTATTCGCTGGCCGAACTGCAGAGCGTGAGTGCGTTATACCGCGCGAAGCTCCGCATCCTCGGGGACGAGAACACGTGGTCGAGCGCGCGGGCGCCATATCTGGACGGCGACGCGTACTACTGGTCCTCACAGAACCCATACCGCAACCCGCAGTCGTTCAGCCAGTTGGCCACGCTGGCGAGCAACGTGCGTGCCAGCGGGCTGAACCTCGACCGCTCACGCAAGGTGTGGGTTGCCCCGTTCACTCCCGGCTACAACAAGCAGATCGCCGGCGGATCGTCCTGCGTACCGCGTAACGGAGGTCAGACGCTCACGTCCCTGTTCAACGGAAACGGCGCAACGCATCCCGACGCCTTCGGTCTGATCAGCTGGAACGAAATCACCGAAGGTTCCTACGTCGACCCGATGACCCGATACGGGGCTAAGGACCTGGCCGCCTTGAGCTCGCAGCTCAGGTAGCACCCGGCGTTTGCGCCCGGACCGACGCCCGGGTCGGCATGCAGCCGACCAGGCGTCCGTCCCGGTTCAGCCGCAGGTGAGCAGCAGCTTCGGGCCGCTCGCGGCACTGCCTTCGGTGGAGAAGTAGCCGGCCCCGTCCGCGCTGGTGCTGGTAGCACGGAGGGTGAACGTGGCCGGCCGGTTCGGGACGAGTGTCGACACGTTGATCGAATAGGTGGTTCCTGCCGTGACTGCGGTGGCAAGGATGACCGGCGCGGTTGCGGTGTCCCTCAACGGTGCCGAATTCCACGTGACCGTGGCCTGGCTCCATGCGGCGTTCGGGTCCGCGGGCGACGTTGCGTAGAAATCACCCCCGTGGCTGGACGGATCCGTCGTCCCGCTACCGACCGTCAGTTGCAGGCTGGCGGAGGTCACGCTGGAACAGCTGGCCGGAGTGGTGAACTTCAGCAGCATGTCGTCAACCGGCCCCGAGGCATCCACCTTCACTCGGCTGGAGGTAACGGTGTTGGTGGTCACCGGATCGATGGTCGCGTCGTCGCTCGGAGAGATGCTGACGGTCGTTCCTCCGCTAGCCGCAGTGGTGGCCGATACGGCTGCGCTCGGCGCTGATTCGTTGTGGGCCGCATCGAGCGCGGTTACCGAATAGCTGTATGTCGTACTTGGGCTCAAACCCGAGTCATTGAAGCTGGTGCCGGTGACCCCGGTGCCAGCCGGGATCTTGACGCCGTTTCGGTAGACGTTGTAACTGGTCGTTGCTTCTGCGGCCGGATTCGCGTTCCAACTCAGCGGCACGGTTGCGGTGGTCGGAGTTCCTGCAGACAGCCCGGTCGGCGGCGAGGGCGGGGTCGTGTCGCTGCCCGGCTTGGCGATCGTGGTCGTATCGAACACAGCGTTGGTGTCCGCGCGCACGCCAGCAACGGTGATCGAGGACGCGCTGACAGTCACCTTTGCGTACTCGTAGAACGTGGACTCGCGGAACGCGCTCCAGGCCGGCTGCGGGGACGCGGAGGTGAAGGCGTTGAACCCATTCCCGCCGGCTCCGGAGACGACGGACGTGATGCCACCAGCCGCCGGATTTCCATTCGTCAAGGGGAAGGACCGTTCGTAGTTATGGCTGTTCCCGGACAGCACCAGGTTGACGTGCTGAGTTTCGAACAGTGGCACCAGGATCGACCGCACTCCCTGCGAGCTTGACGTAGAGGTGGTGGAACTGAACGGCGGACGCTGGATGGCAACGATGCGCCAAGGATCGCCTTGATGGGCCGCGAGGTCGGACTGCGCGAAGCTGTATTGCGCGGTACCGACGGCATATGGCTGTTCGCTGTCCAGTACCAGCACATGCGCGTCACCCCAGTTGTAGCTGTACCAGGAGTGGTTGGCGCCTGGCATCGGGAACGCGTCCCAGAACTCGCCGTCGCTGTAGTACTCCTTGTTGCCGTTGGCTGGGAAGAATGCTTGCGACTTCACCACTGGGCCGAACTGCTTGAAGAACCGGGCGTCGAAATCCGAGTACGTGGTCGAGAAGGACGGGTCCGGCAACCCGGCGGACGGGTAGATGTTGTCGCCGAGGGTCTGGATGAATGCGGTGCCTGCCGAGCCGATGTTGGTTGCGTTCTGGGACTCACCGGTACTCTGTCCGCCGAAGTCCCCTATAGCGGCGAAGGAAAACGTTGTGCCAGGATTCGCCGCCGTGTTCAGGGATCCACTGGCGGAGACGCCACCGCTCGTCACCGTGTAGGTATAGCTCGTCCCGGACGTCAAGTTGGCAGCGGTGACGGTGTGGTGCTGCGTGGTTCCGGCCGGGTCGGTCAAGGACTGGCCGGCCACCGACAGGACACCCGTGGTCGCGAGATTCGTCCACCACGAGACCACTGCCGAGGTTGCGGTGACGTTGGACAGGTAAGGCCCGCGCGCGATCTTCACGGCGCCCGCGGCCAAGGTCTTGATCGTCTTCGAAGTGGTCCCAGCGGAGCGATTGCCGGCCGAATCGACCGCCTTGATGACATAAGCGTGCGATGAAGCAGCGGCCAGGCCATTGTCGGAGAATCGTTGGGAGTTCGGCCGCTCCACCGAGCCGGCAAGAACGCCATCCCGATAGACCTCGTAGGAGGCGACGTCGGTGGAGGTGGACGCAGCCCAAACCACGTCGACCCGCGTGGAGGAGAACGCGCTCAGCGCGACGCTCGTGCTGGACGGTGCGGCGGGGACAGCGGTGTCCGAACTGGTCAGGGTCGTGAAGGTCGTTGTCCGCATTGCTGACTTGTTGTTCGCGGCGTCGATGGCAACAACGCCGAATTTGTAGGCGAATCCGCTCCGCAAGGTGGCGGCGCTGTAGGACGTGACCGCGTCCGTCGTGGCGATGAGGCTGAGGGCTGTGTTGGCTGCCGCCGCCGGGCCCCGATAGACGCGATATCCCTCGATTGCGACGTTGTCCGTTGACCCACCCCATTTCAGCGAGGCCGCCGTCGCCGAGACACCGCTGACGGTGATCGGACCGGGCTGCGTAGGCGCTGTTACGTCCGCCGCCTCTACCCCTGGGGCGCTCACCCCCATCGTCACGAGAGCTGCCCCGGTGGCGAGCGTGACTGAGATCTTCGTCCGCATGGCCTAACCCTTCGTCGTCCACCCGTACGGGGTCTGCGCTGCGCGACCTTCCCGTCCCAGTGCGAAGGTAGAGACCTACACCGGCCAACGCTTCGTCCAAACGGATGAGGCAAGGGTTGCGATGGCGACTGGCTGGACTAGTCCCGGCACAGTCGCCGGTGGCCGCTCATGCTGCCGGAAGAATCGTCCATACCGGATGGATCTCCAACCACCCTGTTTCGGTGTCGAGAACCCACGGTCCGATAACCGTGATCCGCGCTCCGACCGCCGGTACCGGCACGGGGATGCCTGGTACTGCCTCGACCACGAGGTCTTGTTTGGGTCGCCGTAGATTGACCTGGTTCAGCCACTGGGCACCTACGTCGGTCAGCGAGATGTGCAGGTCCCCGTCGTGCTCGATGTTGTGATCGCCGACCACGCCGGTGACCGCCGCGCAGCGGTTCTTCACCTTGAGCCGAGCGGGCCGGTACACAGCAGCCAGTGGATCACCGGGATGGCAGTACTTGCGCAGGGCTGGTGGAGCCAGCGGTGGCGCGGGTGACGGGGACGCCACGGCGGCCGTTGTGGAATCGGATGCATTGGGAGGCGGCGGCTGCGGGGCGCGGACCGGGTCGGGGGTACATGCTGAAAGAAGCAGGATTGCGATCCCCGCCGCAGCACACCGACCGACGCGTGTAGTCACCCGGTGATGCTATTGGCCTGCGGCGCATGGTGCGCGATCGCCGTCGCCCAGGGCGTGCCGGAACGCCCGCATGGTTAGCATTGTGCCGTGTGAGGCACCGTCTCATTGCCGTGGCTTTCACCGGCCTGCTGGTGACGGTTGGCTGCACGGGTAAATCTCGCCCGTCGAGCGAGCCCGTCGTGGCTTCGTGCGCAGTTCAGTCTGGGCCGGGGTTTGCTTGGCCTACCGGCATGCCACGGGATTTGCCGCTGCCGCACGGGGCAAAGTTGGGCACGGTTCGGACGTTGGCAAACGGGTTCACCGTGGTTCAGTTCACGAGCCCAAGCTCGCTGCGCAACAGTCTGCTATTTGCCATCACTGCCTTGCAATCGGCGGGGTACACGGCTGGTCGCGGGATCGTTGGCCCGAGCGAGATCCATCTTCCCTTCACGAAGGACGGCAGGCCGGGCGCCGTCCGCTTGCTCGCGATCAATCGGTGCAACACGCGGTGGGACATCGAGGCGTAGCCGTCCTATTGCTCGACGGTGGGCAAGTAGGTCGAGAGCAGGTCGTCTGTGACGGGAGCGAAACGCATGTGATGGAAGCGCGCGAAGTACATGTCGCTGGAACTGACGCCTTCCCTATTGTCGGGGCCGAAACCGCGCTGGTCACCGTTCGCCCCGGTGATCGACACCATCTGGACCGCAGTCAGTAGCGGCGCTCCTACTTTGCCGTGTGACTGAGCTAAGGCGGCGGCCACCAACATGATCGCGTCATAGGAGTACGTCGCCCAATCCGGCGGTTGTACCACCGGGCGGCCGTCTGCTGACATCCCGACCTTGTCCGCTCCGTAGCGGCGCTCATAACTCGACCGGAAACGATTGAACGGGGCCGGGCCTTGCTCACTGGTGATCCGAAATGACACGAACGTGGCACCGTCCAGCCACTCGGGATGATCAGCGAGTTGCTGTCGGACGAGTGGGTCCTCGCCGCTCGGCCCGATGTACACGGGCACCTGCCAGCCTGTGGACCGAGCCGTCCTGATGACTTGTGCCACGTCGGGTGCACCAGCCCATAGGACGAGCGCCTTTGCGCCAGCGCGCCGGGCAGCCAGCACTTGTGCGCTGACGTCGCGGGCTGCGGCTGGCAGGACACTTCTGGCCACCACTGGGACGCCATTGTGGGCAAGGTCGACGCCGAGTTGGGAAGCACCGTCCCGGCCGTATGAGGAGTCGTCACTGAACAGTGCGACGGATGAGGTCTTGCCGGCCACGTAGTCGGCAAGCCGCCGGCTCATGTACCTGTTCGCGGGTGCGAGTCGGAAGATCGTGGGGTGGGTCCGGGCGTCGACGAAGGAGGCGCCCCCGTCATACACAACGAAGACAGGTAGCGAGGCCGGGTCGGTCACTCGGGACACAGCGAGCGCCCCGGTGCCGTCGGTGATCAGGGCGCCAGCTCCCTCCGCGACAGCTGTCCGGGCATTCGCTACGGCGGTACTGGGAGAGGCGTTGTTGTCCAGAACCTGTAGTCGGATTTTGCGCTGGCCCGCCCCCGCAGCACGGAGCTGGTCGACGGCCACCTGAGCACCACGTTCGGCAAAGCGCCCGATCCACGGGTCCGTTGTCAACGGGGCAGAAATGACCACCAACGGCCCGTCCCCGGCTGGGAGCGTCGAGCTCGGCTGCTGACACCTCGTTGCGGACAGCACGACGGCCACGAGCGACAAGGCAAGTAGCGGGTGCATCGTGGCTCCTCCCGCCTTATGCTGTCACGACAGAAGGACCAATCATGATGTTCTTCGGGAGTGCTCTTACGCGGGGCAGGTGCCGAAAACGTCTCGGTGGGACGGTGTTCGGCGTATTTCTGGCCGTAACCGTGGCGGCGTGCGGTGGCAGCGCCGGTCCGAGGCTCAGGACCACCGTAGGCCCGTCGACATCCGAGGCGGTCCCCAGCGGGTCAGCACCGTCGGCGGGCGCCGCGTCAGTTGCCTGCGGTGATGATGTCAGGCCTCATCCTGTCGCCGCACAGAGGCTTCCGACCGGCTTTCCGACCGTGACCGGCTGGGCCGCGACACAGGCAGTAACCCAAGGCAAGACACTTGCGCTGCGCGGTGCTGTCAGGGGCAGTCCCGATGACATCGTCCATGTCCGTGACGAAGCCCTCAAGAAGATCACCGCCTCCGGCTATACCAAGGTCGGCTCGGACCAGGAGCCAGGCTTCGAGGCTGACGCGGACTTCAGTGGTCCGCACCCCGGCAACATCAACGTGAAGCCGTTGTGCCGCGACTACCTCGTGGTTACCTACACCTTCGAGCAGTAGCCGGATCTCGCGTTCTTACCCTCGCGACAGTGCGATCCCCGGCTCGTACCCTCAGGCCATGCGCGCTATAGCGGTGGCGGTGATCGGCGTGCTCCTGCTGTCCGCGGCCTCCCCCGCCTACGCCGATACGATCTACCTGCCCAGCCCACAATCGGATCAGCTCAACGGCTTCGAACTATTCGAAGCTCTCGGTGCGGCTCGCGAACGTTTGCCCGGGTCCTTGGTGCCGGGAGATGTCACCAACGACGAGCTCGTACAAGTCGAGGTAACCGGCGACGGTTCCGTCAAGCACGTTAGTGACCGCCAGCGGATTGGGCTTACCGGCGCAGGTGATTACGACATCCGGGAGGCCGGCCCGGCCTTGTCGGCGATAGCACTCGGCGATGAGCCGCCGGTGCTCGATTTCGGTGACGTCGTCTGGCAGGGTTTCTGCCCCGGCAACCGACAACTCGGCGCCGAACTCGTTCTCGACCCACAACTTGAATCGGCGCACCTCCCGTTGCGTGCGACGGTGTCGTTCGCTGCCGCTGGGAGGCAGCCGGCTGCGCACGTCTCTGGGACATCCCTATCAGGGCCAGGGACAGTGTCACTCACGATCACCAATACCACCCGCCAAAGGACCGTGCTCCCCACCGCTGCCGACGCCCCTGCCCTACCGGTGGCGGCCGCACTGGACGACGCTCGAGCCGCCGCGCAGGCCCCCGCGGTGGCGCGATTGCCTACGATCAGAACGACTCTGCCGACGGATCTCCAGGTGACCGGTGCCACGACCAGGCGGGCGATCCAGATCGTCCCGCTGCGGCTCAATGGCACGCTGCGACTCCTCCCTTCGCACCCTGCGACAGCGGGTGGCGCCAGCCGTCCGGATGCGGTCAGCCTCAACGGCGTGCTCCAGGGCACGATGACATTCACCCTTGCGACCAAAGGCGAAGGCACGCTGGAGCTTGATCTGACCGCCGTGCCGGTACTCGAGCCAGGTCCGCTCACCCCTCCGGAGGGTTTCCGCTCGTGGCGGGCATGGGCCGCTGCCGAACCGAGCGCAGCCGAACGCCGATCCGCCCTGGATCTGCTGGTCCAGACGGCAGCTACGGGCGCCCGCGCCTCGGCATATAGCCCCTACCTCGGGCCGGAACTGGGACCCGCGGGACGCACGGTTTTTCACTACGTCCTCCCAAGGGCAGCGTCCCCGGTCGCGCCGACCCGTCCCTTGAGACCGAGGCTGGTTCCGATCGGCCTGGCGATTCTGGGTGTGCTGACGCTCATGGGGACTGCGGTGGTCGTCTGGCGCAGATCCTAGGGTTCAGGGACGATCTGCCTCGACGTGTGTGCCGCCGGCGCCACCGTCGAGAGACGAACCCAGGTAGACCTCACGAACCAGCGGATCGTCCCGCACGCGAACAGGTGTGCCTGATGCGATGATTCGACCGGCGTCGAGGACAGAGACGAAATCCGCGGCCGCGCCGACGAAGCGCATATCGTGCTCGACGATGAACACCGCTGCGCCAGCAGTCGCCAAACCACGAACGACAGCCCGCAACGTCTGGCGCTCGCCGTCGGTCATGCCCGCGGACGGTTCGTCGAAGAGGAACACCGATGCTCCCGTGGCGATAGCACGGGCGACCTGCAACAGTTGCTGCTCACCGACGGTCAACCGAACTGGGTCGGTGTCACTCACCCCCAGCAGTCCCGTCTCGCGCAGCGCGGCACCAACGACAGCGCGGACCCGCTCAGCCTCCACTCGCGAGCGCGGCGTTGCGAACAGATGGCGGAGCATGGCCTGGCGCGACGGTGAACCAACCCGCGCACCGACCGCAACTTGCATCGCGGGCGTCAGCCCGGAAAGTACGACGCTACGTTGCGGCGTCCGGACCACCCCGGCTAATACGCGATCCCGTACCCCGCGCGCACGACAAGACCTGCCGCCGACACGGATCTCGCCGGAGACGACATCCCCCGCCAGGACATGCAAGAGCGTGGACTTTCCGCTGCCGTTCGGTCCGATCAGGGCGTGTACCTCACCGCCGCGCAGGACGAGGCTCACGTCATCCACAGCCGGCACCGAGGCGTACGAGATGCTCACATGCGTCGCGCTGAGCTCAACCGGCCCTTCGAGCGTAGGCACCTGCCGCTCTGGTACCGGGAGTGTCGATCGGGTCGGCTGAATGACCCGACCCGCGGTGCGGCCCAGTCTTCCCAGCGGGCCGCGCAGCGCAAGCACGCCGAGAAGCAGAATGGCCGTGAGCACACCGCGCAGGCGCTCCGGGCTGACGTCACCCACGCTGCCCAGCCTGTCCGCGACGGACGCCAGCACCGACACCAGCGCGACTCCCAGTACGGGACCCCACCACCGGGCGGCGCCGCCCACCAATACAGCGACGAACAGCTGAAGCGACAGCAGCGGGCTGACATCCGACGGCGAGATGATTCCAAGCAGCACGGTCGATCCGACACCCGACACTGCGCCGAGAACGGCCGTCATCGTGAAGACCGCGCGGCGCCGGGCCGCTACCGCAACGCCAAGCGAGGTCGCGAGTTGCGGGGATTCGCGCAGAACGGCCAGATCAAGGCCGCCCGGCCCTTTGCCCATGCGGATGAAGGCCAGCAGCACCAGGACGCAGATACCCGCTGCAAAAACCAGGTTGATCTTCGTCGTTAGCACCGTCTCCACCCCGAGGCTCCGCGAGACGAGGTGCGCCGGCACGGGTCGCGTCAGCCCTTCCGGACCCCCGAAGACCCCTGGGTAGGCCAGCAGTATCCGCTGCACAAGCCACGCCAGCGTCCACGTTGCAAGTGCCAGGTAAGCACCGTCGAGCCGCGATAAGCCGACCGCCGTGAAATAGCCCAAGAGCGCCGCAATCAGCACCGCGGCGGCAGCGGCCACGCCTAATGGCAGGCCCACGCCACCCGGTCCGAGCAGCGCGACGCCGTAGCCGCCTACCGCGATGAAGGCACTCTGCCCGAGCATTGGCAAACCGGCGTACGAAACCGACAGCGACAGACCCAGCGCCGCAACCAGCAACCACAGGGCTTGCGCGACGTCGATCATGCTTACTCGCGCACTCGAGTCAAGCCGTCCGTGCTCTGATGCCCGGCGGACGCACGGCGAGCAGAACCACCAACAAGGCAAGCGGGGCGACGTCGTACAAACCGGCACCGAGGGCGTACACGGCGAGCGCCTGCACTAACCCCACGACGAGGCCGCCGACGAGCGCCCCCCGTAACGACCCGACACCGCCGAGCAGCGCCGCCGCCACCGCCTCGAGCCCGAGGACTGCCCCGTCATCGACGGAGATCGCTCGACCCGGAGCCGCAAGCACGCCGGCAAGCCCGGCCAGCAGACCCGCGACAACGAAAGCCCACATCACCACGCGACGCGCGGACACGCCGCACAGCGCCGCGCCCTCAGGATCATCGGCCACCGCGCGCAGCGAACTGCCGAAGCGCGACCGGACGAGCGACCGCTCGGCGATGAGTCCTACGCCAAGCCCGATAACTACGACGATCACAGCCCGAATGGGCAAGGTGACGCCACCAGGCAGGTTCACCAGTCCCCCGTGCACCAGCCGCTCCAAACGGAACGGATCCGGAACCGCATAGCCCTGCTCCGGGAGCAGCAATCCGAGAACTTCCCGCAGCAGCAGGCCGGCCCCTAGTCCACCCGCGATCCAGCCGAAAGCATCACCAGCACGCCGACGACCCCCTCCCGGGATGGCCAGGTTAGGGAGCACAACGAACAGCGCGACCAGGGCCGACAGCGCCGCGCCCGCCGCCACGACCAATAAGACGAAGACCACGGAAGGCAGCGGGGCAAGGGCAACCGCGATCGGTGCGCGGCCAATCATGGCAAGAACCCCGACAAAGACCGCGGCAACGGCAATGTCACCGTGAGCGAAATGCAGAACTCGTACAGTGCCGGCAACCAATGAGAAGCCGAGAGCGACCAGACCGAGGATGGCGCCGTTCGCCAGCCCGCCGAGTACCACCTGCACCAGTACCCCGGAGCCCATGGCGACAAACTACATTCGAGTCGGTCGGGAGGCTGTAGCCAAACCGTCCCCGCCCGATCTGCCTGGTTGCGATGGTATTGACCTACGCTCGGCTAGGTTCGCCTCATGGCAGTCGCTCGAAGCGGAGTCGTGTCGTTGGATTGCGCTGACGCCCGGCCCCTGGCTGAGTTCTGGGCCGCGATGCTCGGCGGCGAGATCGTCTACACGAGTGCCACCGCTGCCGTCGTGCGTACCGATTGGGTGGCGCTCAGCGCTATAGAAATCCCGGATTACGAACCGCCCACGTGGCCCGAGGCGGGCGTCCCCAAGCAGATCCACCTGGATCTCGCGGTGAGCGACCTGGAGACGGCGGTCATCGAGGCCCAACGATTGGGTGCCACACTCGCGGCGCTGCAGCCAGCCCCCGACCGACGGCGAGTGCTTCTCGATCCCGCGGGTCATCCGTTCTGCCTGACGACACAGGTACCCGTCGAGGCCCAATAGCGCCCGCACCGGGTTTCCTCCCGCTCACCTCCTGGGGACGGGGCCGTCGAGCTTCTTGCCATCGGTACGCCCCAGTGTGCAGATGACAGTGTGGGCGCCCAAGTCCCAGGTCTGCCGGTCAGCAAAAAAGTACGCGTAGCTGAGACCGCTTTCGATCGATGCGGCGACAGCAGGCACTTTGACGTAACAAGTGTCGTCGACCGACGTGGTGGCGGCACTGTCGCCCGGGTAAGTCTCGGCCGACATGCCGAAGGTGTAGTAGACCTCAGCGTCATGCGGTTGCTGGCATGGCAATTCCGGCAGCACCGCGAAGGAGCTGTCTGACGGAAGGTTGAAGCAGTCCCCCGTCCTCGCTTGCAGGAGGGGAACCGCAGTAGCTATCGCTACGTGCCCCGTCTGGTCTCGCGCTACGGGCCCTGTCTTGTCCAACGCAACGACCGGCGCTGAATCGAGCCCGACGCGTTCGAGCGAGATCAGCACCGCCAGTCCGATTGCGCCGGCTGCGGCTGCTGTCCACCAGATTCCTCGGCCGAGGACCCAGTGCCGCAATCGGTGGCCGTCGCGTCTTGGGGAGTTCGCGTCGAACGGACTCCAGGAGTAGTTCGGGGCCAGCCACGCGAAGACCAGCGAAATTCCCCAGAACAGCAACGTCCATTTGTCGGCGGACAGGTCCGCGTGGATGGCGCTCACCCTGTCGCGGAGCGGAAGTGAC
>JAOPWD010000434.1 GCA_025965875.1 Pseudonocardiales bacterium
ACCTTGTCCATCGCGTCCGCGATCTTCTTGCGGTTCTCGGGCTTGCTTGCCTCGCGCTGCACAACCTGGACGACCTTGGCCAGCACGCCGATCTTCAACGCTTTGCCGATCAGACCCATGAGTTTCTCCTTGTCGGTGTGTCCTGGAAGCTTCCCAACCGCGGCAGCGATATCACGTCATGCTTCCACGCGCGGCTCGGCAGCGGCACCGGCAAGAGTCAGCGGGTTGGGCTCGCCTTCGCGGTCGACTTGGCCGTGGGTGTGGCCGTGGCCGCCCCCGGGAGCGGGCCTGGTCCGGAGCGGAACGGACCTGTGCTGCTCGGGCACAGCGGATACGTCCACTCGGTGGCGGTTCCGTCCGGTCCGGCACCCGTGGCGGGGCTGCCGTCCAAGCAGTACGGGCTGCCGATCTGGATGGGATTGCCGTCCTGGTCGAACAGCCGCGCGCCCACGACGGGGTTGCCGTCCCTGTCATAGACGTAGACGTCCGAGACCTCCGAGCCGTAGGGCGCGTTGTAGCTGTCGGGCGGGCCCCCGTACGCGTAGCTCGTCGCGCCCACGGTGTCAGCGAGCACCAGGACTGCCCACAGCGCGATCACCGTGCTCACGGCAGTCATGACGCGGCGGGGCCAGCCGGTGAACCCCGCGCACCGGCGGCCGATCCAGACCGAGACAGCGATCACCGCAATCGTGCACAGCAAACCAGCCAGCGCGTTACCGCCGATGCGAGGAATGAAGCCGTGCCAGGTCGAGCGGTCGTGTGTTCCGCAGATGAACTGCGCGACGATCCAACCCCGTAGCACCCACCAGCCCGGAGCGACTGCACGCAGCAGGTCCACCAACCTCGGGTAGCCCACCAGTCGGCCGGCCTGCAGGTCGAACCGGCGAACCAGGTCCGTCGCTCGGCCCAGGCCGCGTTCCAGGGCACGGTGGACACCGTGCGCGGTCGGAACCGCGCCAGGTTCGACCCCGGCCGCGGCTCGCAGTTCGTCGGCATAGGCCTCCGGTTCGCCGAGCCGATCCCGCAGCGATCCGTCGCCCTCGGCCAGCACCTCGGCGAGGTGGTCGGGCAGGTCTTCGAGCAGGTCGTCACGCATCTCGGGCGCCAACCCGGCCAACGCGGCCCGCACCCGGTCGTAGTACGACTCGATCTCGATCGTCGCCACGGTGGTCACTATGCGGCCGCCTTTCCGTTCACAAGTGCGTCCATGGATTTCGCGAACCCGGTCCAGGTCTTGCTGGACAGTTCGAGTTGACCGAGCCCTGCCTTGTTGAGTGCGTAGTACTTGCGATGCGGGCCCTCCTCGCTCGGCACGACGTACGTGGTGAGTGCACCGGCCTGGAACAGGCGGCGCAGCGTGCCGTACACCGAGGCGTCGCCGACCTCTTCCAGGCCGGCCGCGCGCAACCGCCGGACGATGTCGTAGCCGTAGCCGTCCGCGTCGCGCAGTACGGCGAGTACTGCCAGGTCGAGGACTCCCTTGAGGAGTTGAGTGCTGTCCATGATCGGACGGTACTACGGAATGCGCAGTACCACCAAGACCGTAGTACGGCGTGACGCGCGGTATCGGCCCGGCGGTGTCGCCGGTTGTCGGCGACGGGTGAAAGAGTGGGGGCGTGCAGGCCCCGGTAGTGCTCGCGGTGGACGGGAACTCACTCGTACACCGCAGCTTCCATGCCCAGGCCCACACCGGCCAGGTGTGCTGGGCGGTGCGTGGACTGCTCACCCAGCTGGTGGCTGCGGTCGAGCGCATCCGGCCCTCCGTGGTCATTGTCGGATTCGATGACGCTCAGCGCTCCCTGCGCCGCGAGATCTGGCCTACTTACAAGGCACACCGCGTCGAGAAGCTGGACACCCTGGTCGAGCAGCTGACCCAGGCCGCCCAGGCGATGCGGGAGCTCGGCGTCGCCGTGGTCATCCCCGACGGGCTCGAGGCCGACGACGTCTTGGCCTCCGCGGTGGCGTTCTCGCGGCGGGCGGGCGCCAACACCGTCATCGTCACCTCCGACCGGGACGCCTTCGCGTTGATCGACGAGCACACCCACGTGCTGCGCATCATCAACGGTGGGGTCGACGCCTCGCCGCTGATGAACGCCGAGCGGCTCGTCACGCTGCTCGGGATCACCGCGTCGCAATATCGCGACTTTGCCGCCCTGCGTGGTGATCCGTCCGACAACCTGCCGGGCGTGCGGGGCATCGGTCGGCACCACGCCGCCCGGCTGCTCACCGAGTTCGGCTGCGCGGCCGTCGCGTTCGACGACCTCGACGGCGTGCGTACCAGGCTCGGCGCCGGCGTAGCGAGCCGCCTGGCCCATCCCGATGCGCGCGCGGCCTGGGAACTGAACTGCCGGGTGATGGCGATGCACGACGACGTCGCGCTCGATCTCGACCTCTCGTCCGGGGTTGGCGTGCTGCCGCTGCGGGCCGAGGCGGTCGGTGCGGTGTTCCGCGCGCAGAACCTCACCTGGACCACCGGCCAGGCCGTGCGGGTGCTGGCCGACGTCGAGTACGCCGAGGTCGAGCCGCCACAATCCGTGGTCCCGCCGTGGGTGCTCGGCTGGTCCGGCGGCGGTGCGCCGCGGCGGCTGCCTAAGCTCGCGCCTCGCCGTCCCGCTGCCGAGCAGTTGTCGCTGTTCGACGCCTAGCGCACGATGCGGTACTTGACGTGGGTGACCGTGGGTGAGGCGACGACCTTGATCGGTTCCAGGACGGGATCCCCGACGTTCTCGAACAGCCGCTCACCCGCGCCGAGGATGACCGGGACGATGTGGACGTAGATCTCGTCGAGCAGCCCGGCGGCCAGGTACTGCTGCACGGCACTCGCGCCACCGGGGACCATGACGTCCTGGTTGTCTGCGGCTGCCCGTGCTTGCTTCAGTGCTGAGTCGATGCCGTCGGTGACGAAGTTGAACGTCGTGCCACCCTGCATCGGCACCGGCTCGCGGGCTTGGTGGGTGAGCACGAAGACCGGCGCGTGATAAGGCGGGTCGTCGCCCCACCAGCCCTTCCACGATTCGTCCCACGGTC
>JAOPWD010000449.1 GCA_025965875.1 Pseudonocardiales bacterium
CCAGTCGTATACATGGCAACCCGCTCGAAGCCCACGACGTCTCCGTCCTGGTAGTACGTCGCTGCTTGGGCCACGGTCGCCGAGACCTGCTCCCAGCCGCGCACAAATGGGCCGAACGGGTTACCGACGGTCACGTCCTCCGCGTGGGAGAACAGCCTCAATACCGCTTCCGGATCACCCTTGACGAATTCGCCCCAGGCCAGGTGTGACTGCTCGATCACAGATTCAGCGTCGTCCACAGTGACATCTTCTGCCTCGGTTCGAGATGGGACAAGCGAGGGCGCGTGGGGGCGACCCACCGCATACCTGTCGGGCCGTGTGCTCGTGGTTGCGAGCAGTGGGCGTCCAGGTAGACGGGCCCATTTTCGGCACGACCACACATGTCCGCGTGTCCGTTGCTCTGGATCTTTGTCGTGGCTAGCGCCGGTACGCGCAGCAGATGGGCGGTCTCCTCGAGCGCGTCGTAGTCGGCCCGGGCGAGCAGAACGGCATCGCCGCGACGTGAGGTGATCTCGATCGGCGTGCGGTCCGGGCCAACGTCGCTCCCCTGCGACGCTCCGTCCGACGTGCGCTGCTGTCGGTCAGTCGCCTGGTCGCAGGGGATTGACTGGGGCTGATGACGTGTTGGCGCTGTGTCCGGACGCGGATGGGAGTCGCTGAGGCTGCGGACACGCCCGTAGGTCGTGTACCAAGCAAAGTCTCCGGTCACGCCGGTGAGGCGATTACGTGGCTACCCAACGACGCTTGTCTGAGACCTTGCAAATAGGCCTCGGCTGGCCCGCGACCTCGTCCGGTCTCGGGCGATAGCACAACGCCGTAGTGCCGCTGTCGGTTGTCCACAGGTTCGCGTGTCGTCCACAGATAGCTGCGCGTCCTGCCAACTGTTCGGCGAATTCGCTTCGCTGGTCTGCATGAACCTCTTCACGAGAATTGCGTTACGTATTCGGGCAACTGTCGACGCCGGGATGACCACGGCCGAGTACGCAGTGGGTACCGTGGCAGCGGTCGCTTTCGCAGCGATCCTCTACAAGGTGGTGCGTAGCCCAGCGGTCTCGTCCGCGCTCAGCTCGATCGTGCAGTCGGCGCTCCATGCGATCTAGCCGGCACGACGAGCGCGGCATGGTCACCGCCGAGCTGGCGGCCTGCCTGCCGATCCTGGTGTTGGTGCTCGCCGTCGCGGTGAGCGCGGTGTCGGTCGCGGGCGTCCGGGTCCGCGCCCAGGACGCCGCCCGCGAGGCCGCCCGCGCAGCGGCACGAGGTGATCCCGGTCAGGCACGCCAACTTGCCCAACAGGCGGCACCCGGCGTCGCAGTCGACATCACGACTCGCGGCGACGAGGTCGTCGCGATCGCCCGCATCACGGTCCATCCATTGGCCAGCTGGTTGCCGGCGTTGACGGTCAGCGAGCGTGCGGTGGCAGCGGTCGAACCGTCGGCGGCGTCGCCGTGAGCCGGGACGGCCCCGACCGGGGATCGGCCAGCATCTGGCTGCTCGCGTGCTGCGCATTGCTGCTGGCTGTCGCGTACGCGGGCACGGTTCGTGCGGCAGCCGTCGTCGTGCGCCACCGAGCCGAGTCCACCGCCGATCTCGCTGCCCTCGCCGCCGCAGGCCAGATCGGCGTCAGCGAAGGCGTATGCGCCGCCGCGGCCCGAATTGCCGCGGCGAACGGCGCGATCGTCCGCCGCTGCCAACCGGCACTGGCACCCGGCGGGCGCAGCGGGTCGGTGACGGTACGGCTCGCCATGCGCCTACGGCTGCCTGTCGTCGGTTCCAGTGAGGTGGTCGCGAGCGCCCGGGCCGGCCGCGACGCCGTCGTCCCGTAGTGGGCTACGTGTGGCGCGGCTCAATCCCCCAGGCCGGGCTGAATCCGTGCGCCGAGAGGACGTGCGCAGAAAGGAGAGGACGAGGTCGAGCAGCAGCACCGCGCCCCGCTTGTCGAGCGGTTCGTTGCCGTTGCCGCACTTGGGCGACTGCACGCACGACGGGCAGCCCGCGACGCACTCGCACGAGGCGATTGCCACGCGGGTGGCCCCAAGCCATTCGACGATCGTGCCGTGGCCACGCTCGGCGAACCCGGCGCCACCGGCGTGCCCGTCGTAGACGAACACCGTCGGTTCGCCGGTGTCGGGGTGCAATGCGGTCGAGACGCCGCCAATGTCCCAGCGGTCGCAGGTGGCGAACAGCGGCAGCAGGCCGATGGCGGCGTGTTCGGCGGCGTGCGCGGCACCCGGTACGTCGGCCGGGGCGATGCCGGCGGCCAGCAGCGCGTCGGGTGTGACGGTGTACCAGACCGCACGCGTGCGCAGTTCGCGCGCGGGCAGGTCCAGCGGAATCTCGTCGAGCACTTCGCTCGTGCTGATCTGCCGGCGCGCGTAGCTGACCACCTGGTTGGTGACGTCGACGGTGCCGAAGTTGACGCTCACCGGCCCGTGTCGCACCGACGACTCGGTCGACACCACCGCGATGTCGGTGATGTCGCGGGCCGACGTCGTCCAGTTGGGCTCGTCAGGGTGGACGAGCGCCGCGCTCTCGTCCAGGTCCAGTTCATCGACGACGAAGGTGCGGCCTTGGTGCAGGTAAACGGCGCCGGTGTGCACGGTCGAGTGCGCCGCACCCGCGTCGACCGTGCCGACGAGGGCACCCGTTGCCGCCTCGATGATCGCCACCGGCGGGCCGCCCGAGCCGCGAATGTCGGCGCTGGGCCGCTCGCGCGCCGTCCAGAACCAGCCGCCCGGGCGGCGGCGCAGGATCCCGTGGGACACGAGTTCGGCCAGCACAGCCTCGGCCGCTGGGCCACCGAACATCTCCAGATCGGCTGGTCGCAGCGGCAGTTCCGCCGCGGCACAGCACAACTGTGGCGCCAGCACGTACGGGTTGAGCGGATCGAAGACCGTCGCCTCCACCGGCCGGCCGAAGACGGCCTCGGGGTGGTGCACGAGATACGTGTCCAGCGGGTCGTCGCGCGCCACGAAGAGCACCAGCGACGCCGACCCGGAACGCCCGGCCCGGCCGGCCTGCTGCCACAGCGAAGCCAGCGTTCCGGGGAAACCGGCGAGCACCACGGCATCGAGCCCGCTGACGTCCAGACCCAATTCCAGCGCGTTCGTCGCGGCGACGCCGAGCAGTTCGCCGGAGGTGAGCGCCGCCTCCAGGGCCCGCCGCTCCTCAGGCAGATAACCGGATCGGTAGGCAGCGATCCGAGGCACCAGTTCGGCCAGGCCTGCCTCACGCAACAGCCGTTGGGCGCCCAGCGCCGTCAGTTCGGCGCCGCGGCGCGACCGGATGAACGTCAACGTCCGCGCCCCTTCGATCACGAGGTCGGCGAGCAGCCGGGCGGCCTCCGCCCCCGCCGCGCGCCGGACCGGAGCGTCGTTTTCCCCCCGCAGCGCGGTCAGCGGTGGCTCCCACAGGCCGAACACCGTCGCCCCGTGCGGCGAGCCGTCGGCACTCACCGCCGTGACCGGCAGCCCGACCAGCCGGCTGGCGGACTCGGCAGGAGCGGCGGCCGTCGCCGACGCGAGCACGAACGTCGGCGCCGAACCGTAGGACGCGCACACCCGCCGCAGTCGGCGCAGGATCTGCGCGACATGCGAGCCGAACAGCCCGCGATAGGAATGGCATTCGTCCACGACGACGTAGCGCAGCCGGCGGAAATACGACGCCCAGCGCCCGTGTGCGGGCAGCATGCCGCGGTGCAACATGTCCGGGTTCGTCAGGACCCAGTTGGCGTGCGCCCGCACCCAATCCCGTTCGTCGATCGGCGTGTCACCGTCGTAGGTCGCCGGACGCAGCCCCGGGATACCCAGCGTCGTCAGCGCCCTGAGCTGGTCTCCGGCCAGGGCCTTCGTGGGTGACAGGTAGAGCACCCGCGCGTGGTCGTCCTCGAGCAACGCGGTGAGCGCGGGCAGCTGGTAGGCCAATGATTTGCCCGACGCCGTTCCGGTGGCGACGACCACGGACTGCCCCCCGAAAGCCGCCTCAGCCGCCGCAATCTGGTGCGTCCACGGCGTCGTGATGCCATTCGCGGCCAGCCGTTCCAGCAGGGTGTCCGGCGCCCAGGCCGGCCACGCCGCTGTCTGCGCCAGCCGCTCGGGCAGCTCCTCCACATGGGTCAACGGCTCAGCGCCTGGCGGCGCACCGGCGAGCAGGCGTTCCAGCAAGTCGCGCAACGCCCGACCTCCCTCCTGCCACCGTTGTGGCACGATGACCGCTGTCGACCCAGCTGTAGATAATCCCCTGAGTCGGCTTGACGCGGATGAAGGGATGACGCAGGTGGAACTCTCCGTATCGCAGCAGTCTGTCGGCGAGTACCCGGTCCTCGAGGTCCGCGGCGAAGTCGACGTCTACTCAGCCCCGGCCCTGGCGGACGGGCTGAATACGCTGATTGACTCCGGAACGAAGGCCGTAATCGTCGACCTGACCGAGGTCGGATTCCTCGACTCCACCGGCCTCGGCGTACTGGTCGCGGCCCGCAGCGCCGCCGCTGACGCCGGCCGGGCACTGCCGATCGCTTGCGCTCACGAGCGAATCCTGAAGTTGTTCAAGATCACCGGCCTGGACGCCGTGTTCGAGATCCATCCCAGCGTCGACGCGGCCGTGCACAGCCTGGGCCACCAGAACTCCTCCGGCTGAGCACCTGCCCGAGCGATCGGGCGTGACCCTGATTACGGCGACTTCTCAGAATCCGGCTAGACTCCCGGCCAGTCCGTGCCCCGCGCGAAACACCGTGCGGCCGGCGCGATTCTCGCCGCCGAGTTAGTCACCACTCAGCGATCCAACGCATGAAATAGGGGAGTTGCATGGCCGCGCAGCATCTGATCGCCGCACCCGCGATCTCGGGTAGTGAGAAAGGCCTGGTCGTCGTAATCGGCGTTATCGCCATCCTGGCCCTGGCTTTCGCCGCGAGCCTCGTCCGCGAGGTCCTCAAAGCCGACCAGGGCACCGCCAAGATGCAGGAAATCGCCAAGGCCGTACAAGAGGGCGCCGCCGCCTACCTCAACCGGCAGTTCCGCACTCTTGCCGTCTTCTCGGTCATCGTCTTCATCCTGCTGCTGTTCCTACCGGTGAACCATGGCGGGTTCTCCGTCCAACTCGGCCGCGCGCTGTTCTTCATCGTCGGTGCCGTCTTCTCCGCGTCGGTCGGCTATATCGGGATGACGCTCGCGACGCGGGCCAACGTCCGTGTCGCGGCGGCCGCCCGTGGCGGCGGACGCGAGCGGGGCTTCCACGTCGCGTTCCGCACCGGCGGCATCGTTGGCATGCTCACCGTCGGCCTCGGCCTGCTCGGTGCCAGCGTCGTGCTCTTCTCCTACAACCAGAACGCCCCGACCGTCCTCGAAGGCTTCGGCTTCGGTGGCGCCCTGCTGGCCATGTTCATGCGTGTCGGCGGCGGCATCTTCACCAAGGCGGCCGACGTCGGCGCCGACCTCGTCGGCAAGGTCGAGGCGGGCATCCCCGAGGACGACCCGCGCAACGCCGCGACCATCGCCGACAACGTCGGCGACAACGTCGGCGATTGCGCCGGTATGGCGGCTGACCTGTTCGAGTCCTATGCCGTCACCCTCGTCGCCGCGCTCATCCTGGGTCAGACGGCCTTCGGCGCCAAGGGCCTGCTGCTCCCGCTGATCATCGGAGCGATCGGCATCATCAGCTCCGTTGTCGGCATCCTGACGACCAAGCTGCGCACGAGCGACCGCAACGGCCTGGTTCCCATCAACCGCGGCTTCTTCCTCACCGCGACGGCATCTGTGGTGCTCGTCGCCATCGCGTCCTTCGTTTTCCTGCCCAGCTCGTTCAGCAAGCTCACCGGCAGCGTGGGCGACGCCACCGGCAACCCGCGCTTCATCGCCATCGGCGCCGTCGTCATCGGCGTCGTGCTGGCGGTGCTGATCCAGCAGCTCACCGGTTACTTCACCGACACGGTGCGGCGCCCGGTCAAGGACGTCGCCGGGACTTCGCTCACCGGTGCGGCGACAGTCGTCCTCGCGGGCATCTCACTCGGCCTCGAGTCGGCCGTGTACTCCGCCGTTCTCATCGGCGGCGCCGTGTTCGGCGCGTTCCTGCTCGGTGGCGGCAGCACGCTGGTGGCGCTCTACGCCGTCGCCCTCGCCGGTTGCGGCTTGCTCACCACCGCCGGCGTGATCGTTGCCATGGACACGTTCGGCCCGGTCAGCGACAACGCCCAGGGCATCGCTGAGATGAGCGGTGACATCGACGAGGCAGGCGCCCGCATCCTGACCGACCTCGACGCCGTCGGCAACACCACCAAGGCGATCACCAAGGGCATCGCGATCGCCACCGCGGTGCTGGCTGCGACCGCACTGTTCGGTTCGTTCAACCAGGCCGTATCGGACGCCCTCGCCGGCCTCAAGGGTGGCAGTGCGGCCGCGCTGGCAGGTGCGGGCAAGCTGACGCAGCTGTCGTTCGGGCTCAACCTGTCCCAGCCCAACAACCTGTTCGGGCTGATCCTCGGCGCTGCAGTCGTGTTCTTCTTCAGCGGTCTGGCCATCAGTGCCGTCGGCCGGGCAGCGGGACGGGTCGTCTACGAGGTGCGAGAGCAGTTCCGCACCAAGCCAGGGATCATGGACTTCACCGAGAAGCCGGACTACAGCAAGGTCGTCGACATCTGCACCAAGGATTCCCTGCGTGAACTGGCGACGCCGGGCCTGCTGGCGATCCTCGCTCCGGTCTCGGTCGGCTTCCTGCTCGGCATCGGCCCGCTGGCTGCCTATCTCACCGGCGCGATCGGTGCGGGCGTGCTCATGGCGATCTTCCTCGCGAACTCGGGTGGCGCCTGGGACAACGCGAAGAAGATGGTCGAGGACGGTGTGTATGGCGGTAAGGGCAGCGATGCCCACGCCGCTACCGTCATCGGCGACACCGTCGGTGACCCGTTCAAGGACACCGCCGGCCCGTCGATCAACCCGCTGATCAAGGTGATGAACCTGGTTGCGGTGCTGGTCGCGCCTGCCGTCGTGAAGCTGACGGTCGGCGAGAACGCGTCGACCGGCCTGCGCATCTTGGCCGGCCTCGTCGCCTTTGCGATCATCGCAGCAGCCGTGATCGTGTCCAAGCGCCGCCGGGTGTCGATGGGTGCTCCGGCCGACCGCGAATCGGTGGAGGCCAGCGCAGCCTGATGTGAACGGTTCGACGGGCGGTCCTGGCTTCGGGCAGGGCCGCCCGTTGCATTCTCTCGAGAGGACGTCATGACGCAGTTCTCGCTCTTCGGGGCAGCCGTCGCCGAGCCGACGCTCGACGATCTCGACGGCGTGCTGCTCGGGGGCGGGCACTGGGCCCGCACGGTGACCGGGGCGCGGCTGTCGGTCGTCGTGGCCGACCGGTGGCGCGCGGATGCGCTTGCGGTCGCCTTCGCGGTACGCGGCGTCGACTGTCCCGACGCCGTGATCGCGGCCGAAGGCGGCTTCGCGGCGCGGACCGGGTTCCATGCCGTGCTCGTCAATTCGGCGGCCCGGTGGACACGAGGGGCCAACGAAGGTCCGCCCATCGGCTTCGTGCTCACCCCGGGCGGGCTGCGGCTGTGGGCGATCGCCGCAGGCCATCCGGACGACGTCGGGTACCTCCTTGGCACCGCCGTACCAGACGATGCGTCGCACCTGGTCGCGGGCGCGCAACTGGCCCGGCTCGGCGTGGCCGCGGTGTCGATCTCCGGGCGTGGCGAGCCAGGCTGGCGGGTCACCTCGCTCAAGCGAATCCGCCGTCTGGTCGAACTGCTGGGCGAGCCGCCCACCGGTGCCGGAGAGACCTGGCCGCGGACACGTTAAGCGGGCGGGTGAACATAGTGGGGTACCGTCCGCGGCGGCAGTCGTCCACGGTGGAGGAACAGCTGGAACACGAGACGAGGGATTGAGTTGGCAAGCAAGGGCGCGAAGACGGGCACCAAACTGGTGATCGTCGAGTCGCCGGCGAAGGCGAAGACAATCAGCGGATATCTGGGGGCCGGCTACGTTGTCGAGGCCTCGATCGGCCACATCCGCGATCTGCCGCGCAATGCTGCCGACGTCCCCGCCAAGTACAAGGGCGAGTCGTGGGCCCGGCTGGGTGTGAACACCGACAACGACTTCGAACCGCTCTACGTCATCAGCCCGGATCGCAAGGCGCAGGTCAGCAAGCTCAAGGCGTTGGTGAAGGACGCCGACGAGGTCTACCTCGCCACAGATGAGGACCGCGAGGGCGAGGCGATCGCCTGGCACCTCGTCCAGACGCTCGAGCCCAAGGTCCCGGTGCGCCGGATGGTCTTTCACGAGATCACGCCGAGCGCCATCGCCGCGGCCGTCGCGTCGCCGCGCGACATCGACGAGCACCTCGTCGACGCGCAGGAGACCCGCCGCATCCTCGACCGGCTCTATGGCTACGAGGTCAGCCCCGTCCTGTGGAAGAAGGTGCTGCCGAAGCTGTCGGCCGGGCGGGTTCAATCGGTGGCCACCCGCATCGTCGTCGAGCGCGAGCGGGCCCGCATGGCCTTCCACACCGCCGAGTACTGGGACGTCGACGGCACGTTCTCACCCGCCGACCCCAAGCCCGGCGACCCCGAGACCTTCTCGGCCACCCTGGTCGCGCTGGACGACATCCGCATCGCCAGTGGCCGCGACTTCGATTCGGCCACCGGCCGCGCCGGCGGCGACGTGCTGCACCTGGACGAAGCGGGTGCCCGCGGGCTGGCCGCGCGCCTCGAGGGGCGCCCGTTCGAGGTCAAGCGCGTCGACGAGAAGCCCTACCGGCGTCGGCCCTACCCGCCGTTCATGACCTCGACGCTGCAGCAGGAGGCCGGCCGCAAGCTGCGCTGGTCCTCGGCCGTGGTGATGCGCGTGGCGCAACGTTTGTACGAGAACGGCTTCATTACCTATATGCGTACCGACTCGACGAACCTGTCCGAGACGGCGCTGGCGGCGGCCCGGTCGCAGGCGCGTGAGCTGTACGGCGACGCGTACGTGCCGGCCGAGGCGCGCACCTACACGCGCAAGGTCAAGAACGCGCAGGAGGCACATGAGGCGATCCGGCCGGCCGGCGACACGTTCCGCACGCCGGGCGCGGTCGCCAACCAGCTGTCGTCAGACGAGTTCCGGCTCTACGAGCTGATCTGGCAGCGCACGCTCGCGTCGCAAATGGCCGACGCAGTGGGCACCACGGTCACGGTGCGCATCGCGGGCGAATCTGTGGCGCAGGAGCGTGCCGAGTTCAGCACTTCCGGCCGCACGATCACGTTCGCGGGATTCCTGCGGGCCTACGTGGAGGACACCGACGAAGCGGCGGAGAAGGACGACGCCGAGAAGCGGCTGCCGCAGCTCACCGCGCGCGACGCACTGGCCGCGCGGGCGTTCGAGGCGAACGGGCACTCGACTTCGCCGCCGGCGCGCTACACCGAGCCGTCGCTGGTCAAGGCGCTCGAGGAGCTCGGCGTGGGCCGGCCGTCCACCTACGCCTCGATCATGCAGACCATCCAGGACCGTGGCTACGTGTGGAAGAAGGGGCCTGCGCTCGTCCCGTCGTGGGGGGCTTTCGCGGTCATCGGACTGCTCGAGTCCTACTTCGCCCGGCTGGTCGACTACGGCTTCACCGCCTCCGTCGAGAACGACCTCGACGACATCGCCTCGGGTGGGCGCTCGCGCATCGAGTGGCTGCGCCGGTTCTACTTCGGCGCCGAGGGGGAGACCGACGCGCACCGCATCTCCGGCCAGGGCGGGTTGAAGCGGCTGATCGCCGACCGGCTCGAGCAGATCGACGCGCGGGGCGTGAACACGATCCCGCTCGGTGACACCGGCGTCATCGTGCGGGTCGGGCGCTACGGGCCGTACCTGCAGCGCGGCGACTCCACCGAGGCGAGTGATCGGGCGTCCATCCCCGAAGACCTCGCCCCTGACGAGCTCACCCCAGAGAAGGTGGAGGAGCTGCTGTCCGCCCCGTCGGGCGACCGAGATCTCGGCACCACGCCGGACGGCCGCGAGGTGACGGCGAAGTCCGGTCGCTACGGGCCGTATGTCACCGACGGCGAGAACACGGCGTCGCTGTTCAAGACGATGTCGTTGGACACCGTCACGCAGGACGAAGCGGTGCTGCTGCTGACGCTGCCGCGGACGTTGGGTGCCCTCGACGGCGAGGACGTGACGGCTCAGAACGGCCGTTACGGGCCCTACGTCAAGAAAGGCACCGACTCGCGTTCGCTGGCGACGGAGGAGCAACTGTTCACGGTCACGTTGGACGAGGCGCAGGCGCTGTTCGCCCAGCCGAAGCTCCGCGGCCGGCAGGCGACCGCCGCGCCGCCGTTGCGCGAGGTCGGCGTGGACCCGGTGTCGGGCAAGCCGATGGTGATCAAGGACGGGCGGTTCGGTCCGTACGTCACCGACGGCGAGTCGAACGCGTCGCTGCGCCGGGGCGACACGGTCGAGGAGATCACCGTTGACCGCGCTGCCGAGTTGCTGGCCGACCGCCGGGCGCGTGGGCCGGCCAAGAAGGCCGCGAAGAAGGCCCCGGCGAAGAAGGCAGCAAAGAAGGTCGGCGCCAAGAAGGCCCCAGCCAAGAAAGCCGCCAGCAAGAAGTAAGCGCGCGAGTGGCCGCCGGTCGCTCAGTCGGTCGCTAGGAACAAGGCGCGCCGTGGGCAGGCTGCCACCGCCGCACGGGCCTGGCGCAGCGAACGGGCCGACAGCGGTTGTCTGGACACGATCGGGTAGCCCCATGAGTCGACCCGCACGAGTTCCACCGCGAGATGCGCGCAGATGCCGACCCCGTCGCACCTGACCGCGTCCACCCGGAGTCGCTGGATCACGTTGACCGCAGGTTCAGCCACGACGCTGCCCCAGGTGCGCGGCGCCGTCGTGCAAGCACCGTCCCGCCAGATGGGCCGAGACGTCCGCCGCGAAGGTGGTGACCGCGCTGGCCACCATGCGGACGGCGCCATCGGGGTGGTGGCAGCCGCCCCGCCCATTGATCTCGGCGAGGAAGCGCTGGAGTCGTGGCAGGTCGCGGCGGCCCGATGACTTCTCGGCCAGGTCGCGAACGAGGTCGGCGACGCCCCGCAGGCCGAACACGCACGGTCCGCACTGCCGCGCGCTGCTGTCGGCCAGGTAGCTGATGATCGACGCGGTCTGCTCGAGGCCGCACTGGCCCGCGCCGAGCGGGACCAGGATCCCGGCCCCGAGCGAGAGGCCGCGGTCTCGCATGTCGGACTCAGCCAACATGACATCGGACACGTCGACCCACGGAGCCCAGGAGCCGCCGTAGCCGCCGATCAGGATCGCCTGCAAGGGCGTGCTGCCGAGTACCGACCCGATGGCGTCACCCAGCTGGGTAGCCCGGTCCAACTCGAGTACGACGCGCCGTCCAGGAACGGCAACCGTGACCAGCGTCGACGTGGCGAAGGCCTCGGGAGAGTGGGCCGAGAGCGCCACGCGGGCGAGCGTCTCGACGTTCTGCACGAGGGTGGGCAGGCCGTTCACGCCCGACGTCGCCGCGGACGCCAGCCGGAACTGCGGCAGAGCTGGTCCCCCCGACAGCGCCTGCACGATGGCACTCGACTCGCCGCTGAGATACCGGGCCGGCCCGGTCACGACGCGCATCTGGGGCTCGATGAGCCCGGCCGCGCGTCGCTCGGCCAGTGCGTGGACGATCGACGCCCGGGTCGCTTCGGCGCCTTCGTGCAGCCAGATCACGGCGTCGGTGGCATCGAGGGCCTCGGCGGCGCACGCCAGGCCGTCCAGGACGAGGTGCGGGCGCAGTTGGAGCAGCGCTGCGTCCTTGCCGCTCAGGGGTTCGCCCTCGGCGCCGTTCGCGACCACGACCGCGTTGCGTCCCGCCGTGCGGACGGTGCGCCATTTTCTGGCGACAGGAAAGTGCCCGCCACCGCGGCCGGTCAGCCCGATGTCTTCGAGAGTGTCGATGAACGCCGCGCCCGCGGCGCCGGTCAGATGCGGACGGTGCCCGAATCGCCGGCGGTGCGCAAACAGGTCCTCGACGCCCAGTTCGCTGATGGCGTTCGAGTCCGCGCCGACGTAGTACACGGGTGCTCCGAACAACGGCTGAGCGGGCACCTGCGCGGCGGGCCCGGCCGGGACCTCGGCAAGATCGGTGTCGACGAGGTGCAGCTGTGCGGTCATCAGTGCAGCTCCGCGATTCGGTCGGCGGGTTGGTGTGCCACGTAGCGCGACACGCCGACGACGACGAGCAGGGCCGCCGTCGGGATGTAGAGGACGAACAGGGCCACGGTGTCCTTGCCGCCGAGCACGCTGTGCAGCCACGCCAGCACGAGTGCGACGCTGGCCACCTTGTGGATCGGCCACCACAGCCGCCGCGGCAACCGCCCGGCCAGAGCGGCCGTGATACCGGCGAGCAGTCCGGACCACACCGCGATCAGGCCGATGGTGATCGCAACCGGGCGGTAGCTGGCCCCCATCGGCACCAAGGCACCCCACCAGCCGACGCCGGCGTAGCGGTCGGTGGCGAGGATGACGATGTGCAGCGTGATGAAGACCAGGGTGAAGACCGAGAGTGTGATGTGCAGCCTGATCCGGGCCGCCGTGCTCGGACGTCGCACCCGCGCGCGCCACGGGTGTGAGAGCAGCAGGCCCATCAGCACGAGCGCGACGAGCAGCACGTAAGCGCACATCGCCGACGCGCGCCCCACGACCCACACGGCCAGGTGCCTGCCCGCGATCTGCTGCGCGGCGCTGCCCACGATCAGGCCGGTGATCCCAGCGCTCAGCGTGATGGCAGCGACGAGTGTGCCGGCGCGCACCCCTCGGTGTCGCCTGGCCGCGAGGGCGCTCATCGGGCTCGGTCGGCCGACGGCCACTTGTCGAGGTGGACGGTGGTGACGACGGGTAGCCCGGCGGGGCCGGTGCCGCTCAGGGTGTCGGCTGCATCGGACGGGTACGAATCGGCGCTGCTTGCGTCGCCGCCTAGCTGGGCCAGCAGCACCTGCAGCGCGAGCAGGTCATGGTGCATCGCGGTGGCGGCTTGCCTGCCTTGCGCGGACTCGCGCCGCAGCGCGGCGGTGCGGGTGTCAGCCGCCTTGTCCGGCGCGGAAAGCGCTGAGCGCGCCGCGGTCGCCTTCGCGTGGCTGATCGTCGTCGCAGATTTCGGCGGCTCGGTCTGGGCCGCCCAGGACACGGCCGCACCGAACACCGCGGCCGCGCACGGCGTCACCACCAGCGTCGCCGTCCAGCGCGCCCGGTGGCCGAGGCGCTCAGGCACCGTCGCCCCGGTCGTCATCGTCATCGTCGCCCGGCGGGGGCGTTGTCGGCTCGGCCTCAGGCGTCGTGCTGGCCGCGGCCGGCGAAGGGGGAGCGGCGGCGGGCGCCGCGGTGGCATCGTCGATCGGCTGCGTCGGCTCGCGAACCACGGCGGGCGCGGTCATCGCGAGGGGCGGCGGGTGGGCTGCCTGGGCCGCGACGGCGTGGACGGCAGTGGACTTGTCCGCGGCGTCCGCCGCGGCGCGGAGCAGCGCAAGTGCGGCCTGCCTCTTGGCCTGTGCCCGGATTCGCGCCTGCGCCAACGAGATCGCGCGGGTCATCGCGTCCAGCCGGCTGTGGTTCGTCACGACGTCGGCTTGCAGCCTCGCGAACTCGGCGAGCGTGTCGGGAGACGTCGCCGATACGGGCCGCCCCACCGCCTTGGCTGCCTGGGCATGAGGCCCGGCGACGAGTGCCGCGCAACCGCCTGCGGTAAGGGCGGCGGCGGCTATCGCGCTGATCGCGATCCGGTGTCCACGTCGCATGGGCATGCTCCTCTAAGACGATGTCGGACCGGCGTCCGAGGTTTGGGGGCTAACCCCGTAATCGCGTCGAACACCGCATGGGTTACGCTCACTTAACATTCGGCAATTTGGTCCTTCCGCTTGAACGGGAGCGTGGACGCATACGTCGGGCCCAGATCACGGGGAAAAGCCTGCTTGCCGCTCCTGTGAACTACTGCTCCGATTGTTGGCAGAGGTGACCGGTGACGTGACTGTGAGCGATCAGGCGATCACTGACGCGGTAGTTCAC
Organism: Pseudonocardiales bacterium; assembly: GCA_025965875.1. Taxonomy (GTDB): domain Bacteria; phylum Actinomycetota; class Actinomycetes; order Mycobacteriales; family Jatrophihabitantaceae; genus QHCC01. The sequence goes on from JAOPWD010000449.1 coordinate 13,995, forward strand.
GCGGCCGGCCTCGGTGACCATCGGGCGTTCGCGGTGATCTACGACGACCTGGCCGGCGCGGTGTGCGGTTACCTGCGTGCCAAGGGCGTCGCCGACCCTGAAGCCGTCACCAGCGACGTGTTCCTCGGCGTGCTGCCCCGACTGGCGCAGGTCGTCGGAGGCGCGGTCGGGTTGCGCAAGCTGGTCTTCTCGATCGCGCACGCGCGCATGGTGGACGACCACCGCGGACGGGCCCGCCGCCCCGCCGAGGTTGACTACGTGCCCGCGACTGATAGGCGCGAAGTGCGCTCTGCCGAGGACGAGGCGCATGTTGGCCTCGGCACCGAATGGGTGCTGGCCACGCTCGGAGTGCTGCCCCACGACCAGCGCGAGGTGCTGTTGCTCCGCTTGGTTGCCGACCTAACCCTGGAGCAGGTGGCTGAAATCATCGGCAGGTCGACCGGAGCGGTGAAGCAGTTACAGCGGCGCGGACTGCGGGCGATCAGGCTGGTCCTCGAAGAAGGTCGCGTAACCCTATGAATGGCCCCCGCGATGACATTAATGACATGCGTTCGAAACAAGAACTTGACCAGTTGGCGCGGGTACCCAATGACGGGACGCGGCTGGACTCCGTCGATCCCGAAACGTCTGCGCAGTTGACGAGGTTCGTTGCCGAATTGCGCGGCTTCGGGCGGGTCCCGGCGCCGCAACCCTCGGACGAACTGGCTGCGGTGCTCGCGGGTGCGGTGCCGATCGAGATGGCCCGGCGCCGCCGCGCCCTGCGACTGCCGCCGCGTCGCAGCATGTTCGCGGTCGCCGCGGCTGGCGTCGCCGCGGTCACGCTGATCGGCGTAGCCGCTGCCAACAACCGTCTTCCCGAGCCTGCCCAAGGATTTGTGGTGCGCGTCGTGAACGACTGGACGCCGATCCACATCAGCGTGCCGCAGCACCCAACGAAGGACCACAGCGCGCCGGTCCCTTCGCGGTCCGCCGAGCCGGTCACGCCGAAACAGGCTGAAGAGCGCGTCGCGCCGAGCCAGCAGAT
>JAOPWD010000468.1 GCA_025965875.1 Pseudonocardiales bacterium
CAGCGCGGCATAGTTCGCCGTGGAGATGCCGCCGATGAACTGTTGCGGGCTGTACGTCGGGTAGCTGGCCGACGCGATCACCCGGCCGGTGTTGGGATCCATCACGACCACCGCGCCGGACGTGGCCAGCTTGCCCTTCGCGCGCGAGTCGGCGATCTGTCGCGCGAGCGACATCTCGGCGAGCTTCTGCACGTCGGCGTCGATGCTCGTCACGAGCGTGTCGCCTTGTACCGCCGGAACATCGCCGCCGGTGGAGTCCGCGGCGACGGTGCCCTGCGGCGTCAATCGGACGACCTGCTTGCCATCCGTGCCGCGCAACACCGTGTCGTACTGAGCCTGCAGTCCGCTTCGCCCGATCGTGTCGGCGTCGGTCAGCGCGGCGTTCGCTTTCTTGTCCGCCGACGTCACCTCGCCGGTGTAGCCGAGCAGGTGCGCGGCGAGCGTCCCGCTCGGGTAACTCGGCTGGGTGACGGTCTGCAGCGCCACGCCGGGGAACTGCTCGCGGTGCTCGCTCACCGCAAGCGCGACGCCGGTCGAGGTGTTCGTGGCAACCGGCACCGGCTGATAGGGCTGCCCGGTCCAGCACGGCGCCGGCACCCTGGGCGAACACGGGGTGATCTCCTTGGCCAGCCGTACGGGCGTCGTCCGCAGCAGCTTCGCGAGCCGGGCCAACACGGCCGTGCCTTCGTCGGGCAGCGCCTGCAGCGTCTCGCGATTGACGGTCAGCACCTGCATGGAGGTGTTGTCGACCAGCACCCGTCCGCGGGCGTCGACGATCTGACCGCGCGGTGCCGGGACGACGATCGTGCCGTCGTGCAGGCGACCGGCTGTCTGCTCCGGCTTGTTCGGGTCGAGCAGTTGCACGTAGTAGAGCCGCCCGGCCAGGGTCAACATCATCGAGGCCACGAGGACCACCACGATTGCCAGCCGGCGCGCGCCCGGGCCGCGGCGTCGGCCGTCAGCCACGTGGCGTCCCGAGGTCGATCCCGGGGACGAGCCCCCGCCGGGCGCGCAGCGTTTCGGTGCGCAGGAAGCCCCGCACGAGCGGGATGACGGCGAGCGCGAGCACCGCATCGCCCAGGCCGGCCGGCAAGGCGCCGCGTGCTGCCACCCACGCAGTGGCGCCGCCTGCGTGCACGACCGCCAACAGCAAGCCGGCGAACAGCGTGGCCAGCGCGCAGCAGACGGCCGCGATCACCACATCGCCCAGGACCGTGCGCCGGTCCCCCGCCAGCCCGCAGACCAGGCCGAGGCTCAGCCACGCCAGCGCGAGTATGCCCGCCGGATGGCTGGAGCCGAGGTCGGCGACCAGGCCGAGGCTGAAGCCGAAAGCCATCCCCGTGGTCGGTCCCTCGACCAGCGCGGCCGCGGCGACGAGGACGGCCGGCAGGCTGAGCGGCACCGCCGTGGCCAGCGGTCCGATGAGCGTCCCCTGCAACAGCAACGCGGTGATCATCGCCGCCAGTGCTGCCGATCCTCTTTGTGCGCTCACGTGTCCCTCCGTCTCCACCGCTCGCTGGCGCTCGGGTGGATCCTCCCCCGCAAGCGGGAGGTGCCCCCACGCGCCACACGCGCCTCCGGCGCGAGGAGGTAGTTCGCGCTGGGGGTCCCCCCGGTTCCGGGGGAGCTCATCGCCTGGTGGCCGGGTTTCAAGACGCTCATCGGTTTGCTTGCGCAGCCGGGGCGAGGGCGGGGCGCGGCGGCAGCGGCTGGCCGCCGACCAGGATGACGCCGACGAGGTCGAGGCTCGTGGGTGAGACGGCCGCGCGGACCGTCGCCGTCGTGGTGCCGTCCGCGGACGTCCGTACCGCCGTCACCGTCCCGACCGACAGGCCGGCCGCGAAGCTGGTCGATCCGGTCGGGCCGGTGACCAGCCTGTCGCCGACGCGGATCACGGCTTTCGGGTCGAGCGGGACGAAGGTGAAGCCGGCCGATCCCCGGCCGGTCGCCACACCGACCTGCCCGGTGCGCAGGTCCCGCACGCCGACGCCGGAGCCGGGGTCGGCGCCGAGCAGAACCACGCAGCTGGACGCGTCTGCATGCAGCACCCGCCCAACCAGCCCGGCGCCGTCGGTGACGGTCTGGTCGACCCGGATCCCGCTGCCGGTACCGACGTCGAGCGTGACCGTCCAGTCGAATCCGCCGCCCGGTCCGAGCGCGATCACCCGCGCCGGCACGATCCGGTACCCGCCGCTCGTCGCGGCAAGCTGCAGCCGGGCGACCTGCGCGTGCGCAGCCCGATCCGCATCCGTTGCCGCGATCTTGCCGCGCAGCACGGCGTTTTCGTGCCGCAACACCGAGATGCGCGAGTGGCTCGTCCCCGCCGACGGGATGCCCTGGATGAAGTGCCGGGTGGGGCCGAGCACGGCATCCGTGCCGCGATAGAGCGAGCCGAGGGCACCTCGAACGCCGGAGTGGGCCGAACGAAGGCTGCCGCCGCCGAGGTCGAGGGTGAGAAAGCCGAGAGCCAGGGCCGCGAGGACGATCGCGGCCACGCGCTGCCGCCGGGTGAGCCGCCGCATCTCGACCCCGCTAGCGGCGATGGCCGTCGACGACGACCTTCTGGAGCTGCTCGAAATGCTCGACGACCGTGCCGGTGCCGAGCACGACGGAGTCCAGCGGCCGGTCGGCCACGAGCACCGGGATGCCGATCTCGTGCTGCAGCCGGGCGTCAAGGCCACGCAGCAGTGCGCCGCCGCCGGTGAGGACGATGCCGCGGGTGACGAGGTCTCCGGACAGTTCGGGCGGGCAGCGGTCCAGCGTGGAGCGCACCGCCTCGACGATGCGCGCCACCGGCACATCCATGGCCTTGCGCAATTCGTCGCCGGAGATGCTCACGTTGCGCGGCAGGCCGGTGCCGACGTCCCGGCCCCGGATCTCGGCATTCTTCGGTCCGCTAACGGGAAACGCAGAGCCGACCGAGATCTTCAGTTCCTCGGCGGTGCGCTCTCCGATGAGCAGCGAGAACTCCGCGCGCACGTGGTCGACGATTGCGGCGTCGAGCGAATTGCCGGCGACCCGCAGGCTCGCCGACGCGACGATGCCGCCGAGCGCGAGGATCGCCACCTCGGTCGTGCCGCCACCGATGTCTACGACCATCGACCCGGACGGCTGGTTCACCGGCAGGCCGGCGCCGATCGCTGCGGCCATCGGCTCGGAGATGATGTGTACCCGGCGCGCGCCGGCGGCATAGGTCGCCTCGCTCACCGCGCGCTGCTCGACGCTCGTGATTCCGCTCGGCACGCAGACCACCACGCGCGGACCGGTGAACATCCCGCGCCGGCGCAGTACCTTGCGCACGAAGTAGCGCAGCATCTCGGCGGTGATGTCGTAGTCGGCGATCACGCCGTCGCGCAACGGGCGCACCGCCTTGATGTGGCCAGGCGTGCGGCCGATCATCCGCTTGGCCTCGGCGCCGACGGCCACGATCGAGTTGGTCGAGGTGTCGACGGCGACTACCGACGGTTCGTTGAGCATGATGCCGCGGCCGCGGGCGTACACCAAGGTGTTCGCGGTGCCGAGGTCGACCGCGAGGTCACCGCCCAGCAAATCGCCACCCCGCTGGGACACGTGCGACAGCCGTGCCAGCGTGAACGTCACGACGCAGCCCTTCAAAATCGGGGTTTCTGCCGTGATCGTATGGTTCAGCCAGGGTGAAATCGGGTTGCGACGCGCGGGGTGCACGTGACTGGTGTTACCAATGTTGCGAATGGGTTGATCAGCCTGCGGGGAACCACAGTCCGATCTCGCGCGCGGCGGACTCCGGCGAGTCCGAGCCGTGGACGATGTTCTGCTGCACGGCCAGCCCCCAGTCCCGACCCAGGTCGCCGCGGATCGTCCCCGGTGAGGCCGCCGTCGGGTCGGTCGCGCCGGCCAGCGCCCGGAACCCCTCGATGACACGCTGCCCCTCGACGATCACGGCCACGACCGGGCCGGACAGCATGAAATCGACGAGCGGTTGATAGAACGGTTTGCCCTGGTGCTCGGCGTAGTGCCGGGCGAGCAGGTCCGGCGTCGCGGCGCGCATGGCCACGGCAGCCAGGCGGTATCCCTTCGCCTCGATGCGCCGCAGCACCTCGCCGGTCAGGCCGCGAGCCACCCCGTCGGGTTTGACGAGCACGAGGGTCCGCTCGATCACGTGTTCAGTCACGGGAGGCAGCGTATCG
>JAOPWD010000280.1 GCA_025965875.1 Pseudonocardiales bacterium
CCGATGTCCACGATGGCGGGTACGCCGTTCGTCAGCGCTGCGCGGGCGCCTTGCAGGTCGCCCATCTCGAGGCGGCAGACACCGAGGAGTTGCAGAGCGCGCGCGCCGACGGCGGGGAGATCGAGTGTCTCGGACAGCTGTATGCAGCGCTCGAATCGCTCAGCGGCGAGGTCGACGTGGCCTGCCGCCATTAGCGGCAGCCCGGCGAACCACAGTGCCGCGGCTACGCCAGCCTCGTCGCCGGCGGCGGTCTGCAGCTCAAGGGCGTGCGAGATGTCCGACCCGCCGTCTGCCCACTTGCCCGCCCCGAGCCTGTTGCGGCCGCGATAAAACAGTGCCCATGCCTCGCCGACCGTGTCGTGCAGGGCGCGGGCACGGGTAATGCTCTGCTCGAGCAGAGCGTCGGCGTCGGCGAAGTCACCCTGATCCGAGGCCAGCCACGCCGCCGCATTCATGGCCTCGACACGATCGGGATCGTCGTCCGGGACCAGATCGAGCAACTCGCCCAGACGCTTCCTGCCCTCCGAGAAGTGTCCCCGGGCAGACCAGAAGACGCTGAGCCGATTGGCCAGCTGCAAGCCGGGCGCCGGGTCCTCCTGTCGGTACCAGTCGAGGGCGGCCCGGAAGTTGTCGTGATCGAGCTCGAGCAGGTCAAGCACTTCCTTGGTCGGCAAGAACGGAAGGCGCCCGAGATCTTTGGCCAGCCGATGGAACTGCCTGGCATGCGCCTCGTGGACGGCAGCCGCCTCCGGCATGCTGCTCAATCGCTCGGCGGCGAATTCGCGGACGGTCTCCAACATCGCGTAGTGGGGCACGCGGCCGGACACCACTGCCAGGCGGAGCAGGCTGTGATCCACTAGCTCCTGCAAGACGTCGAGAACCGGTACGCCCAGATCCAGCGTCCTCTCGCCGACAGCCGTGATGCTCGCCAAGCCCATGCCGCCCCGGAACACCGAACCCCCCGCTAACAGGCGCCGTGCGCCCTCGCTCAACAGGTCATAGCTCCAGGCGATCGTCGCGCGCAGAGTTCGCTGCCGGTCCGGGACGTCGCGGCGGGCGCCCACCAGCAGACCCAGCGAATCCTCCAGCCGCGCGAGAATCGTCGCCGGCGGCAGCACCGTGACCCGTGCAGCTGCCAGTTCGATCGCCAGCGGCAGCCCTTCGAGCCGCGCCACGATTGCCGCGATCGCCTCAGCATTGTCGTCGTCGATCGCGAAGTCCGGCACTCGCGCGGCGGCACGCGCGGCGAACAGTTGCGTCGACTCACACTCGGCGACCGAACTGGCCGAGCGTGCCTGTCCCCGATCGGGCACGCGCAACGCGGGAACAGGGAACTCCTGCTCGCCGGACAAATGGAGCGGAGACCGGCTCGTGACGAGGATCCGCAGCTGCGTGCTGTCGTCGAGTAGTTGCTGGACGAACTCCCCCGCGGGGAGCACCTGCTCGAAATTGTCCAGCGCCAGCAGCAGCTTGCGGTCTCCCAGGTAGCTGCTCAGGTGCTCCAGCAGCGTCCCGCCGCGCGCGTCCTGCAGCCCGATCGCCTGGGCGATCGAGACCGGCACCAACCCCGGATCCCTGATCTGCGCGAGCGACACGAAATACACGCCGTCGGCGAAACCGTCCCGGGCGCGGCTGGCGAGCTCGATGCACAACCTCGTCTTGCCGGAGCCGCCGGGGCCTGTCAACGTCAACAGTCGGTTGTGCTCGAGAAGATGGCGGGCGTCGGCGAGTTCCTTCTCCCGCCCCACGAAACTCGTCCGTGGTCGCGGCAGCCGACCCGGCACATCCCTGGCGCGGCTGGCAGAAGGTCCCGACGCGGCGGACTCTCCGCTCGACGAACCGCTCATCGCCGGCGAGCATCTCGGGGACATGGCCCATGTGGATGGAGGGCTCTCAGCTCGTGAACAACCATCCTCGTCGTCCTCCCGCGCCCGACCAAATGACACGGCGAACGCTCGCAATCCCGATCGTCCCACCGATTCCACGAACGCGACGACCCGAATTCCGATGGGCTGCAAATGCCGGGGGACATGCAGGACAGCGCCATTAGCCTGGATGGCCTACCGCTGGTCAAGACGGCCGATGAAACCCTGCATTGAGTCAAGGCGCGGTCAGAGATCTTCGTGCACACGACGCTAACCGCGGCGCTGCTACACGAACGGCGATGAGCCGAGATTGACCTCGGCTAGTACGTGCGCGGGCTTGAGCGCCGGGGCGCCGGGGCGGCTTGCTCGGATCCGCCCCGGCGGGGATGAGTCCTAGTCGTCGTCTCCTCGGTGGACGGCGACTCGCATGACCGCGCCTGAGACGCCGGGAGCGGATGAGCCGACCGTGACGTACATGGCGCCGTCTGGTCCCTGGGCGATGCCGCCGGGTACCGGCAGCCGGCCGAAGCCGATGCGGGTGTGGTGGGCGGGGTGGGCGAAGGGGATCTTGACGATGTCACCAGGTGGCTTCGCGGCGATGCCGCCCTGGAACATTTCGGTTGCCCAGAAGTTCCCTGCCCGGTCGAAGGTGCACGCGGTGATAGTCGTCAGTCCGGTAGCCCAGAGTTTGGGGGCGGTGGGGTAGTTGGCGTTGGGGTTCACCCGCCACACATTGGATTTATTACCGTTAGTGCCCGGGACGAAGAGGTTGGCGACGAAGTTCAGCGTGCCGACGTAGAGGTAGCCGTCGGGCCCTCGGGCGATACAGGTCGGTGTCGCGTCGCGGAACGGCGGACCCGACTCGTTGGGTATGTAGGCGATGATGCGCGTCGTCCCGTTGCGCATGACTTCGCTGATCGTGTTCGCGCCCGCGTCGGCGACAAAGGTCCTGGTGTGGTGCTTTACCTTGGTGACGAGCACGCCGTAGGGGTTGGAGTCCGGGAAGTCGTCGGGGAACAGGTCGGGGTGCGCGGCGGTGAACGCGTACTGCTGCGAGCCGACGTCGGCCTTGTCCGTCACGGCACCGGTGGCCGCGTTCAGGCGGAACAGGTGCCCTGCCTGCGGATCATTGACCGCACCGCCGGTTGCCGCCAGGATGCCCGGTGTCGACTCTGAGGTGATCATCTGCACCTGACAGACCTGGTGCTCACCCTCGCTGTGCTTTGAACATCCGGCGGCGCTGATGCCGGCTGGGCCCAGGATGTCGGGTGGTGCGGCGGGGTCCCCGGTGACGTAGAGGGAGTTGAAGCCCACGCTCCACGACGGACGGGTGTGCCCTCGGGCGTACTTGCTGACCTTCCCGGTATGCGTCATTCCTACCGGGCCCGCGCCCGCGATCCCGGATTCGGCGATGTACATGCTGCCCTGACCGTCGAACGTGATCCCCCGTGGCGCGGCGAGACTAGCGATAATTTGGGTGATCGTCGCCGCCCTCGGCTTGGCGAGTGCCGGTGAGGCCGGCACGACCACGGCGGCGCTGACGGCCAGCAGGGCCATGCCGCCGACAGCGGCGTGACGGCGGCGTGATGTTCGTGAACTCATTGGGTTCCCCCGATCGCGTAATGCCTGCGAGGTCAGTTCGAGGGTCTGGCTGCCGCTGCTGGCTTACCAGACCGTTGCGCTCCGGCGTCGCGCAACCCTCGCCCTTGCCCGCCCGATCTGAGCGCAACCGTGTAGCACCAACGCCGCAAAACGTAGGCCAGGCACCAATCCCAGGCAAGAAACATGTCACGCGTTAGTCACCTTGTTGCCGGCGCGTTTCTGGCGACCGTTGCTTTGGCCAACCCGCCTGGCACACCGCTCCGCCGGTGATGTTCACCCGCAGCGTGAGTGGTCCGATTGGTGTCGCCGTAGCATCTCGTGTCTCAAAATGGCTGTTGGCCTGCTGCAAGGAACATGCGTGCCGCCGCCGGCCCGGGACGTCTGAGCCATCGGTGATGATGGCCCAGTTCGCGTTCGTTTACGAGAGGCCTTGCTGCCAAAGAATGATCGA
>JAOPWD010000515.1 GCA_025965875.1 Pseudonocardiales bacterium
CACGCCCGGGGTCGAAGCCCGGCCCGTCGTCGTCGACGTCGACGATCGCGAACCCTTCGGCCTCGGACACGGCGACGGCCAAGTGCCCACCCGGGCCGGCCGCCTCCTGCGCGTTACAGAACTACAGCTACAACCTCGGTCAATGGCACCTCGTCGCGCTGAACACCGCGCCATGCGGCGACGACCCTTCGACGTGTGCAACTGGCTCGGCACAAGACCTGTGGCTGCAGCAGGATCTGGCTGCGAACACCAAGTCGTGCACGCTCGCCTATTTCCAGAACCCGAGGTGGGCCTCGAACGGCACTACCGGCGGCGACCCGATCTACCAGCCGCTCTGGCAGGACCTCTACAACGGCGGCGTGGACCTCACCCTCAACGGCGACTCGCACTGGTACGAGCGCTTCGCCCAGACGAACGCGGCGGGTGCTCCGGACCCGGCGCACGGTATCCGTGAGTTCATCGTGGGCACCGGCGGGCAGGGCCTCGACACGCCTGGCGCCGCTGGGGCGACGACCGAAGTACTCGACGCCACGACGCACGGCGTCATGCGGATGACCCTGCACGGCACCTCGTACGACTGGAAGTTCGTGCCCGACGAGGGGACGTTCACCGACGCGGGCACGGCTACCTGCCACGGCGGCCCGGCCAAGCCGGACACCACGGCACCGGTAACCACCGCCGCCTGCAACGGCGCGGCCTGCTCGCCTGGCTGGTACCCCAACACCGTGCAGGCGACCCTGTTGCCGACTGACAACTTCGGCGGCTCGGGTGTCAACAAGACCTACTACACAACCAACGGCACCACGCCCACGACGGCGAGCACTGTCTACACGGCGCCCATCACCGTCGCTAGTACATCGACGCTGAAATACTTCTCCGTCGACAAGAGCGGGAATGCCGAACCGGTCAAGTCGCAACTGATCCAGATCGACTCGCGCGCGCCCACGACCACGATCAGCTGTAACAACACGGCCTGTGCCGCGTCCTACATCAACACAGTCACGGTGTCGTTCACCTCCACCGATGGCGCAGGCGGGTCGGGCGTCACGACTACCCACTACACCACGGACGGCAGCGATCCGTCATTGACCAGTCCCACCTACACGGCACCGTTCGCGATGACGTCCTCGGCCACCGTCAAGTTCCGGTCCTGGGACACGGCCGGCAATGTGGAGGTCACCAACAGCCGTGCCATCGCGGTCGGCCCGGATGCCCCGCCGGTCGCGGTGCTGACGGTGACACCGTCCGCCGGGCTGGCGCCCCTCTCGGTCACCGCCAATGCGTCCGGGTCGACGGATACCGACCCGACGCCGATCGCCAACTACACCTACAACTTCGGCGACGGCACCGCGGCGGTAACGACGACGGCGAACACCAGGACACACAGTTATACGAGCGTTGGTACGTTCACCCTCACCGTCACCGTGCGAGATACGGCGGGCCTGACCGGCACGGCCACCAAGCAGGTGATCTCGCAGAGCAACCTGGTGGCCAACCCGGGCTTCGAGTCCAACACCACGGGCTGGGCCGCCGGCAGCACCGGCGTCTCCCTGACCCGCCAACTCAGCGGTCACAGCGGGCTGTGGTCCGGCCGGATCCAGAACACCGGCATTACGGCCAGAACCTGCACCCTGACCGACTCGCCCAACTGGATCGCCCGGACGGCGGCGGGGACGTACACGGCGTCACTGTGGGTGAGGGGAGCCGCCGCCGGCGCGACGCTGACCTGGCAGGTGCAGGAGTTGAACGGGGCGACGCCAGTCGGAACAGCGTCGTCGGCCATCAGGCTCACGACCGGCTGGCAGCAGATAACGGTGCGCTACTCCCCGCTGCAACCGGGCGTGACCGCACTCGACTTCAACGCCTCCGTCAACGCGGTGGCCGCCAGTGCGACCGCGTTCTATGCCGACGATGCCTTGGTTGTCCTGGGCTGACACCGCGACGGCGCCGCCCAGCGCCTGGCTCGCCGGACCCCTAACTGAACTGCGGCGAGCCAGGCCCACTACGAGTGACGGAGGCGAGGGACCGAATGGCACGAGAGCTGCGCGGCAGGCGCGCGTGGGTGATTTGGCTGACGGCAGCGTTCGCGCTGGCAGCGTGCGGGACGGACCATGCGTCGGCACCGCCCACCAAGGCTGCGACCGCGGGGCCCGTTCGGGCTGGGACCGTGATCTCCCTGACCTTCGATGACGCGTATCAGAACCAGTGGCTGTATGCGGCGCCGCTGCTGCGCGCGCACCACATGAACGCGACGTTCTACGTGATCACCGCCGACTCCAATCTTCCTTTCCGGTGCTGCATGTCCTGGGCTCAGCTGCGGGCGCTGCAGGACCAGGGCGACGACATCGGGTCGCACACCATCAGCCATCCGTACCTCACGCAGCTCCGAGGGCCGGAGATCTCCGTTGAGATATGTGGCTCCCGGCAGGACATGATCAGTGAAGGCATCTACAACCCGACGTCCTTTGCCTACCCCTTCGGCACCTACAACTCGACGTTAGAAGACGTAGTCAAGGGCTGCGGATTCACCAATGCGCGGCAGGGCGGTGGCGTCTCGCGGTCCAACATCACGCCGGGTCCTCCGTACACCGAGTCCCTGCCGCCGAAGGACCCCTATGCGGTACGCACAATTGCGGTCGACGGGGCCAGTCCGATCAAGTTGTCGGCCCTGCAGTCGTTTGTGACCGCGGCCGCTCGGCGGGGCGGCGACTGGCTGCCCATCACCTTCCACAACGTGTGCCACATCCGATCCGCGGACTACGCCCATTGCATGTCGTCCTACGGCCCGATCCAGGACACCGTCCTGGCGCAGTTCCTGACCTGGCTGCAGGCCGCGGGTCACCCGGCCGGTGCGCCCGCAGGCGTGGTCGTACGCACGATGCAACAGGCAATGACCGCACGGAGCTGAGTTCGGAGTCCGAGCGCTGTCCGCTCCGGAGCGGTGATGCGCCGTGCGCGGCCATGACCGGGCAGACGCGATCGACGCTTCGTGTCCATCAAGAATCTGATCTATTCAGAGCCCAGCAAGCACACGCGCACGCAGGCATAGCGGGGAACTGGCTCATGACCGCCGAACATTGCGCCATGCGTACGCCCGGCGAGCTCTCACGCAACAAAAATTAATCTGATTCTTCCATTCTCGTTACTGAGGTGCCATAGTTGTCGACGCTAAGGATCTGACTTATCGCTGAAGGGATGGGGTGCAGTGACCTCTCCGGACGACGGCCGCACAGCAGCCGACGACACTCCAGAGCGCTACCGTCCCGGCTACGAAGTCGTCGCCGAGCAAGTACTCAACTTCATCGCCGAGCAGGACCTGCGGCCAGGCGACCGCCTCCCTACCGAACAGGGCCTCGCCGAGTTGCTCGGAGCGACGCGCAACGTCACCCGCGAGGCGCTGAAGACTCTCGCTGCTCTGGGACGAGTGAGCGTTCGGAAGGGCGCCGGCATCTTCGTTGCCGCGTCATCGGGAGTGCTCTCGAGCGACGAGCTCGCCCATTACCAGCCGACCAGCATGGACCACGTCCTGATGCTGCTGGACTACCGCCAGCTGATCGAGGCCGAAACGGCGAGAAGGAGTGCGTCGTTGGCGACCCCGCCGGAGGTCCGCGCCATCCGTCAGGCCGCCGCTGCTTCACTGGCGGCCGGGAAGCAAAGCGACGCCGAGTCGTTCGCCGGAACCGACGCCTCGTTTCATGACGGCATCAGCATTGCCGCGCACAACGTGTTCTTGCAGGCTTCAGTGGCCAACGTCCGTCGCTTGGCCGCGCAATCGGACGTTCTGTTGTTCCACGGTGACGTGCCGGGATCGCTCGAAGTCGCCGGGCAGCAACACCTCGCGATCGCGGACGCGATCGCCGACGGTGACTCGGACCGGGCCGCGCACCTGATGATCGAACATATCGACACCACCCGGCATCAATTCGAGCGCAAGATACGCGACCGCCTGTTCAACGTCGGACCGCGAATTGGAACAACTGACCGCGGTGGCACCGGCAGCCGAACGGACGCCGCGGTCGCTGAACGTCCGGAACGAGATACCACCGCTTCATAGGCACGCCAACGCACCAGGAGGGCCGGCACCGCCGGCGCTCTAGTTCGCCATGCAGTCATCCGGCCGATCGATTGGATGAAGAATGCCTCGCAGATCGTTGACAGAACGCGTCGCTCGTCGCGGCTCGCGCCTCGCGCGCGCGGCAACCGGCGCTTTCGCCTTGCTGGCAGCCGCCTCGCCGGTCCTGATCGCAGCACCAGCGCACGCCGCGGGCGCACAAAGCCGGCCTCCGATCAAGATCTACGTCTCGCCCACGAAGGGATACGA
>JAOPWD010000029.1 GCA_025965875.1 Pseudonocardiales bacterium
TCGAGCCGCGCGTGGCCAATGCCGAGAGCACCGACGTGCGCTGGTGGGCGATCGACGAGGTCGGCACTCTGCCGCTGCACAGCGGCTTCGCGAGCGCGTGGCCGACTCTGCGCGACCTGCTGCCGCGACCCGAATAATCACGGCCACCCAGCGTTGGCACCCCCGGGTCGTCCTGCAACAGATGCTTGATCTGTTGCGTCGCGGCGCCCTATATTCGCCGGTGTGAGCCGCCCGACCGACTCGCGTCCTGACGCCGTAACCGCCTTCCGGCTTGGGCGCCGAACGTTCATCGCAGGTGAGCGCCTCGACATGCAACGGCTCGCCGCCGATCTCGGCGTCGACCGCACCACCCTGTTCCGGTGGGTCGGTAACCGGGATCAGCTGCTCGCCGAGATCTTGGTGTCGCTCGGCGAACGGACGTTTGCCGATTCGGTGCGGCGGGCTACCGGGTCGGGTCCGCAGCGCGTCGTCGACGCGCTGGGCACGTTCGTCCAGGCGCTCATCGACGCGCCGTACTTCCGCGATTATCTGCGGCGCGAGACTGAGCGCGCCCTTCGCCTGCTGACGACGAAGGCGAGCGTCGTCCAGCATCGGATGGTCGAGCTCGTCGAGGTCCTGCTGCGCGAGGAGCAGGACCGCGGGCACCTGCCGCACCCGCTCCCGCTGCCCGACCTGGCCTACCTGATCATGCGGATCTCGGAGTCGTTCATCTACACCGACCTGATCACCGGAGAGCCGCCGGACGCAGCGAAGGCGAGAACGGCGATCGCGGCGCTGCTCGGGTACGACGTCGCGAACGAGCCGCCCCGGCGCCGGAGGAGGCAACCTTGACAACCCATCGGCGCGTCACGAGGATGCAACGTCGCGACAGTGTGTTGCACGGAGGTCGGTCATGCCCGGTCACCCGTCGAATCCCGATGGTGCGTGCCATGTCGACTAGCCGTCGCGCCGCATGAACTCCCCCGCGCCCGAATCCCGCCTGTCAGTGCAGGGCGTCACCGTGCGCTTCGGCGGGCTGACTGCGCTCGATGACGTCTCGTTCGAGGTGGCACAGGGCCACGTCGTGGGTGTCATCGGGCCGAACGGCTCCGGGAAGACCACGCTGTTCAACGTCATCTGCGGCTTCGTCCGCCCGACATCGGGATCCCTTACCTGGCAAGGCAAAACGCTGCGGCCGCGTCCGGACCGGCTGGTACGGGCGGGTATCGCCCGCACCCTGCAGAGCGTCGGCCTGTTCGAGCGACTGACCGCGCTCGAGAACGTCATGGTCGGCGCTGCCCGCGCCCGTAAGGCCGGCTTCGCCAGCGCACTCTTCGCGCTGCCCCGCAGTGACCGCGACGAGCAACGCCTGCGCGACGAGGCGCTCGACTGGCTGCGTCGGCTCGACGTCGCCGACGCAGCGAACCGGTTGCCGGGCACGCTGCCCTACCCGGTGCAGAAACGGGTGTCGCTCGCCCGCGCGCTGATCAGTCGTCCTCGATTGCTCCTGCTGGACGAGCCAGCCGGCGGGTTGGGCGCGGAGGACATGACCCACTTGGCCGGGCTGATCCGTGGCCTGCCCGAGGCCGGCGAGTGGCCGTGTTCGGTGCTGCTCGTCGAGCACCACATGGACCTGGTCATGAGCGTCTGCGACCAGGTCGTCGTCCTCGACTTCGGTCGGTTGGTCGCCTCCGGCACCCCGGACGACGTCCGTAGCGATCCGGTGGTCGCCGCGGCCTACCTGGGCACCGACGTGCCCGCCGAGGCCGAACTGCGAGCGACGCCGTGACCGAGCTGCTCGAGGTCGAGGGGCTGTGTGCCGGCTACGGTGCCGCGCCGGTGCTGCACGACGTGGACCTGCGCCTCGCGCCTGGGACGATCACCGCCGTGCTGGGCGCCAATGGCGCGGGGAAGACAACGCTGCTGCGCACGCTGTCCGGACTGCTGCGCCCGTCGGCGGGGCGTATCGATCTCACCGGCCGTGACCTGATCGGGCTGCCCGTAGAACGGCGGGTCATGCTCGGCGTTGCGCACGTCCCGGAAGGGCGCGGGGTGATCGGAGAACTGACCGTCCAGGAGAACCTTCGACTCGGTGGGCTGTGGCGCAAGGGCGCCGGCGCTCGCCGCGAGACCGACGCCGCGATCGCCGAGGTGTACGACCTGTTCGAGCCGCTCGCGCGACGGCGCGGCTACCACGGTCATCAGCTCTCCGGCGGAGAGCGGCAGATGCTTGCGCTCGGCCGGGCGCTGGTCGCGCGACCGAAATTTCTGCTGCTGGACGAGCCCTCGCTCGGTCTCGCGCCGGTCGTCGCGGCGTCGATCATGGCGCTGCTGCGGACGTTGCGCGACGCGAGCGGGATGGCGGTGCTGCTCGTCGAGCAGAACGTGCACAGTGCGCTCGCGATCGCCGACGAGGGCGTGGTGGTGTCGCTCGGGCGCGTCGTCGCGCGCGGCAAGGCGGCGGACCTGCAGGCCGACGAAGGGCTACGACATGCCTACTTGGGGTTCTGAGCCATGAGCCGGTTCATCTTCCTCACGTTCAACGGACTGTCCTTCGGCGCGGTCTATGCGGCCCTCGCGCTGGCGCTGGTGCTGATCTGGCGCACGACCCGGGTGCTCAATTTCGCGCAGGGAGCGATGGCAGTGGCGACCGCGTACGTCGCGCTGTCGGTCAGCGACTGGACGGGCTCGTACTGGATCGGCTTCGGCGCCGCATTGGCGGCCGGGTTCGTTCTCGGCGCGGTCGTCGAACGAGTGGCGTTCCGCGGTGCTGACCGCATGCCGCCGCTGAACACGATCGTCATCGGCGTCGGCCTGCTGATCCTCATCGAGGCCGTGATGGGGATGCTGTACGGCTCGGCGAACAGGGGTTTCCCGGCGGCCTACAGCACCCGCGCGTACTCGGTCGGCTCGACCGCGTTGTTCTCCAAGCAGGATGTCTTCACGGTCGGCTCAGTCCTCGTGCTGATGCTGGTGATCGCCGTGCTGCTCACCCGCACGCCACAAGGGCTGCGGATGCGCGCCGCCGCGTTCGCGCCGGAGGTCGCGCGCCTACTCGGGGTGCGGGTGGGTCGCCTGCTCACCCTCGGGTGGGCATTGTCCGGACTGGTGGGCGCGCTCGCGGCCATGCTGGTGATCCCGACCGGCCTGGGTCTGTTCCCGCAGGCGATGGACGGCGTGTTCATCCTCGGCTTCACCGGGGCGGTCGTGGGCGGTCTGGAAAGCCCGGTCGGAGCCGTGGTCGGCGGGGTGCTGACCGGGCTTGCTCTGTCTTACGCCAGCGGGTATATCGGCAGTGACATCACGCCGCTGGCCGCGCTCGTCCTGCTCGTCGTCGTGCTGCTGCTTCGACCGACCGGGCTGTTCAGCGGCAGCCAGGTGCGGCGGGTTTGACGATGGCGCTGCTCCGATCGACCTTGGTCCGGCATCTGGTGCTGCTGGCGCTGGGCGCACTCGCATTGGTGCTGCTGACCGGGTCGCTGTCGACTTTTCACAACTACGAACTGGCCGGCCTGGGCGCGTACGTGTGCACCGCGGCGGGGCTCACCGTCCTGACCGGTCTGAACGGCCAGATCTCGCTTGGACACGCGGCGCTCATGGCTATCGGCGGCTACACGGTCGCGCTGCTGCAGATCCGGTTCAGCGACCGGGCGATCACGGGCTTGTGGGTGCTGCCGCTCTCGCTGCTGGCCGGGGCCGCGGTCACCGGCGTCGCCGCGGCAGTCGTCGGCGTCGCGGCTGCCCGCCTGAGGGGTCCCTACCTCGCCGGCGTGACGCTGGCGCTCGGGGTGGCGCTGCCGGCGCTCACGTCGCGTTTCACCAGTGTCTTCAAGGGCGATCAGGGGCTGTCCGTGCCCTTCGACCCGCCGCCGGCCTCGCTCGGAGCGAACTTCGCCGTCGAACGCTGGCAGGCCTGGATCAGCCTCGGCGCCGCGCTGATCGTCCTGTTCTTCCTGGCCAACCTGAACCGGTCCGCGATCGGGCGCCACTTCCGCGCCGTCCGAGACGATGAGGTTGCCGCGCAGTTGTCCGGGCTGTCGGTGCCGCGGGTGCAGATTCTCGCGTTCACCGTCAGCGGCGTCGCCGCCGGCTTGGGCGGTGGCGTGTTTGCCGTGTCGCTGCAGACCGCATCACCAGGCTCGTTCGACCTCACTCTCTCGCTCGCCCTGCTCTCGGCGGTTGTCATCGGCGGGCTGGGCAGCCTGGCCGGAGCGGTGTGGGGCTCGATCATCGTCGTCTACCTCGGCATTGTGTTGCGCGGCTTCGTCGACGACCTGGGGCTCTCGGCCGCGTCGGCGCAGAAACTGCACGACAACCTGCCCAACGCTGCGTTCGGGCTGTTGCTCGTGCTCGTCATGCTCATCCTGCCGGGCGGCATCCAGGGTCTGCTACGCCGCTTGGCCGGCGTGGCGCCCGTCGATCGGCTTCGGCGTGGCCGCCCCGAGCCGTTTGCGGCCGCAATCGCACAACATTCGAGTTCTCCCCCACCCTCAGGAGGTCAGCAATGACAGGCACCCACAGGCGGCGCACCCGCGTCGTCGCCGCAGTGACCGCGATAGCCCTCGTCGGGCTCATGGCGTGCGGCAGCACCAAGACCAAGAGCGGGGGCAACGCCGCCGGCGACACGAGCGCGCCCGGTGTCACCAAGGACTCCATCCTGGTCGGGACGACCCAGCCGCTGACCGGTCCGGCCGCGCCCGGGTACTCGAAGATCAGCGCCGCGATGACGGCCTACTTCAAGTACGCGAACGAGCAAGGCGGGGTGAACGGCCGCAAGGTCACCCTGAAGGTTCTCGACGACGGCTACAACCCGGCGAACACTGCGACCAAGACCCGCCAGTTGGTGTTGCAGGACAAGGTCTTCGCGCTGCTCGGCTCGCTCGGTACTCCGACGCACACCGCCGTGCTGGACTTCATCAAGACCAACAAGGTCCCCGACCTGTTCGTCGCGTCGGGTAGCCGCAGCTGGAATCAGCCGGCGAAGTACCCGACCACGTTCGGCTGGCAGCCCGACTACACCGTGGAGGGCAAGATCCTCGGCGACTACGTGAAGAAAACCTTTGCCGGCAAGAAGGTCTGCAGCTTCGGACAGGGCGACGACTTCGGCACCGATGGAGTGCAGGGGGTCGAGGCCGTCCTCGGCTCGACCGCGCTGGCGAGCAAGCAGACCTACACGCCGACCAACACGAACGTCGGCCCCCAGGTCGCCGCGCTGAAGTCGGCCGGCTGCCAGGTTGTCGTGTCGTTCACGGTTCCGGGTTTCACGGCGCTCGAACTCGGTACCGCGGCGAAGTTGGGGTTTCACCCGCAGTTCGTCGTGTCCAACGTCGGCTCGGACATCGTCACGCTGACGGGCTTCCTCAAGGAGGCCACGGTGCCGCTGCTCGAAGGCATGGTGTCGGACTCATACCTACCGATCCCGACCGATGCCTCCAACAGTTGGATCAAGCTGTTCCAGACGGTCAACCAGAAGTACAACAACAACGTGCCCTTCGACGGCAACGTCCTGTATGGGATGAGCGTGGCGTACACGTTCCTCCAGGCAGTCAAAGCGGCAGGCAAGACACTCAACCGAGGCTCGCTGACCGCCGCGGTAGAGAAGGGTGGCTTCACCGGCCCGGGTCTGACCCCATTCCGCTTCTCGGCCTCGGATCACTCCGGCTTCGCGGGCACTCAGGTCGCCGTCATCAAGGGTGGCGTGGCGACGCCCACGGGGTCGATCTTCACCACTGACGACTCCAACGGGCCGCTGACTGTGTACAGCGGTTCCGCGGCCACGGCACCGGCCAACGGACTGCCGTAACGGCCTGATCGTCTGGTCGCCGTCCGTGCGCTCCCGGTGCGGACGGCGACGGCAACGCGCGCCCGGTAGCCTCGCTCGCCGTGCGCATCCTGCTTCCACCCAGCGAGACGAAGTCCCGTGGTGGTCGTGGCCGCCCGCTCAGCGGGCGCCCGGCAAGTGGGGTGCTCGCCGCGCCTCGAGCGGCCGCGCTGAGCGCGCTGCATGCGCTCGTGAATGGTGACCCGGAGGTGGCCGCCCAGGCGCTGTTGCTGCCGCCGGGGGTCGCCACCGATGCGCTCGCGGCCAACGCCGCGGTGGCCGACTCCCCCACGACTCCTGCCCTGCGGCGCTACACAGGCGTCGTCTACGACGGGTTGGGCTTCGGCGTCCTGGCGCCGGCTGCGCAACGGATCGCTGGTCGCAGCATCCTCGTCTGTTCCGGACTGTTCGGTGTCGTGCGCGGTGACGAGCCGATACCGCTCTACCGGGTGCCGGCCAAGGCCACGCTGCCCGGCCTCGGCATCGCGGGCACGTTCTGGCGCGCGGCCCTGCTCGACGTCATGCCGGCGATGCTGGGTCGCGGCCTGGTCATCGACCTGCGGTCCGGCGACTACGCGGCGATGTGGCGCCCCGCTGCCGCTTCGACGCGGCGGGTGCTGACGGTCCGCGTGCTCAGCCCGAACCAGCGCGGCGGCCACGCCGTGCTCAGCTACCCGAGCAAGTTCGCGAAGGGACGCCTTGCGGGTGCGCTGGTCTCCCGCGTGGCCGCCGGCCTGCCTGTTCAAGGTATGGACGACGTCGCCGCGGCGTGGCGCGACAGCGGCGGAACCCGCAGCGAAGCGGCCGGATCGAACCACCTCGACCTGTACACGGCCTGAGGCGGCGCCATATCACTCACCGTCACAGCGCAGCGAGCCGCCCCCGCCCGATCGCCTCGACCGCGGTGGGTCACCATGTCGTCATGCATCTGGACCATCTCAGCTATGCGGCCGGCTCGGAGGGGCTCGCGTCCTGCGTGCAGCGGCTTGGAGCAAGGCTGGGTGCCGGGTTCACCGACGGCGGTCTGCACCCGTCGTTCGGCACCAGAAACTTCGTCCTGGCTCTCGGCAACGGCTGCTACCTCGAGGTGGTCGAAGCCCTCGACCACCCGGCCGTCGACCGTGCGCCGTTCGGCCGAGCCGTGCGGTCGCGCACCCGCGCGGGCGGCGGTTGGCTGGGCTGGGCCATCCGCGTCGATGACATCGCCCCCTTCGAGACGAGGCTGGCGCGCCCCTCCGCCGCAGGCCACCGTCGACGGCCCGACGGGTTTGATCTGCGTTGGCAGCAGATCGGCATCAACGACATCGCCGGAGACCCACAACTGCCGTTCTTCGTCCACTGGCTGACCGATGATGACCACCACCCGTCAGTCGGCGGCTCGACGGTGGCGCTGACCCGGCTGGAGATCGCCGGTGACGAACGCACAGTGGACGAGCACCTAGGCACCTCGGCCCGGCAACCGCTCGACGGAGTCGACGTCGAATGGGAGCGGCCATCCGAAGATGGCACCGGCGTCGTGGCCGCGGTGTTCCGGACCGCGTCGGGCGAAGTCCGCATCGACTGAGGGTCAGTCGATGACCGCGACCGACACCGGCTCGGCCACCGCCGACTTGGGCTGTGCGGCGCGCCGAGCGGCAAGCACCGAGCCCGCCAGGATCAGCGGGAAGCCGACGGCCATGCCGAGCGTGAACTGCTCGCCGAGCAGGGTGACTCCGAACAGCACGGCCACCGCTGGGTTGACATAGGTGATCACCGTGGCGCGGGCCGGCCCGATCGAGCTGATGAGCGCGAAGAACAAGATGAAGGCCAGCGCCGTGCAGACCGTGCCCAACACCACGATCGAGCCGATGGCCTCGGCCGGCAGGTTGTGCGGCGGGCTCAGCACGACGAACGGCACATACCCGATTGCCGTGAGCAGCAGGGACGCAGACACGACCGGAATGCTCGGCAGATCGGCGAGCCGGCGGGCCAGGATCACCGGCCCCACCGCGTAGCCGACGACGACCGCTGCAATCTCGAGCACGGCCGGGATGTGAATGTCGCCCAGGTCGAGGCCGACCAGCATCGCGACGCCGGCGACACCCAGCAGCAGACCGATCAGGCGTGCGGCCTGGACGCGGTCGTCGCTGCCGAACAGTCGCGCGACCAGCACCCCGACCAACGGAACCGCGGCAACGAGCAGCCCGGCCATCGAGCTGGACAGCTTCGTCTCGGCGTCGGACAGCAACCACCACGGCACGGCCATCTCGATGACCGTGAACGCGATCAGCGGGCGCCAGCGCCGCAACACCGGGCCGAACCCGCCGGCACGCAGCACCAGCGGCAGCAGGATGAGCCCGCCGATGGCGGTACGGGCGAAGACCAGCGTGCCCGGCGTGACGTCACGGACGGCCACCCGGATCAGCAGGTAGGGGATGCCCCAGATGATGCACATGGCCGCAAAGATCAGCCAGCTCTTGCGGGTCATCACGCTCCGTCCGTCGAGATCGGTACCAACCTAGTGTCGGCAACCCCGAGGAGCCCGGCGAATTTCGGCCACCGTGTTGGCGGCCACATTCGGCGTTCGTCTTGGCATAGTGGGCGGGTGCACAACATGGCCCTGACGTGGCAGCAGGCGGCGGTGCTCGCCGCCGGGCTGTTGGTGGCGGCCCT
>JAOPWD010000035.1 GCA_025965875.1 Pseudonocardiales bacterium
CGGCGGCGATGAGTTGCATCCCATGCAGCGGGCGTTCATCCAGCACGACGCATTCCAGTGTGGCTACTGCACCCCGGGGCAGGTCATGTCCGCGGTCAAGCTCATCGAGGAGGGTAACGCCGCCACCTAGGACGACATCCGCGAGTTCATGAGCGGCAACATCTGCCGCTGCGCCGCCTATCCGAACATCCGGGCCGCGATCCGACAGGTGCGCGACGGGGCCGGCGGTGGGACATGAGACCGCTGACCTACAGCCGGGCGGCCGACACCGACGACGCGCTCGCGCTGGCGGCGGTCGCCGAGGATCGTCGCGCCAACCTGACCGTGTTCCCGTGTCGAGAACATGACCTCACTTCCTGATCGGGCCATCCGCTCATCGCACGATAGTTACGTTGATCTTGGTCGAGCGGTGCGCGAGAACGATCTATGTGCGCGCTGCCGGGGGACTTCCGCCGCGCAGATCGACGGCTAGGCGCGCGACTCTGCGCGGAATTGGATCCCGTTCATACGCGGGGGCCGAGCGGCAAGGCGGGTGAGTTGGCCGGCGGTGTCCAGGTGTGACACGGCTGGCTCGTGGAGATCTAGGGTCGAGACATGATTCGTGGTGCGCACGTGGTCCTGTACAGCACCGACGCTGAGGCAGACCGTGCCTTCTTCCGCGATGTGCTCGACTACCCGTTCGTGGACGCCGGACACGATTGGCTGATCTTCGCCCTGCCGCCCGCCGAGCTAGCTGTGCATCCGGCGGAAGCGAATGGCCGGCACGAACTGTTCCTGATGTGTGATGACCTCGAGGAGTTTAGGGCCAGGATGTCTGCACATGGCGTCATTTGCTCGGACCTGCGAACCGAGCGATGGGGGTCGATCACCGAGCTGACCCTCCCTGGCGGCGGAGCTCTCGGAGTCTACGCACCAACCCATGCCTCGCCGCTGGACTCGACCTGACGTCTCATTCAGGTGTGGCGGTTCGCGCCTACCCGGTTGACCACGGCGCCTACCGATCGATCGGGAAGCGTGGAACTGGACGCCGACAGTGCGCCGAACGACGGATCTTGTGCGAGCCTGCCGCCGCAGGTTTGGGTGACGCGTAGCAAGCCAGGTCAGGGTCCCCAGGCCCTACGGTCGAGGAGTGCTTTCCTACGGCCGAGTTTGCCGGCCTGCACCATGCTCGCCAGGGAATCCATGATCACTCGCGCCGAGAGAAGCGCCGTCTGCTCTGAGGTGTCGTACGGCGGCGAGCACTCGACGAGTTCGATTCCGGCCAGTCCCTCCTTCGCAATGGCACGCACCATATTGAGGCCCTCGCGTGGGAGCAGGCCGCCCGGTTCCGGCCAGCCCGTGCCAGGTACGAAACCCGCGTCGAAGACGTCGATGTCGAAGGACAGATAGACGGCCTTGGCGTCCTTCCAGGCGATCTCGAGGGCTGTCTCGACGACTTTCTCCCATCCGGTGCGCTCGACGTCGCCGACGGTGATGACGGTCGTACCGCGTTCACGACCGACCTGCACGCCGGGTCGGGGTGCCTGCCAGCCGCCGATGCCGATCTGGACGAGGTTCGTCGCCGGCGCGTTCTTGATGTTGGTGGCATGGAACCACGGCGTGGTGTGCATCCGCTCGTCGAGATCGGTCTCCTGGGTGTCGACGTGCCGGTCGAAGTGGATGATGCCGACGTTGCCGTCAAGATAGGGGGCGAGGCCCCTGATCGTTGGGAAGCCGATCGAGTGGTCACCGCCCAGCACGACCGGCATCGCGCCGGACTGCGCGACGTGGGCCATGGCCTGGCTGATTTGGTCGAAGGACTTCTCGAGGTTTCCCGGGATCGTGAACACGTCGCCGATGTCGACCATGTTCACCTGTTCCCGCAGATCGACACCCAGTTCGTAGGAATACGTGCCGAACAGGTTGGTCGCGCGGCGGATGCCCTGTGGGCCGAAGCGCGTACCCGGCCGGTACGTCGCTCCGGTGTCGAGCGGGACGCCGAAGAACGCGACCTCGGCGTCGCCCACGTCATGGACATCCTCCATGAACGGAGCCTTGAGGAATGTGCCGGTCTCGCCCGCGAAATGCGGGAGTTCGCCGCGCACGAAGGTGGAGATTCGCCGGTCGACGATCGTCGGCGCCGCCTCCAGCCCGAGCGTGAGGCCTCGGTCGATCTCCTCTCGGTACCGCCTATCGGACAGTCGGGCTTCGGCCTGCTGCGCCCAATAGCCCTCGTCGTTGACGCCTTCGATGGAATTGGCTGGGTGTTCGGTCATGTCGACACTCCTCGCGTCGTCTTGTCGCAGACCGGGTACGACGCGCCTCGTCCGGGGAGCTGATGACCGGCTCCTGCAGTGGATTGTTCTCGACGGCGAGCAGTGGTGTCCAGCAAGACGAGTCCGGGAAACGGGATGTTAACCGACGCGCGCGCCCGGTCGTAACGGGCGGGGCGTCCACTTGTTGGTGACTCGCAAAGCGAGGCGTGTCTAGGGTTCCGTCTGCAACGCGTGGCGACGCGGGGTCTGGTCCGAGAGACACAGGTGCCGGTCCGCCTGTCAGGGACTGGCGCTCCACGGCGGGACAAAAGCCCGGGAGATTCATCCAAAGATCTTGGAGGTCTCCGTGACCGCAGTTATAGGTTCTGTCGACACCGACTTCGGGTATAAGCAGGAACTGCACCGCGGCGTCGGCGTGTTTGCCTCGTTCGCCGCCGGGTTCTCCTTCGTCTCCATCCTGACCACCGTTTTCCAGCTCTTCGGGCTGGGCTTCTTCCTCGGTGGCGCCTCGTTCTTCTGGACCTGGCCCGTCGTGTTCGCCGGCCAGCTGTGCGTCGCGCTCTGCTTCTCGGAACTCGCGGGCCGATGGCCGGTGTCCGGCGCGATCTTCCAGTGGTCGAGCCGGCTCGCGGGAACGAGTTGGGGCTGGTTCACCGGATGGATCATGATCATCGGACAGATTCTCACGACAGCTGTCGCGGCGATCGCGATCCAGGCCGTGCTCCCGTCAATCTGGTCCGGATTCCAAATCGTGGGCGGCAACCACGCCGACTCCTCGCTCCTGTCCTCCACGGGCGCGCAGAACGCCGTCGTGCTGGGAGTCATCCTGCTCGCTATCACCACCGTGGTGAACGTTCTCGGCATCCGTCAGATGGCCGCGGCAACAAGCGTCGGCGTGGCCATCGAAATCGTCGCGGTCATCGCCCTCGTCGTGATCTTGTTCTCCTTGTCGGAGCGTGGTCCGGCTGTCGTTCTGCATCACACTGGTTGGGACCCGACGGCGACGGGCACCAACACCTACTTTTTCGCCTGGCTCGCGTCGTCGCTGATGGCGGCGTACGTGATGGTCGGGTTCGACTCGGCCGGTGAGCTGTCGGAGGAGACGTTTGTGCCTCGCAAGACCACCCCGAAGACGATCATCCGCGCCTTGACGACCTCGGGACTGGGCGGTCTGCTTCTCATCCTCGCCGGGCTGATGGCCGCGAAAAGCCTCACCGATGGAAACCTCGCGACCGGCGGCCTAGCCTGGGTCGTCTCCGATCGGCTCGGCAGCGTGCTCGGCCGGCTCCTGCTGTGTTGCGTGGCGGTCGCGGTGTTCGCGTGCACGCTCGCCTGCCAGACATCCGGTGCACGCATGATGTACTCGATGTCGCGCGAGAAGGCGTTCCCCTTCCACCGCTACCTCGGGAAGGTCTCGCCCCGCACCGGCACCCCGATCGTCACGTCGATCGTGGTCGGCGCCAGCGCCGCGATCGCGCTGCTGGTGAACGTCAACTCCACTACGATCTTCACCGCGCTCGCGAGCCTGTGCATCGGCATGCTGTACCTCGCCTACTTCGGCGTCTGCCTCCCGCTCCTGATCGTTCGGATTCGGCACGCGCGCACCGACAAGTTCCCCGCGGGCGTGGACGAGGAGGGCAAGCCGCTGTTCTCTTTGGGCAGAGTGGGCATCCTGATCAATCTGCTTGCGGTCGTCTTTCAGGCGATCATGATCGTGAACCTGCTCTGGCCGCGCGCCGTCATCTACGACCTCACCGGTGACACCTGGTGGCTGCAGTGGAGCGCGCTGCTCTTCGTCGGCATCTCGATAGTCGTGGGAGCCAGCTACTTCGGCGTGCGAAACCTGCACACCAAGATCGACCTCGTCCACGTGCCGCACACCGCCGCACTCGAGCCAGTCCTCGACGCAGACGCAGCCTGATCCTCTTACGCAACATCGCGGAGGAGTTCGTCGAGCTTCGCCTGCCAGGTCTGACGATCGGCCATCTGTGGGTGTCCGGGGCTGGCTGCAAGAGACCGAGAAATCCACCAGATCCAATTTGCGACTCGGCACGGAGCACAGCATTCGCCACGACATGTTCGCGGTGCGCTGACAGCACTCGCCCGTTTAACGGGCTCTGACGAGGCCGCGTCCTTGGCGGTGTCGACGGGGCTGGTGTTCGCGCCACAGCCGAGAAACCGCGTCTCGATGGCCGCATTCTCGGGCCCGCGGCGACGCTGAAATCGGCTCCGTGCAACAAACGTGCAACACCTCGGACGGGGGAGTGTCCGCAATCATGGGGGTTCCGGCGCCAGAGACCCCTGCCGTCGTGGTGTTCTGATCAACGAAGCGGAACTTCCCTCGGCGCTTGTGAAGCTGCAGCGAACATCGGTCCGATGCGAGGTTGAACTCTGAGCGAATGACGCTATCGACACACCTCGGCGCAACGCGAGATCACTACCCGTTCTCGTTCTCTTGCGCAGACTCGAGTACTCGCTTCGCCAACTGTGTCCGAGACTTGACTCCAAGCTTGCGAAACACTTTGTGAAGGTGGTACTCGACCGTGCTCGGGCTGATGAACATTTGTGCGGCGATCTCGGCATTGGTGCCCCCCTGCGCGACGAGTTCTGCCACGCGCGCTTCTTGAGGCGCCAGATGACCTGGGGCGTCCGGGGACCGCTTGCGGGTGCGTTCCCCGGCTGCGCGCAGTTCGATTCGGGCCCGCTCCGCGTAGCTGTCGCTGCCGAAATCGGTGAACAGTGTGTGGGCGGCACGCAGTTGGTCGCGAGCCTCCGCCGGACGGTTCTCGCGGCGCAGCCACTCGCCGAACAGGAGGTGGGTGCGGGCAAGATCCAGCCGCAACGGCGTGGGTGAGAGCCGGTCGATGGCGCTGCGGTACAGCCCCTCGGCGAGCGCGCCTTGGCTGAGCAGGGCGCGGCACCGATCTTCGACGGCAGCTCCCCACACCGTGCCGCTCGACGCGGTGCTCTCGGTCAGCCGCTCGAAAGCCGGCATGGCCTCGGCGGCCCGGGCGGTTCGGCTGGCCGCTTCGATCAGTTCAACCGTCGCCCACGGCCAGAACCACAGCTCGTAAGGGTCTTCCAGCGCACTCTGGGCCGCGATGTAGGCCTCGTCGTATCGCGCTAGCCCATTGCCCAGCACCGCCGAGGCGCATCGGGTCAAGGTCACTCCCATGCCTTCACCCCGGGCGGCAAAGTCTGTTGCGGCGGAGTCTATGAATTCTCGGGCTTCCTGCTCGTAACCGCGGAACGCAGCCACCAGCACTGCGGCGTATGCGGCGGTCCTCGTATCTGTCGCGTCGGCCACTGCTTCTGCCTGCTGGAAGAGGGATTCCGCCTCCGACAGCCGCCCGGCAAAGAGTTGGACGCCCGCGGTGGTGCTGAGCGTCAAGGGAAGAACGCTGAGCGCCCCGGTTGCGAGTGCCACTTCAACTTGACGGTTGGTGAGCGCGTCCCAGGCTTCGTAGTCCCAGATGAAGGCCGCCGTGCGTCCAGCCAGCCACGACCAGCGCAGGCGCTCGTCGGTGGTAATGGAATTCCCGCGAAATTTCTCGAGTGCCTGCCGTGCCACCGGAGTCCCGGCCACCGGTCCCTCTGCGACCAGGAGCGCGAGACCTTGCAGCAACAGGTCTGACGCGGCGGGAGGTTCAAGTGGCTGCGGGGCGGCGAGTACTGCCCTGGCGACATCCCGAGCGTCGACTCCATTCGTTAGATTCCCAGCGAATAGTGCCGCTTTCATCGCGTCGAGGTAGGTGTCCCAGGCTCGCCTGGGGTCGTGGAGGTCGAGGCGTTGGGCGGCGGCGAGTAAGAGCCGCGGGGCGTCACGCCCTCGTTGAGAGGCAAACGAAACCTCGCCCCGGAGCGCGTCGAGCTGGGCGCGTTGATGGTCGTCCAATGGACTTCGTTCGGCGCGAGCGGCGAGTTCCAGTGCGGCTTCGAGTGCGCCGGCCTGGCGCTTGGCTTCAGCGGCCGCCAGCATTCGGGCAACGCGCTGCTTCGGGTCGACTGTGAGTTCGGCTGCTCGTTCCAGGAATGCGGCCGAGGCGGCAATACCCCCGCGTGCCTCGGCTCGACCGGCCGAGACCTCCAATTCCGCTGCCACGTCGTCGTCGGGATGCCAGGTGGCCTGCGCGCGGTGCCAGGCGCGCCGGTCCGGGTCGGCTGCAGGGTCGGTGGCCTCGGCAAGCGCTCGGTGCACGTCGCGTCGGTCAGCCGGAGACGCTGCCTCGTAGACGGCCGACCGGACAAGCGGGTGGCGGAAAATGATTCGCGGCGACACCTGTAGCAGGCCCTCGGCTTCAACAGCGGTCGCTGCGGACTCGTCGACCCCGAGGCGCTGGGCGGCGGCCCACACCAGTGCCGGATCGCCCGTGGGCTCGGCGGCCGCCACAAGCAGCAGGCGACGCGAGGTTTCCGGGAGCTGCGCTATCCGTCGTCGGAAGCTCGACTGAAGCCGACCCGCCACGGGGACCGACGCCGGCAGTGCGAATCCGCCGGCTAGCTCGACAGTTGTCATCCCGCGCGGCAGTTCGATCAAGGCAAGCGGATTGCCACGTGTCTCGGCGAGGATGCGCTCGGTAACGCTCTCGTCGAAAGGCTCTGGAAGGGCCGAGCGCAGGAGGGCGCGAGCGTCCGACGGACCGAGTCCGTGAAGCGAGAGGTCCGGGAAGCCCGTGAGAACCTCCGGAACGGTTCGAGCACCGAACACGAACGCGATTCGCTCCGACCTCACTCGACGAGCCGCGATTGCGAAGGCTTGCGCCGACTCGTGATCAAGCCACTGGGCGTCGTCAACAAGGCACAGGACAGGGGTCTTTGAAGCTATCTGGGACAGCAGTCCGAGGAGGGCAAGGCCTACGAAGAGTCGGTCGGGCGGCGAACCGCTGACGTGTCCGAACGCCACGTCAAGGGCATCCCGCTGCGGCGCGGGCAGTTGATCAAGAGTGGCCAAGTTCGATGCGCAGAGCTGCTGAGCAGTGGCATAGGGGAGCTCCCTCTCGGCTTCGTTCCCGACAGCGCCGAGCACCTGGAAGCCTGTGGCCGACTCGGTCGCGTAGGCCAATAGAGCGGACTTACCAATTCCAGGCTCTCCGTGGATCACAACCGTGCCGCCGTGCCCCAAGCGCGTCGCGCTAAGGAGCCGGTCGACTGTCTCGCACTCGTTTCTCCGTCCAAGCAGCACCACTGGAGCCCCCTCGGGTCACTGACTTGATGGGCGAGTTTCGCTCCAGTCGAGAATGAGGTCGCGCTCGGCGAAATACCAGGCCCCGTCGATCTTGGCGACGGTGTCGAGGTAGCGCAGGGAGGCAATCATGATCTTGCGTTTGCCGTCTGCGGTGAACAGGTGGTGGGCGATCGTGTAGCTCTCGCCGGTTGCCCGGTGGCCGTCGAGCACGATAGTGCTCTGGCCGTTGAAGTGAGTCGTCGACTGGTATTGATCGAGATCGGAGAACACCGGCGAGAGCGCCTCGCGGCCGTTGAGGACGTAGCTTGGTTCGCTCCCGGGGCCGTCCATGAACACAGCGAAGCGGGTGTCTTCGGTAAATAGTGCCTTCTGCCCCTCCGCGTCGCGGCGGTCGGCGCAGTGCGCATAGGCGTCGAACAGTTCCCGGATGGCCAGGCGGTCCGCGGCTTCGGCCGGGCTCACTTCGATGTGGATCGCCATACGCCGGTTCCCCTCGATCGGAGCGAGCGTCGCTGCCTGTCGCCCGTACAATCCAGGACGTACCGGGGAAGTCCCCGGTAGGTCTGCGGACCAGACTAACCGCGGAGATCCCCGCTTATCAAGAGCAGGTGTCGGATGGCCGATCGCCCGCCTCGGCAGCGAGCAGACGCCGCCGAGAACCGTCGGCTCATCCTGGCCGCCGCGCTAGAGGCTCTGGGCGAGTCCAGCGAGGTGTCGCTGAACTCGATCGCCGCTCGAGCCGGCGTGGCCAACGCCACCTTGTACCGCCATTTCCCGACACGCGAAAGCCTCGTGCTCGAGGTGTACCGCTACGAAGTCCAGCAATTGGTCGCGGGCGCCGATGAGTTTCTCGACTCGCTGGAACCGGCCGACGCGCTGCGCGCGTGGGTTCAGCGCCTGGCCCAGTACGCGATGACCAAACACGGTCTGGCAGCTGCCCTCCGTACCGCGACCGGACCCGGCACGGCGCTCTTCGCGGAGACCTACGACCAGATCGTGGGAGCGCTGGGGCGGTTGCTCGACGCGGCGGCCCGTAGCGGCGCCATCCGATCCGACCTCAATCCCGACACGGTAATTCTCGCCCTGGCTGGCCTGTGGGAGATCGATCCGAACTCCGATTGGGCGGCGACCGCCAATGAGCTCTATGAACTCCTGCTCGGTGGCCTGCTGCGCTGATTACTCACGGTGGGAACCGCTCGAACAGTTCCGCTCGCGCCGTGTCATCGAGGACCACGCCGGCCGCGTGGATGTTCTCGGCCAGGTGCAGTCGCGTCCGTGTCCCGGGAATGAGCAGGATGTTCGGCGCGAGGTCGAGTAACCAGGCAAGTGCGATCTGCGACGCGGTCGTCCCGAGTCGGTTGCCGATTCCGGCCAGGACGGGGCTCGTGAGGATCGCGTTCCGTGCGTCGCGTGGCCAGCCGAGGGGGCAGAAGGGCACGAATGCGATCCCTCGCAGCCGGCACTCCTGCAGCACATCGAGCGAGCGTTGGTCCGGGAGATTGAACAGGTTCTGCACGCAGACGATTTCGGTCTGGGCGACCGCTCTCATCAGGTGCCCTCTCGAGACATTGCTCAGGCCGATGCCGTCGATCAGGCCTTCATCGCGGGCGGAGATGAGCGCGGCCAGCTGGTCGTCGAACCGCTTCCCCGGCGACGATCCATCCATGAGCCGAAGGTTCACCGCGGCCAGACGTGCAACACCGAGCGTCGCGAGGTTCTCCTCGATGCCGGCCCGCAGCTGGTCTGGTTCGTCGTAGGGCAAGACCGCACCGACGTTGTCACGGCGCGCGGCTACCTTGCTCACGATCGCTAGATCAGCCGGGTACGGATACAGCGCTTCGCGGATGAGTTGGTTGACGACACCAGGCCCGTAGAACTGCGCGGTGTCGATGTGGTTGATGCCGCTGTCTATCGCCGCCCGCAATACGCGCACGGCCTCGTCACGGTCGCGAGGAGGCCCGAAGACGTTGTCGCCGGCCAACTGCATGGCGCCGTACCCGAGCCGGTTGACCCGCCATCGACCGATTCCGAATGATCCAGCGTGCTCGATGTCGACGGCGGTTGGGTTAGCCGGCGTCATGACGCGAAGCGGGAGGCGAACGGTCGCTTCTCGCTCCGATCGAGGCGGAGTTCCCGTTCGGCGGTCTCATACCTGCGCCCGACCGGACCCGGAGACGGCCAGCCCGACAACGAAGGCGAATACGAGCACGGTATCGGGTGCCGATGCACCTGTTAAGGCACAGTCGTCGGCGGTCCAGACGCCCAGGTCCTTCGTCATCGTTGTCTCCTTGTTTGGACGTGGCTCGGCTAGCGGGCGAGTTGAGCCTTCAAGAAGTCCGATGCCCGGTCGAGCGCCGCTCCGGCCTCATCGAGGAGGCCCGCAAAACCCTGGAACACATGCGGGACGCCCGGGGTGACCTCGAGGATGACCGGGACATCGGAGAGGGCTGCCCGTCCAGCGAGCCGGAGAGCGTCGCTCAGGAGGATCTCGTGTGAACCCGCCTGGATGAGAAGCGGAGGCAATCCGCTGAGATCGCCGAAGATCGGGCTGATATGCGGGTCAGCGGCGTCGGCCCCGCCTACATAGTCCGGGACGCGAGCACGGAGTCCATCCGGCGTGAGGACTAGGTCGAGCGCCTGCTTCTCGGCCAGCGTTTCGCCCGAGAGGGTCAGATCCGCATAGGGCGACATCAAGAACCCACACGATGGGAGGGGCACCCCGGCCTCCCGTAAGGCGAGGAGGGTTGCCACCACCAGCCCGCCTCCCGCCGACTCGCCCGCGAGGGCGATCTGACCGGGGGCGATGCCCTGTGCAAGTAGTCCTTCATAGGCCGCCCGAGCGTCTTCGACCGCGGCCGGATACGGGTGTTCGGGGGCTAGTCGGTAGTCGAGTGTGATGGCCTTGGCGCCTGTTCTTCGAACCAGATCACTCACTAGCGGAACTGTGGCTACCGCTGTGCCGATGACATAGACGCCCCCGTGAAAATAGAGAATCACTTTCTCGGCCGCGGTGCCCTGGATGGTGACCTCGACGCCACCGACACCGCCGATCTCTACATGATGCTGCTGGACATCGGGAGCTACCGGTACTCGTGCCATGAGTTCGTTGAACGCGGCCCGCAGTGTCTGGACATCTCCGCCGGTGTCGAGCCCGCCCTCGCGCAAGATGCCGTCCAATTGGCGCTGCTGGTCTTTGCTCATCAGTAGTTCTCCGATCGTTGGGTTAGGCGCCGGCCGCTACGCCGGGCTGCGTGGTGATGTCGTCGTTGCCGGCGTTGACCAAGACCAGAATGGCCACGAACGCCGCGGCGATCAGCCCGACGCCGATCCAGAACGCGACGTGGTAGCCGTGGATCGCGGCGAGCGGATTGAACGCGGTCGGTGAGAGGTGATGGGCCGCGACATAGGAGGTGACCGCACTCGCATAGAACGTGTTCAACAACGCCGTGCCGAGGGACCCGCCGATCTGCTGGGTCGAGTTGAGCACTGCGCTTGCGACTCCCGCGTCGTCGTCCTTCACCCCGGTGAGCGCGAGGCTCGAGAGCGGTACCAGCACCAGCGCCAGGCCGACGCTCATCAGCAACTCTCCGGGCAGAACGCTGGCAGCCCAGCTGCTGGTGTCAGAGATGGAGGTGTAAGTGGCCAGACCGATCGCGCCCATAGCGAGCCCGATCAGCATGAGTGGCTTGGGTCCGGTGCGCGGTAGCAGGGCCGACACGACGCCCGAGGTGACGATGATGCCGCCGCTGAACGGCAGGAATGCGATGCCCGACTTGAGTGCGCTGTAGCCGAGGTTGTACTGGAAGTAGTAACTCAGGAACAGGAACATCGCGAACAGCCCGGCGAAGACCAGCAGCGAGGCGAGATACGTGCCGCCGCGGTTGCGATCGAGCACCACCCGCATCGGCAATAGCGGGCTCGCCGAACGCAACTCGACGAGCACGAACGCGACCAGCAAGATTGCGGCGCCCGCGAGATAGCTGATGGTCTCGACCGAGAGCCAGCCGACACCGGGCTTGGCCGCTTGGGTGAAGCCGTACACGAGGGCGACCAGCCCGGCTGTGCCGAGGATCGCGCCCGGGATGTCATATGAGCTCCCGCCCGCTGGCTTGCTCGCCTTGCTCTCGGTGACCAGGATCGTGCCGGCAATGACGGCCCCAATCGCAATGGGCACGTTGATCAGCAGGCACCAGCGCCACGACGCGTACTCGGTCAGCGCGCCGCCCAGGATCAAGCCGATCGCGGCGCCGCCGCCCGAGATGGCGCCGTAGATCGCGAACGCCCGAGCCCGTTCCTTCACCTCGGTGAAGGTCACCGTGATCAGTGACAGGGCAGCGGGCGCGAGCAGCGCCGCGAACAGGCCCTGGAGCGCCCGGGCGCCGAAGAGCGTGGCGCCGTTCTGCGCTGCACCGCCGAGCGCCGACGCCGCAGCGAACCCGAGTAGGCCGACGAGGAAGATCCGCTTGCGGCCGAGGTAGTCGGCGATCCGTCCGCCCAGCAGCAGCAGGCCACCGAACGCGAGGGTGTAGGCAGTGATCGTCCACTGCCGATCAGCGTTGGAGATATGCAGGTCGCGTTGCGCCGAGGGCAGCGCAATGGTGATGACGGTGCCGTCGAGCACCACCATCAGTTGAGCGATCGCTATCACCGCCAGGGCCCACCATCGGTGGCTGGGCGGTTCTTCGATCGTCTCCTCGGTCGACTCGAGTCGGTTCTCGTGGGCCGGTCGCTTGTCTTGGGCGGCCAGCTCGGCGTCTGAAGCCATGATCAAACGTTCCTTCCCAGCAAGACCGATGCACCTTCGCCGACGGGCGTGGGAGAGGACCGGTCAGTTCGAGAGCTCGTCGCTACGCGGCTTGAGCGGCTAGTCGCAGTGGCGCCAGCGCCTGACTCCAGGCGATAACCTCGCCAAAGAGCGTGTCGAGCACCTGTGCCTGATGCGCGCTGGGTTCGAACTCGGTGAAGTTTGCGAAGTCGGTGAACAACGAGAGAGTGACGTTGGTCCGGACGTCGGCCATCTGCAGCTCGCCGGCGATCAGGCGGAGATGTTCGGCCGCTCGGGCGCCGCCCACGACGCCGTAGGAGACGACTCCCATCGCCTTGTTGTTCCACTGGGCGTAGAGGAAGTCGATGGCGTTCTTCAAGACACCTGACGTCGAGTGGTTGTACTCGGGGGTGATGAAGACGAACCCGTCGAAGCGGCCGATGGTCGCCGCCCACTCCTGGGTGTGCGCGTTCTGGTACTGGCCCATGCTCGGGGGCAACGGCTCGTCCAGGTGCGGGAGCGGGTAGTCGGCGAGATCAACCAGGTCGAACTCGGCGTCGGTGCGCCGACCGGCCTCGTCCATCACCCACCGAGCGACCGGCTCTCCTCGACGCCCGGGGCGGGTGCTTCCGAGGATGACGCCGATGCGGGTCACGGGTGGACCTGCGAGCCGGCGCCGAGGTCGAGACGCATCGACTGCATAATCATGAACGTGGTGCTGTAAGTGAATTCTTCGACGTCAGCGGAGGCCAGCACACCGGTGTACTTGGCAACGACCGGTTCGGTGGCGAGTTCGGTTACGGCGGCGAGGTATCCCTTCACGGCCGCCCACATGTTCGTTCCGTATTTCACGTAGTACGGAGTCGGGTCGACTTTGCCGAGTGCTTGCTTTGAGCTCTCGACGATGTCGTTGATGTACTGCTGGTGCAATTCGATGTCGTCGCGCGTGCCAAGCCGGCCGAGATGGCCGCCGATGTAGGCCTTCCACGGATACGTCAGCGCCGTGGCCGGAGCGTCGATGTATCCGGGGATGTCCTCGCTGAGGTTGCAGTTGTAGATCGGCACCCAGCCGGGGTTGACGATGTCGATGAGCATGAGGGCGTCGTGGTCGGGGAAGTGGATGAAGATGTTGTCGGGGGAGTGGTTGGGCCCATGAAAGGCCAGTTCCACCCGCTCCCCGCCGATCTTCAATGTGTGGGTGTCGCCGAACGTGACCTCCGGGGCGGGGCGAGTCGGGTCGTTGTCGCGCAGCAGGAGCCGCCGTGTCTCCTCGTGGCCGATGCGGATGACGTCGTCGCCGAACAGGTTGGCCGCGCCCGCGTGGTCGGCGTGGTGGTGGGAGTAAACGATATGGGTAACGGTGCTTGTGGTGCCTTCCTCGGCGGTGGCGGCGTCTACAGCGCGACGCAGGTTGTGGCCGATAGTGGGAGGTGCGTCGAAGAGGACGACGCCGTCGCCTGTGGCGAGGAAGGCCGATTGGTAGGTGCCGTCGGTGACCCAGAACAGGTTCCGTTCGACCCGGCCGAAGTGATAGCCGTGCTCATTGAGAGCGGGCCCGAGCGACGATTCGGGAACCGGTGCGTAGTCGGGCAGCGAGCTAGTGGTTTGTGTGGTCATTGGTTTCCCTTACAGGCCGGCACAGACGGACGCATCCGCGCGATTGAATCTCGGCGGTTGACGGGTATCGCCGACGATGACGGTCTGGCTCCAGAACGCTGGTTGACGCTGACCGTTCGACCCAGCCTGGCCCGTGACACCCGCGATAGCGTCTAGGGAATCCATAGTCGTTTGGCGAAGCCTCACACCTGCCCAGCAGCGCGGCCGGGCCGGCTGCCGTCGCGGACGGGTCAGCCTCGTCGCCCACCGATCGTCAGCGTCCGGATAGAACTGGGGTTTTCCTGGACGACGTCGTAGCGGCGACTGGCACAGGCTGGATGCCAGGGCGGCGACCATGGCCGCCGGCCGTTGCGCACAACGCGACGGACAAGGGCGTCCGCGAATGCTCTCGCGGGTTTCGAGAGGATCCACCATGACCAGCGAACCGATCAGAGACCAGGTCACTGACCGATTGCTCACTCCGCAGAACGCAGCGTTGGTCGTGATCGACTATCAACCGAGTCAGATTCAGACGGTCACCTCGATGGATCGCGACTTGTTGCTGGACAACATCGTCTCAGTCGCACGGCTGGCGAAAGCGTTCGACTTACCGATCGTGTTGTCGACCGTTAACGTCGCGAACGGCCAGGGGCACACCGTTCCCGAACTTCGGGCGGTGCTGTTCGATAACCCGGAGATCGACAGAACACAGATCAACTCGTGGGAAGACCTCGAGTTCCGCAGTGCCGTCCAGGCGACCGGCCGCCAGAAACTGATCATGACTGCGCTCTGGACGGAGGTCTGCCTCACGTTTCCCGCGCTGGACGCCCTACGCGAAGGCTTCGAGGTCTACCCCGTGGTCGACGCGGTCGGAGGAACATCACCCGAGGCGCACCGCGCCGGTCTCGAACGGATCGTCCAGGCCGGCGCGCAGCCAATCGGTTGGGTGTCGCTGGCCTGCGAGCTTCAGCGCGACTGGGCCCGCACCGCTACCGTCCCCGACGTTGTCGACATCGTGCTGACCAGTCGCCTGCTCAAGACCACTTGACAAAACACGACCGATCGCTCCTCCGCTTGGTTCTGGCAGGCTGAGCGGGTCAACCATGCGATCACGGGCCGCATCCGGGGGCCGCATCGCGTTTGGGCGCTCGCGTCGTACTCTCCTCGAGCTACGCAGGCGACGTCGCGGAAGGCTTCGGATCCTGCGAAGGAGATCATCAGGTCCGTGCGCCTTCGCCACCGATAAGTGCTATCGCAGCTGCGAGATCCCTCGGCGCTACCCTCTTGTCCGGCCCAATTCCCAACAGCGTCCCGGGTGGGGTTGCCCTCGCGGCGCCGTATCGCGAGTAGCGCCCGCGAAGCCGGCCGAGCACAGGCACACCGCGAAGCGAATAGCAATTGCCGATGGCCCGATAGACCGTGGCTCGTTGTCCAGGCGAAGCGGATTGGGTTGTACTCGCTGAAGCTTCACGCGCCACCCGATACGAGCCGGCTAACCGTCGGCGGAGTTAACCGGACAAATGTCCGGATGGAGCAACAGCTCATGTTTCGGTGGGCGGCCCTTTCGCGGTCGAGCTCTGGCAGACCATCCCAGGCAAGGAGTGCAGGTCATGCGCAATCGAAGTTTCCTCGCAGCGTTGATGCTGTTGTTCGTGTTGTCGGTGACGGCCTGTCATCCCAAGTCTTCGGCGAAGCAAAATCCGCCTCCGCCGGGGTCGTCCGGGTCGGCCGGTTCTACGGCGACGTGCACCATCCCGCAGAACAATGGTGGCGATCATGACGCGGACAACAACGGCGGTCCCGATGATGGCGACGGCTGCGACAAGTAGGCAGCGAACCTCGGGGCTGCTTCGGCTGCTGCTTCGGCCGGTGCCGGGCGCGGCGACCCCTGCGGCGCGGGCGGCGGCGGTTGCCGGCATCGTGTTCGGCGCGGGCATGGTTGCCGTCTCGGCGGTCATCCACCTGCATCTGTGGCTGATCGGCTACCGGCATATCCACCTGATCGGGGCGGCGTTCCTGCTCCAGTCGATC
>JAOPWD010000069.1 GCA_025965875.1 Pseudonocardiales bacterium
TATGCGCTCCGCGCGCTCAAACGCAAGATCAGCGACGCCATCGAAGCAGGCCTCGTCAGTATCCGTCGCTGGAGATCAACGTGATGGCGTATGCCTGCGGCAAGCGCGTTGACGACGCCTCGCCGCCACATCCAGCCTCGGTCCGTGCCTGGATCGCCGTCAGTGCGGTACGCACTGCTACTCCCGCACATCTGACCTACCCGGACGCCTGATCGTCAGGTAGCGATCGCGATGAGCAGCCCGACGTCGAAGACAGCGATGAGCAGCGTAATCCGGAAGGCGGCCGGGCTGTCCGGGTTGCGGATCGCGACCACCGCGGTCGTCGCCGCAGCGAGAATCCCGATTGCCGATGCGGCAAGCGCGTAGGCCATCGATGCCGATGCCGGCCCGAAACCCAAGACGACCGACGCGCCGGCCAGCGCAGTGGCCATGACGATCACGCCCGTTCGAGCTCCGAGTCGTTGGGGCAGTCCCCGAACGCCGGTCGCCTCGTCGTCGCGCAGATCGGGCAACACGTTCGCGAAGTGGGCGCCGAAGCCGAGCAGGGCACCCGTCACGGGCGCCCACCACGGCGGCCACGGGTGCCCAGGC
The DNA here is from genome assembly GCA_025965875.1 of Pseudonocardiales bacterium. Taxonomy (GTDB): domain Bacteria; phylum Actinomycetota; class Actinomycetes; order Mycobacteriales; family Jatrophihabitantaceae; genus QHCC01. Next base: position 592 of record JAOPWD010000069.1, read on the forward strand.
AGTGCCAGGTACGGCACGGCGGGCAATGCTCCGAACCCGACGAGATACGGCACCCCCGAGAACACCGTGGCCTTGAGCCCTAGGTTGTAGGCCCATCCTGAGGCCACCAACGTCAGCGCCGCGCCGGCCGCAAGCGGTCCGAGCAGAGCGGAGAGCGCGATCGTCAACAGCAAGGCCACCGCGGCAGCGATGGCCACTATCGCCGGTGACACCTGCCCGCGGGCCATCGGTTTGTCGGATCGTCCGCTCGACACGTCACGGGCAGCGTCGATGCGATCGTTGGACCAGCCGATCGAGAGTTGCCCGGTCAGGACGGCTGCCGCGACCAAGACGACCCGTCCCGCGCTCAACCCGACTCCCGCCGCTAGCAGCGCCGACACGGTCGTGACCGCGACCGTCGGCACTGGATGGCATGCTCCGGCCAGGCCACGCACCAGCCCGCCCCGCCCTGTCTTGGCTGCGTCCATGGACCTGGTCATCCGCCGAGCCTAGGTCCGATCCGTACGGTGAGGAGGGTGACGACTGTCGCCGCGGTGCGGGGTGTCCTTCCCCCGCACAGGTATCCCCAGTATCAACTGACCGAGCTGTTTGCCGAGATGTGTCTGCCCGACACCAATTCGCGAGCCCTGGTGCACCGCTTGCACAGCAGCGCGCGCGTCGCCACCAGGCACTTGGCTCTTCCGATCGAGCAGTACGCCGACCTCGACGGCTTCACCGCCGCCAATGACGCGTTCTTGTCGGTCGCGGTCGATCTGGGCAGCGACGCCGTGGTCGGGGCCCTCGATGATGCGGGGCTGAAACCGGAGGACGTCGATCTGATCGTGTCGACCACAGTCACCGGCATCGCCGTCCCGTCCATCGAGGCAAGGATCGCGGCACGCATCGGCATGCGCCCGGATGTAAAACGCATGCCGATGCTGGGTTTGGGATGTCTGGCCGGCGCAGCCGGGGTGGCCCGCCTGCACGACTTCCTGCTGGGCGCCCCGGACTCGGTGGCAGTGCTCGTGTCGGTCGAGCTCTGCTCGCTCACCGTGCAGCGCGGCGATCCGAGCGCGGCAAACATGGTCGCCTCAGGGCTGTTCGGTGACGGGGCCGCAGCCGTCGTCGCCGTCGGCTCGACGCATCCGAAAGCATCCGCCGGACCACAGGTCGTCGATACGCTGAGCCACTTGTATCCGAACACTGATCGCGCCATGGGCTGGGATGTAGGCAGCACCGGCATGAAGATCGTGCTCGGCGCCGAAGTGCCTGAGCTCGTCGAGCAATACCTCGCCGGCGACGTCGAACAGTTGCTCTCGGCGCACGGGCTGAAGACCACGGACATCGGCCGCTGGATCTGCCATCCGGGCGGACCGAAGGTCATCGAAGCCATTCAATCGACACTCGGTCTCAACGACAACGACCTGGCGATGACCTGGCAATCGCTCAAAAAGATCGGCAACCTGTCGTCCGCATCCGTCCTGCACGTCTTCCAAGACACCCTCGCTCAACGACCCGCCGAAGCGGGCGACTGGGGAATCGTGATGGCGATGGGCCCCGGCTTCTGCTCAGAACTGGTACTCCTGCAGTGGTAAGCGAAATTTGGTACACCGTCCTGGTCGGGCTTGTCGCGCTCGAACGGCTGGCCGAGCTGGTCGTGGCCAAGCGCAACCTCTCCTGGAGCCTTGCCCAGGGCGGCCGCGAGACCGGTTTCTCGCACTACCCATTCATGGTCGTGCTGCACACCGGTCTGCTTGCCGGCTGCCTGCTCGAGGTATGGCTCGGAAATCGATCATTCATACCGGCGCTCGGCTGGCCGATGCTCGTCCTGGTCATCGCCTCGCAAGCGCTGCGGTGGTGGTGCATCCGCACGCTCGGACATCAGTGGAACACGCGCATCGTCGTCGTGCCGGGACTGCCGCGGGTAACCGGCGGCCCCTACAACGTCTTCTCCCACCCGAACTACATTGCTGTCATCGTCGAGGGATTCGCCCTTCCGCTGGTGCACACCGCATGGCTGACCGCGATCGTGTTCTCCGTGCTCAACGCCGGACTGCTCACTGTCCGGATCCGTGCCGAGAACGACGCGCTGACATCCGCGTATGCATGACGTCATCGTGGTCGGCGGCGGACCGGCCGGCCTCGCGGTCGCCTTGGGCGCGTCGCGCGCCGGGATGGACGTTGTCCTCTGCGAAAAGCGCCGCGGCACGATCGACAAGGCCTGCGGCGAAGGCCTGATGCCGGGGGCGCTGCACGCCTTACTCGCCCTCGGCGTCGACCCGCCCGGCCACGACATCCGAGGGATCACCTACCGGCAGGGAAGCGTCGTCGCTGAAGCGGCGTTCCGCCACGGACTCGGTCGTGGCGTGCGGCGCACGACCCTGCAGGACGCATTGCGTGACGCCGTGCACCAACAAGGCATCCCGATCCGGCAAGCCACGGTGACTGCCGTCGAACAACACGGCGGCTACGTCGACGTAGCCGGCACCTCCGCTCGCTACGTCGTAGCGGCCGACGGACTGCACTCGTCCATCCGAAACGCGACCGGGCTGTCCGCCGCGCACCATCACGCGCCGCGGTGGGGTCTGCGCCGCCACTACGCCGCCGCACCGCAGAGCGACAACGTGGAAGTCACCTGGGCGCAAGCATCGGAGGCCTATGTCACCCCGATCTCCAGCGACACCATCGGCGTTGCGATCCTGTCCTCCGCACGAGGCAGCTTCGACAACCAGCTCGCCGCGTTCCCCGAACTCGCCGAACGCCTCGCCAGCGCGACGCCCGTCTCGACAGTCCGCGGCGCCGGCCCGTTACGCCAGCCAGTCACCCGCCGTGTCGCCGGACGCATCCTGCTCGTCGGCGATGCCGCCGGATACATCGACGCGCTCACCGGAGAAGGGCTCGCGCTGTCGCTGGCTGCAGCCTCCGAACTCGTGGCCTGCCTGACGGCCGATCGACCCGACGCCTACGACCGGGCCTGGTCGAACCTCTCGCGCCGGTCACGGTGGATCACCGCAGGCCTGCTCTGGGCGCGCAACCGGCCCCGCCTCGCCCACCGGGTCGTACCCTTGGCTGCTCGCGCACCCAGACTCTTCGCCGCCGCCGTCGATCAACTCGCGCGCTGACATGGACGACTGGGATCTGGTCGTTGTCGGCGGTGGGCCCGCGGGCTCGACAGCAGCACTTTCCGCCCTACGCCGCAATCCAGACGCTCGCGTGCTCATCCTCGACGCCGCCACGTTTCCACGTGACAAGGTCTGCGGTGACGGCATCGCCCCGCACGCTCTTGACGTCCTCCGCGAACTCGACGTCGACACCGACTCGCTGATCGTCGGAACCGACCCGATCACCCGACTGCGGCTCCGCTCGCCTGGTGGCAGCGAAGTGGTCCGACCCTTTGCCCGTCCGGCCTACGTCGTGCCTCGGATGCTGTTCGACGATCGACTCATGCACTGTGCGATCGCCGCCGGCGCGATATTGCGCCGACACCGTGTCCACGCGGTCGTCACCACACCGGACGGAGTAGTCATCGACGACGAGGTCCGGGCCCGGACCATCATCGGCGCGGACGGCGCGGAGTCAGCCGTTCGCCGGCACACGTCCGCGCGTCCGCCACGCCCAGGTGCCACAGCAATCGCCGTGCGCGGCTACACATCAGCCGAGTATTGGCCCGCTCGCGAACAGCTACTCACCATGACCACCATGCACTGGCCCGCATACGCCTGGGTCTTTCCCATCGGCAACGGGCTGGCCAACGTCGGCTACGGCGAACTCCTACAAGGCACGGTCCCGTCCCGCGCCCACCTGATGCAACGGCTGCACGCCTTACTGCCCGAGGCCGAGCCAGCAACACTGCGCGGACACCGCCTGCCGTTGTCGACCGGACGCCCCAACGTCGGACAGGGACCCATCCTGCTGACCGGAGACGCAGCGTCATTGATCAACCCGCTGACCGGAGAAGGGATCTACTACGCCATCCTGTCCGGGGCCCTCGCCGGCGTAGCAGCGTTCACGCCCGACCCGGCCCGAACCTACCGGCGCACCTTGCGGCAAGCGCTCGGAAGACACCTGCGACACACCGATGCCATCGCCTATCTCGGCCGCTGGCCCCGGCTGCTCGACCTCGGGATCGGTGCCGCGATCGA